>NZ_JBEPNB010000008.1:0-124621 GCF_040546065.1 Micrococcus sp. UYEF5
GAGAGGTTGACTCGAAGGATCACACGGTGGCCGCGTCCACGTCTGGAACGACGTGCCCGACCACCGGGCGCTACACCACTATGCGGGACTCAACTGATCGCTCCCTCGAGGGGGCCGAGCCTTACGACGAGGACAAGGTCAATGTGGAGCGGTTCAACCGCGGAGGCATGAGTCAGGGCCTCGTCCATCTGCCCTGGTGGGAGGACCAGGCCATCCCCCTCCTCCTCGACCGCTGGGGAGCCTGGGCGGACACCCGGGGTCTCCTCGGCCCGGAGGACTACATCGGGAGCTGGTGACCCGACAGTGTGTGGTGCCTGCCGCCGTCCTCGATGGCCTCCTTCGCCACCGGCCGGGTGACGTGGGGCGCACAGGGAAGGGCCACGTGTTGCCGGTGAGCAGCGCAATGAGCTCCGCGCGGTCCGCGCCGGCGGGGTCGAGACGGGTGATGGCGACGGTCATGGGGCGAGGGTGGGCGCCGGCATCATGGGCGCCTCCCCACCCGGACCCCTTCCGAGTCCGACACAATGCATACATCCATGCATGCATCCGATTACTCTGGCCCGCATGACTCCACTCTCCGACCCCTTATGGGGCAGTCGTGCCACGGCTGCCGGCCGCCTGGCCCACGACGTCGCCTGGCGCATCGTCCGCGGTGAGATCGCCGCGGGGGAGATGCTCACCGAGGTCCAGCTCTCCACGGAGGCCGGCATCTCCCGGACGCCGGCCCGGGAGGCCCTCCTCCAGCTCGAGCGCTGGGGCCTGGTGCGGCTCCTCCCCAAGAAGGGCGCGGCCGTGCAGGCCCTCACGCCGCAGAGCGTGGCCGACCTCACGGCCCTGCGCGGCCTCCTCGAGTCCACCGCCCTCGCCACGGTCGCCGCGCGGCCCGACGCCGTCGGGCCCCTCGTCGCCACGCTCACCGCCAACCTGGAGCAGCAGCGCGCCGCCCTGGACGCCGGCGACCTCGCTGCCTTCTCCGCGCTGGACGTGCGCTTCCACCGGGACGTGATCGCCACGTGCGGCAACGCCGCCTTCGACGAGGTCGTGCGCACCTTCGCCCCCCGCCTGGCACGCCTGATCCACGCCGCCACCGGCGGATCCGTCGACGCCGCCCGCCGCCTCCTCGATGGGCACGCCGAGATCTGCGCCCAGCTGGCCGCCGGGCGCGCCGCAGACGCCCAGCGCGCCCTGCAGGCGCACCTCGACGCCGCGGGGAGCGGCGTCGTCCCCGGCCTGCCGCCAGTGGGCCCGTCCGAGGCAGGTGAACCCCGATGATCGAGGGCCTGCTGATCCTGCTGCTCTGCCAGCTGGCGGGCACGCTCGTGGCCGACACGCTGCACCTGCCGATCCCCGGGGCCGTGCTGGGCATGCTCCTGCTGCTCGGCCTGCTCGCGTGGCGCCGGCCGGCCGAGGACGCGCCGGTGATGACGGCGAGCCATCACCTGCTCCAGCACCTGCCGCTGCTGTTCGTCCCGGCGGGCGTCGGCGTCGTCGCGGTGCTGGGCCTCATCGAGGAACACCGGGCGCTGATGCTGGTCGGCTTCGTGGTGCCCTGGCTGCTGGGGCTGGTGGTCACCGCCGGCGTCGCCGCCCCGCTCGCCCGCCGCCTCACGGACAAGGAGGACGCACAGTGAACGCCGCCGAACTCACCGACTCCCTCGCCGAGGCCTGGGACGCGCTCCTGCACACACCGCTGTTCGGCATCGCGCTGACCCTCGCCGTCGCCGTGCTCTCCCGCCGTCTGTGGCTCGCCGCCCGGCAGACCGCCCTGCTCACGCCCGTGCTCGTGACGATCGTGCTGGTGGCCGCGTTCCTGGCCCTGACCGGCATCGACTACGAGACCTACATGATCGGCGGCAGTTACCTCACCTTCCTGCTGGGCCCCGCCACCGTGGCCCTCGCCGTCCCCCTCTACCGGGCCGGCCCTGACATCCGGAAGCTGCTCCTGCCGGTCGCCGTCGGGGTCACCGTCGGCTCGCTGACCGCCATGGTGAGCGCCGTGCTGATCGTGCGGGCGATGGGCGGGGACGCCGCGCTGGCCGCCACGTTCGCCCCCAAGTCCGCGACGACGCCGATCGCCATGGCGGTGGCCGACGCCGGCGGCGGGATCGTCTCCCTCGCCGCCGTGCTCCCCGTGCTCACCGGCGTGCTCGGCGCCGTGTTCGCCCCCTGGGTGCTCGACCGGCTGCGCGTGCGCGACCCCCGCGTGCGCGGTCTGGCCATCGGCGTGAGCTCCCACGGCATCGGCACCGCCCGCGCCCTCGCTGAGGGGCCGAAGACCGGTGCGTTCTCCGCCCTCGCCATGGCCTGCTCCGGTGTGCTCACCGCCCTGCTGGCCCCGCTGGTGCTGGCGATGACGGGGTGAGGGGCCGGGCGGCCGCCCCCGGCCGGGCAGCCGCCTCGACCCGCTCCGGCCGCGGCGGCCGCCTTACCGTGTCCGCCCCGCCTGCCACCCTGGTCCTCTTCCTTCCCCGCGGGCCGCCCGCCGGCCCTCGCAGGCGCAGTGACGCGGCCCGGTCCTGCGAACGAGAGGACCCCACCCATGATGGGCCCGTCCCACGCGGCCACCGGCGCCGCGGCCTGGCTGGCGCTCACGCACTGGCAGTCGCCGATCGCCGTGCTGCACCTGCCCGCCGAGCTCCAGCTGCTCGGCGCCGTGACCACCGCCGGCGCGGCCATGATCAGCGACTGGGACCACCCCCGCGCCACCGTCGTCCACGCCCTGCCGCCCCTGACCGAGTGGCTGAGCCGCGGCATCCGCCACGTGGCCGGCGGGCATCGGCGCGGCACACACTCGCTGGTGGGGATCGCGGCGTTCACCGCCGTCGCGACGGCGGCCGCCTCCATCCAGGTGCCGATCGCGGGGCACGTCTACACACCGGGGCAGGGGGTCATCGCCGCGTTCCTGGCGGCCGTGGCCGCCAAGGCCCTCCGACTGCTCCCGAACCGGGGATGGAGGGCCGCGTGGGCACTCGGCATCCTGGTCGCGGTGTCGGCGACCGTCCTCAGCGACGGGCTGTGGTGGATCCCCGCCTCCGTGGCCGTCGGCGTGAGCGTGCACATCCTCGGCGACGCCCTCACCAACAACGGGGTGGCCCTGCTCTGGCCGCTCAGCCCGGAGCCTCCCGCGCGCCTGTGGTGGTGGCAGTCCTCCGGACGGTTCCGGCTTCCCCTGCTCGGCCGGACCGGGTCCTGGCGGGAGTGGGCGCTCGTCTCGGTGGTCACCGCGTTCACCGTGGTGCGGGCCGTGCGGCTCGTCCCGCTCGCCGCTCGGGGGGTGGCGGCACTGTTCTGAGCGGCGGCACCCGGCCACCGCCGCCCCCTCACGCCTCCGGGAGCCACCCCGCCCGCACGGTCGCCTCGGTCCCGCGGGGCAGCCTCGGGCGGCCGCCGGCGGCCAGGTCCCGGCAGGCGTCCGTGAGCGCCTCGAACGACCACCCCGGGACCCGGCCCAGCGCCTCGGCCGTGCCGTCCTCGCGCCAGTGCACGTGCCAGTCCCGGCGCCGCAGCCCATGACGGCCCCGCAGGCTCACCCCCGTCCCGACCGCGTGCACGACCGCCTGGTCCACGGCCTCGAGCAGCTCATCCGACCCGGGGTCGCAGGCGTCGCATCCGCAGTCCGGGAGCAGCGCGTGCACCTGCCCCGGGGCACCGACCGCCACCCGGAGCACCGGCAGGACGCCGCCGTCGTCGTCCTGGGGCACGTCCGTCTCCAGCAGCCACCAGGGGGAGGCGCCGTCGACGCAGGCCGGCGGCGCCACCCGCAGCGCCCGGTCCACGGGGGCCGCCAGGTCGGCGCGCCCGGCCTCGTCGAGCGGGATGCCACGCACCGGGTCCGGCACGACGACGGCGCCCGCCTCCGCGAGCACCTCGGCCCACACGCGGGCCCGGGCGCCCGCGATCCGATACCGCTGCGGGTCGGTCACCCGGGAGTACTCCTCCTCCCGAGGCGGGGCGCCGTCCGGGTGCGGGGCAGGCCAGGCGGGCAGGTCGAGGGCGGCGTACCGCCGGGCCACCTCCGCCCGCAGACGCGGCAGGGTCGTCATGGGAGGCTCACCCGTGTGTCCGGCCCGGGCGGTCACCCCGCTCACTCCGCCGGCGTCAGTTCCCGCTTGAGGATCTTGCCGGTGGCGGTCTTGGGCAGCCCGTCCCGCACGGTCACGGTGCGCGGGTACTTGTAGGGCGCCACCTGGGACTTCACGTGCTGGATCAGCTCCTCCTCCGTGGCGTGCGCACCGGGGGCGAGCACCACGTGCGCGGCGACCTCCTGGCCGAGCTCCGGGTGGGGCACCCCCACCACGGCGGCCTCCGCGACGGCCGGGTGCTCGTAGAGCACCTCCTCGATCTCGCGCGGGTACACGTTGAGCCCGCCGCGCAGGATCATGTCCTTCGTGCGGTCCACGATGTAGTAGTTGCCCGCGGCATCGCGCCGGGCGAGGTCGCCGGAGCGGAACCAGCCGTCCTCGGTGATGGCCTGGGCGGTGGCCTCCGGCTTGCCCCAGTAGCCCTTCATCACGTTCTCCCCGCGGATCCACACCTCGCCCAGGGTCTCCTCATCGCCCTCGGGCACCACGGCCCCGTCCGGCGTCACCAGCTGCAGTTCGCACCCGCGGACGGCGCGTCCGATCGAGCCCGGCTGATGCTCCTCACCCGGATGGTTGAAGCACGCCACCGGGGAGGTCTCGGACAGGCCGTAGCCCTCGAGGATCTCGCAGTCGAAGGTGGCCTCGAAGCGGCGCAGCAGCTCCACGGGCAGGGCCGATCCGCCGGAGACGCCCAGGCGCAGGCTGGCCAGGTCCTCCGGATGGTCCTTGGCCGCGGCCAGCACGGCCCCGTACATGGTGGGCACGCCGATGAACACGTCCACCGCGCACTCCCGGACGGTCTGCGCGGCCACGGCGGGATCGAAGCGGGGGATCAACGCCAGGCTGGCGCCCGTCGTCACGGGCGCCATGAGCGCGCACGTGAGGCCGAAGACGTGGAACAGCGGCAGGCAGCCGAGCACGGTCTCCCCGTGCTGGAGCTGGATCAGCGTCTCCGCCGCGGTGTCCGCGTTGGTGCCCATGTTCCGGTGGGTCAGCTGGGCGCCCTTGGGGCGGCCGGTGGTGCCGGAGGTGTAGAGGATGACGGCGTCGTCCTCGAGGTCCCGCTCGACGGTCTCGGTCACCGGGCCGGGGCTCGCCGCGAGGTGCGGGGCGAGGCCGTCCTCGCCGAGGGTGCGCAGCGGCACACCGCGCTCGCGGGCGCCCTCCACGGCTTCCTCGGACGGCACGGACCACAGCATCGACGCGCCCGAGTCCTCCAGGTAGTACTCGATCTCGCGGCGCTTGAACAGCGGGTTCATCGGGACGACGACGGCGCCCAGCTGCAGGGCCGCGAAGAACACCACCGGGAACGCCGGGATGTTCGGCACCATGAGCGCCACGCGGTCCCCGGGGCCGATGCCCTCCTGCCGCATGAGCCCGGCCAGACGCTGGGACTGGTCCTGCAGCTCGGCGTACGTCATGCGGTTCTCGCCGAGGATCAGGGCGGTGGAGTTCGGGTGCTCGGCGGCGGTGCGCTCGAGGCGGGCGGGCAGGGTGAGGGTCACGACGGGCCTCCGAGGGGAGTCGGATGTGATGGGAACCACAGCGTAACGCCCGGCGGTGCTCGTTCGCTGTGAGCCGAGCGGGGTGTGTCGGCGGACCTCACGCCAGCGACATCACCGCGGTTCTGCCCGGCGGTGATGTCGCTGGCGCGCGGTCATCCACCGGCCCCGCCTGCGACGTCGATGTGTCGTCTCCACGGCTCAGGGGCGCAAGACTGGTCCCCGCACACCGCCGCCCGGACCGCCGGGCCAGACCGGAGGACAGACCATGACCGCACAGACCCCCGCCACCCCTGCCATCCCCGAGACGATGAAGGCCGTCGTCATGCGCGCGCCGGGCGACGTCGTCGTGGAGGAGGTGGACACCCCGCGCGTCGCTCAGCCCACGGACGTCGTCCTGAAGCTGGCCGCCGCGTGCGTGTGCGGCTCGGACCTGTGGCCCTACCGCGGTCACAACGACGTCGACCACCGGCGCATGGGCCACGAGTACGTCGGCACGATCGTGGAGAAGGGCGAGGACGTCGCCACCCTCGAGGTCGGTGACTTCGTGATCGGCTCGTTCATGCTCTCGGACAACACGTGCGAGATCTGCCAGGCCGGCTACCAGTCCCGCTGCGTCAACGCCGGCGAGTACACGGGCAGCCAGGCGCAGTACATGCGTGTCGAGCTCGCGGACGGCTCCCTCGTGAAGGTGCCCGGGGGTGAGCCCTCGGACCCGGACCGCCTGGCCGACTACCTCGCCGCCTCGGATGTGCTCGGCACCGGCTGGTACGCCGCCGTCGCCGCGCAGGCCGGCCCCGGCAAGACCATCGCCGTGGTCGGCGACGGCGCCGTCGGCCTGTGCGCCGTCCTGGCCGCCAAGACCCTCGGCGCGGAGCAGGTCATCGTGTTCTCCCGCCATGAGGATCGGGCCGCGCTCGCCCGTGAGTTCGGCGCGGACGTCGTGATCGCCGAGCGCGGCGAGGAGGGCGCCGCCCAGGTGCGCGAGCTCACCGGCGGCTACGGCGCGCACGGGGTGTGCGAGGCCGTCGGCACGCAGGGCTCCATGGACCAGGCCCTGGCCTCGGTGCGCCCCGGCGGGTACGTCGGGTTCGTGGGCGTCTCCCACGACCAGACCCTCGACGGCTCCGACCTCTTCGCCCGGGAGATCCACCTCGAGGGCGGGCCCGCCCCCGTCCGCCGCTTCCTACCCGAGCTGATCGAGCGCATCCAGTCCGGCGAGATCCAGCCCGGCCGCGTGTTCACCGCGCGCATGCCGCTCGACGACGCCGCCGAGGCGTACCAGGCCATGGACGAGCGCCGCGAGATCAAGGTGCTGCTGGAGGTCTGAGCCCCCTGCGGAGTGCGGAGGTGCCGAGGGGCTCCTCCGCCCCTCAGCCCTTCTTCACGGTGATCGTCCACTCCGCGGCGCCGCGCTTCACGAAGTCGGTGACCTCGTGGCCGTTCTCCGCGGCCCAGCGGGGCAGGGAGTCGGTGGCCTGGGTGCAGTCGAAGTCGATCACGAGCTCGTCCCCGGAGGGGATCTGCTGCATCGCCTGGTTGGCCTCCACGAGCGGGAAGGGGCAGACCTGGCCGTCGGTCTCGAGCAGGTGCTTCGCCATGATGTTCTCTCCTTGGTGTCGGTGGTCAGAGGTCGTTCGTGGGCGGGTCGGCTCAGCCGATCGGCGTGAGCTTCACGGGGCGGGCCGCCCCGGCGTCCGCCGCCGCGCCCTCGGCCGAGGTGAGGCCAGAGCCGGAGGTGGGGGCCGGCGTCGTGCCCTTGCCGCGGTGGTTGAGGATGAAGAGCTTGGCCGCCAGGCCGGTGCCCAGCACCATGAACACGAGGGCGGTCCAGCCCTGGAAGCTGAAGGTCGCGGTGTTCACCATCGCGTTGCCGATGGTGCAGCCGCCGGCCCACGCCGCGCCCCAGCCCATGCCGAGGCCGCCGATGATCGAGCGGACGGTGGTCTGCGCGTCGGGAACGCGGACGCGGAACTCGCCGGAGGCCTTCGCGGCGATGAACGAGCCGATCAGCAGGCCCGTCACCATCAGCACGCCCCAGTCCACGAGCTCGAGTTCGCCCGTGCCGATGAACGCGCCGATGTTCGCGGACGGGCCGGTGATGCCCAGGCCGGACTCGCGGCCGGTCGCCCAGGAGAGCGGCCACGCGAGGATCGCCAGCACGCCGATGATCGCGGCGGTGACGAACGGGTGCCACGCCTTCTCGGTGAGCACGTGCGCGAGGCCGGTCTTGGCGGCGGGCAGGCGGAAGCGGGTCATGGCCGCCTCGCGGCGCAGGTGATGACGCACGGCCAGGCCGACGCCGGCCACGAGCAGCGCCACGAACACCCACGGGGACAGCCCCGTGAGCTGCTGGAACGAACCCGTCTGCGTCTCGACGGAGCGGACGGCCTCGGTGGTGCCGGCCAGCGGGCCCTTGCGGAACGCGGTGGCGCCCACGATGTAGAAGATCAGCGCGAACCACGAGCCCACGAGGCCCTCGCCCGCGCGGTAGTACGTGCCGGTGGCACAGCCGCCCGCGAGCACGATCGAGAAGCCGAAGATCAGGCCGCCGATGATCGTGCCGAGCCACGGGAACGTCTCCGCCTCCAGGGTGATCACGCCGAGCGCGTCGAGGGCGAACACGCCCACCGACTGGACGGCCACGATCACCATGAACGCGGTGAGCCAGCGGGTGGACCGGATGGTGAACAGGTCACGGAAGGCGCCCGTGACGCAGAAGCGTCCGCGCTGGAACACGAAGCCCAGGACGAGGCCGAGGAGGAGTCCGGTGATGATCATGCCTGCCATGAGACAGTGTGCGGCCGGGCCCGCGCGCCGCGCAGGACGCGCGGGGTAACAGTCGCAGAGCTGTGCCGGGGACGGCGCGCGGCGGCGCCGTGGGCGACGCTTGACCCTCCCCTTGGGGGAACGCCCACGCTGGGATCACCTGAGAGAGAGGTCGCCCCATGAGCCCCCTGATGACCGTCGGCGAGTTCGCCCTCGCCACCGGACTGAGCGCGAAGGCGCACGCGGCCGAGCTGCGACGCCGCCGCGACCTCGAGGACCGCGCGCTCGCGCTCGCGGTCGCCGGTGTCTACGCGGCCCCGGATCCCGACGACGACGGCGGCCCCGCCCGTCCCGGCCCCGTGGCGGAGCGCACGGTCGGGCCGACGCCGTGGGCCGGCGTCGTGCAGCGGGTGGCCCTGGACGAGGCCGGTGAGGAGTCGACCACCGAGCGCGCGAACGCCGCCTTCGCGACGCTGTTCCAGGCACTCGCGGAGGCGGGGTCGGCACCCGCCGGGCCGCTGTGGACGGCGCTGCGTCCGGTGCCGGGCGCCGCCGACGTCGTGGAGACCGTCCTGGCCGTCCCGCTGAGCGGCCCGGCTCCCGCGGGTCTCAGGGTCGACGGGCACGAGGTGGTGGCCGGGACGCTGCCGCGCCGCGTGGAGCGGTACGTGGACGTGCGGGCCGACACGGGCGAGGTCGACCTGCTCGACGACGCCCCCGGCGGCGCGCTGCCCCATCCGGATCTGCTGGGGCTCATGGACGCGTTCGACATGGAGGACGCCGGTGCCGCGCCGGAGATCCGCCAGATCCTCGCGGACCCGGAGGCCGGACACATCGAGCTGGCGGTGACAGTGCGGGAGGAGGCGGGAGCGGGGCAGGGGTGAGCCGGTGCGGGGGCGGCACGGCGTGTCTGGCCGGCCGACCCTGCCGGTCCCGCGCGGACCCCCGGGGGCTCAGGGGTGCCCGGGGTGGCCCGAATGTGATGGAGTGCACGGATCCTGTCCGCGACCTGGGAAGTGACCATGGAGCAGTTCGTCACCGCCGCCAACTCGATCATGTGGAGCCTGCCCATGGTCGTCGGGCTCCTCGCCCTGGGCCTGTACTTCACGATCCGCATGGCGGCTCCCCAGGTGCGGCTGCTCAAGGACATGGTGGGCCAGCTGGTCAGGGGAGGATCGTCGTCGGCGGGGATCAGCTCGTTCCAGTCGTTCGCCATGGCCCTGGGCGGGCGCATCGGGGTCGGCAACATCGCGGGCGTCGCGGCCGCGATCTACCTGGGCGGCCCGGGCGCGCTGTTCTGGATGTGGGTGACGGCGATCCTCGGCGCCCCCGTGGCGCTCGTGGAGAGCTCGCTGGCGCAGCTCTACAAGCACAAGGTCCGCGGCGAGTACCGCGGCGGGCCCGCGTACTACATCCTCGAGGGGCTCGGCCGGAACTGGCGGTGGCTGGCGGTCGCGTACGCCGCGGCCACCGTGTTCGCGACGGTCTTCACCGGCCCGCAGATCCAGGCCAACGCCGTCACCGCCGCCACGACCGAGGCATGGGGTTGGGATCCGCTGTGGGTGGGTCTCGGGATGGCCGTGCTGTTCTGCGTGATCGTGTTCGGCGGCATGCACCGCCTGGGCCGCACGGTGGGCCTCGTGGTCCCGTTCATGGCCGGCGCGTACATCCTGGTGGGGCTGCTCGTCGTCGGGCTCATGTGGCAGCAGGTCCCCGCGATGTTCGGGCTGATCTTCTCCAGCGCGCTGGGCCTGGACTCGGTCTACGGCGGCATCCTCGGTGCCGCCGTCGCGTGGGGCGTGCGCCGTGCCGTGTACTCCACCGAGATCGGCACCGGTTCGGGCGCCCAGGCCTCGGCGGCCGCCCACGTCTCCCACCCCGTGAAGCAGGGCCTGGCCCAGGCGTTCTCCGCCTACGTGGACACCCTGTTCGTCTGCACCATGACCGGCCTGATGATCCTCGCCACGAACAGCTTCAACGTGCTGGGCCCGGACGGGGAGAGTCTGCTCGCGGAGCACGTGCCCGGCGTCGAGGAGGGCCCGGCGTGGGTCCAGATCGCCATCGACGAGGCACTGCCCGCCTTCGGCCCGTCCTTCGTGGCGATTGCCGTCTTCCTCTTCTCCTTCACCACCCTGCTCTCCTTCGCGTTCTACGCGGAGACGAATGTCGCCTACCTCATCCCGAACAAGACGGCGCAGCGCGCGGTCATCGCGATCGCCCGGCTGATGCTGGCCGGCTCCATGGTGTTCGGGTCCGTGCAGAGCTCGGCCCTCGTGTGGGCGTTCGCCGACTTCGGCGTCGGCCTCTACACGTGGGTGAACATCGTGGCACTCATCCTGCTGAGCCCCGTGGCCATCCGGCTGTTCAAGGACTACGACCGCCAGCGCCGAGCGGGCCAGGACCCCGTGCTGGATCCGGCGGCGATCGGCGTCCGCAACGCCCGCCTGTGGGAGCAGATCCACGCGGCCTACGAGCGCACCGGGGACGTGGACGAGGCCATGGACCACGTCGCGGACACCGCCCCGGACACCCGGGCCATCACCGTGGTCCCGCGCCGGGAGGGCTGAGGACCGACGACGGCGGCCCGGGGCGCCGGACGTCCGCGACGACGTCGGGCCACGGGCCAGGGCCGTCCGCGCGGCCTGAATCCCGGCAGGCTCACCCCATGGACCACAAGGAGATCCTCCATCAGGGGCTGCGCCGGCAGCGCGACGCCCTCTTCGCGAAGCTGGACGGCCTGCCCGAGCGGGAGGTCCGCCTGCCCCGCACCCCCACCGGCACCAACCTGCTGGGCCTGCTCAAGCACGCGGCCACGTGCGAGCTCGAGTACTTCGGCGAGGTCTTCGGCCGCCCCGCCGGCATCCCCCTGCCCTGGGACGCGCCGGGGGTGGGCGAGGAGAACGGCGCGGACCTGTTCGCCGCCGAGGACGAGACCCTCGAGGACGTCCTCGACTACGCGCGGCGATGCTTCGCGCACGCGGACGCGACCATCGAGGCCCTCGTCCTCGACGCGCGGGGGCGGGTCCCCTGGTGGCCCGCGCACCTGGCCGAGGTGACTCTGGCGCAGATCCTCTCCCACGTGGCCCTCGACGCGGCCCGCCATGCCGGCCACGCCGACATCCTGCGCGAGGGGATCGACGGGCAGGCCGGCCTGCGCGGCCCCGGGGACAACCTGCCCGGCTGGGACGCCGAGCGGTGGGCCGCGCACGTGCGGCGGCTCGAGGGGATCGCCCGGGGTGCGGGCCCGGTGCGCTAGCGTCCGCGGTGATGACTCCCCGCTCGCTCGCCGGTCTGGCCCTCACCGTCGCCGCCCTGATGTCCGCCTTCGTGCTGATGGCGCCGACGGCGCCGGGGCTGTTCGTCGGCGTGCTCACGGTGGGGACCTTCGGGTTCGGCCCGTTCTACGGGGAGCCCTCGCGGCAGCTCGTGGACCGGCCGTGGAGGCGGGACACGCGCTGGCGCGATCTCGCCCGCCGGGTCCGCACCGACTGGCTCTCCCGGCAGCTGGGCGCCGTCGGCTGGAACGCGGCCATCAGCCGCCGCATCACCGGCCGGGCCGACCTGCGGCGCATCCGCACCGCCGCCGTGGGCTCCCTCGTCAGCCACGCCGCCTCCGCGGGTCTGCACGCGGTGGCGGGCGTGGCGCTGGCGGCCGTCGGGCATCCGGTCTGGGGCGTGGTCGCGGTGGCCCTGGGGCTCGTGGTGCACGCCTGGCCAGCCCTGCTGCAGGTCTCCGTGCTCGGGCGCATCGACGGACTCCAGACGCAGATCCGCGGGGACCAGCTGCTCTGGTGACCGGCCGGCACCGGGCGGCCCGGCCGAGCACTTTGTGGGCCGAATCCGACGGATGAGCCCCTGAATCGGGCACGGGAGCGTCGCATTCGGCCCGCAAAGCGGTGGGGAGGGGGCAGCGGGGAGAGGGCGGCGAGGAGAGGGCGGCGGGGAGAGGGCGGCACCGCGCGCTCAGCCCTACGCTCGGACCCATGACCGAGCACACATCCGAGCACACCCCCGAGAACCCCCACGTCGTCCGCCGCGGCTCCGGCGTCCCGCTGATCGCGGTGCACGGCAACAGCGTGGACCACCGGCTGCTGCTGCCGCTCGACGACGCCCTCGCCGAGGCCGGGGAGGTCGAGCGGATCTACGTGGACCTGCCGGGCTTCGGCCGGACCTCGGCCCTCCAGGACGACGGCGGCCTCCCCGAGCTCGCCGCCTGGCTCGTGGACTGGATCCGCGCGGAGGTCGGCGAGCGGCCGTTCGCGGTGCTCGGCAACTCCCTCGGCGGCCTGCTCGCCCGGCACGTGGCGGCCGAGTTCGGCGCGCAGGTGTTGGGGCTGGGGCTGCTCGCGCCCGTCGTCGACCCGGACGAGGACCGGCGCACCCGCACCGACCTGGTGGTGCGCGAGCGCGACGACGCCTTCATGTCTACCCTCGACCCCGACGACGCCGCCCCGTTCCTCGAGATGTCCCCGCGGCTGACGCGGGACACGTGGGAGCGGTTCCGCGAGCACGCGCTGCCGGGCGTCCGCGCCGTGGACGAGGAGGCGCTGAAGCGCCTGTCCGCGCGCTACGTCCTGGACGCCGTGCCGGAGGAGGCCGCGCCGCCGTTCGAGGGGCCCGCCCTGATCCTCACCGGCCGGGAGGACCACCTCGTCGGCTACCGGGACCAGGCCGCGCTCCTGGAGCATTACCCGCGCGCCACCTACGCGGCGCTCGACGCCGCCGGCCACAACGTGCACCTGGACCAGCCGGAGGTCGCCGAGGCGCTCGTCCGCGCGTGGGCGGTGCAGGTGGGCCGCGCGGCGTCGGACTGAGGCGGGGTCAGGGGGAGGGACGGGCCTCCACCCGGGCCTCCGCCTCGGCGCCCGCCCCCACCCCGACGCCGGCCCGCGCCAGCAGGCCGTCGGCCACCCGCAGCAGGGCGGCGACCGCCACGAAGAACACGAGGATCGCCACCACGTAGACGGCGACGCCGTCGTAGCCCAGCCGCGGGACGTCCAGGATCGTGTACGGGTACCAGTCCAGCCACGGCCCGCGCAGCAGCGTGAACGCCAGCCAGGCGAGCGGGATGAGCGTGGACAACCACACCACCCGCCACGTGATCTGCCGCCGCGGCCCGAAGACCGCCCACAGCACCGGGGTGAGGATCGGCGTGACGATGTGCTGCAGGGTGTCGTTGAACCGCTCGACGGCGGTCATCGGGTCGGCGTCCCGCAGCAGCACGTTGAACACCACGCCCGTGATCACGATGCACACCACCCCCGTCACCCGCAGCACCCGGAACAGCGTGCCCGGCCGGTGCAGGCGCAGCGCCAGCAGCAGGGACGTCAGCCCCACCAGGAAGTTCGAGAGGAACGTGAAGTACGTGGGCTGGTTGAGCATGTGCTCCCAGCCGCCCTCGAGCACGCCCGCGTAGCCCGCGTCGGCCGGCAGGTCCGAGGACTTCCACGAGCCGATCCACAGTGAGAGCAGGTTGCCGCCCAGGGACAGGGCCGCGGCGACGGCGAAGGCAGGCCGCGCCGTCGTCGTCCAGCGGCCGGAGGGGGTGGGGAGGGTCATGCGCCCATCCTGCCGGAGCGCGACGCCGCCCCCGGTGCACTGGCCGAGCCGCTCGGGCCGGCGGGCGTGTCCCGGCCGGCGGTCCGGACCCTACGCTCGGCACCATGATCCGGACCCCCTGGACCCGCACCCCCGCCGGCGCGAGGCGCGCGCGCCGCCCCCGACAGTTCCGCCGCGTGACGACGACCGGGCCCGCCGCCGTGGACGTGGCCTGGGCCCGCTACGCCGACCTGCGCCTGTGGCCGCGGTGGGCTCCGCAGATCCGCGCCGTGGAGGCGCCACGGCGCCGGCTGCGGGCCGGGCTTCGCGGCGTGGTCCACGCGCCCCTGGGGCTGCGCGTCCCGTTCGTGGTCGAGGAGGTCGACGACGACGCCCGCACCTGGCGGTGGACGGTGCGGGTGGCCGGGACGGCGGTCTCCATGACGCACGACCTCACCGCCACCCCCCGCGGCACCCGGGCGGGGCTGACGGTCCACGGGCCCGCCGTCGTCGCCCTGGCCTACCGACTGCCGGCCCGCGTGGCGCTGCGGCGGCTGTGCCGGGCGCACCTCTGAGGGCGGACCGCCGGGCCGGGCCTGTGGCCAGGGGCCCCGCCCGCCTCACACCGCCGCGGCGTCGGTCCGCAGCTCGACGCGCGGCCAGTCGGCGAGGTCGGCGAGCATCTGCCGGTCGTGGGTCACCACGACGACGGCCTGCTCCGTGACCTGCAGGGCCTCGGTCATCTCGTCCACGAGCGCGGGGGAGAGGTGGTTCGTCGGCTCGTCCAGCAGCAGCACGTGGGGGCGCTCGATGAGCACCATCGCCAGGTGCAGACGGGCCTGCTGCCCCTGGGACAGGCGTCCGACCGGGGTGTCCGCGGCCTCGGCGGTGAGCAGCCCGAGCGAGGGCAGCGTGGGGGCCGGCAGGGGACGGCCCAGGTCGTCGACGCCGGCCTCGTCCGCGCCGACGCGGCGCACGTGCTCCTCGAACACGGCGGCGGCGGTGCGCTCCTCGTCCCACGCGGGGGTCTCCTGCGCCACGAGGCGCACGCGCACGTCGGCGCCCACGGTCACCAAGCCGCTCGTGGGCTCCAGGTCCCCGGCGAGCACGCGCAGCAGCGTGGACTTCCCGGCCCCGTTCGGGCCCGTCACCAGCACGCGGCCGCCCGGCACGAGGGCCGCGCCCATCGGCTGCTCGAGCCGCCCGGCCACGCGCACGGCGTCCGCGGTGAGCAGGACGTCGTCGCCCGCCGTGCCCGGCCCGCCCGCCGTGCCCGCCGCCGCGTCCGCGCCGTCCCGCGGGTCGCCGTCGGGCATGTCCGCGAACGGCCAGTCCAGGCGCAGGGGCGGCTCGGGCACGGTGATCCGGTGCGCCTCCAGCTCGTCGAAGCGCCGGTTGAACATCTGCACGATCCCCGCCGACCGGCTCGAGCGCTGGTGCTTGCCGGTGCCCTTCGGGGGCCGCCACGAGCCCTGCATCTGCTCCCGCGCGTCCTCCACGGCCAGCTCCAGCCGCTCGCGCTCGGCGTTCTGCTCGGCGTACTCCTGCTCCCAGGCGGCCCGGGCGCGGCGGCGCCCCTTCGCCCAGCCGGCGTACCCGCCGGAGTACCGCCGCGGCCGCCCGTCCTGGCTGGGATCCAGGTCCACGATGTCGGTGCACACGGCGCGCAGCAGGGCGCGGTCGTGGCTGACGACGGCGACCCCGCCCGGGTGCTCCACCAGCCGGCGGGTGAGGAAGTCCAGGGCGACGTCGTCCAGGTGGTTGGTCGGCTCGTCCAGCAGCAGCAGGTCCGGCCGGGAGCCGAGGGTGACGGCCAGGCGCACCCGGTGGCGCTGGCCGACCGAGAGCGATGTGAGGGGGCGCTCGCGGTCCGTGCACGCGTGCAGCCCCTCGAGGTCCATGTCCACGCGCCGGCCGGCGTCCCAGGCGTCGTAGAGGTGGGCCCGCTCCAGCGCGGTGGAGTACCGGTGTCCGGCGCCGGCGTCGTCGGGGGCCTCGGCCAGGGCGGCCGCGGCGGCGTCCAGGGCCTCGAGTGCGGCGTGCGGGCCCGTGAGGGCGTCGCGGACCAGGTCGCCCACCGTGCGGGAGCGCCCGTCGGCCCGCGCCCGCAGCGCCTGCGGGACGAACGCGAGCGTGCCCGCCCGCGTCACGCGGCCGACGTCGGGCGTGATCCGGCCCGTGAGCACGTGGAGCAGCGTGGTCTTGCCGCGCCCGTTCTCACCCACGATCCCGAGCCGCGAGCCGGCGTTGATCCGCACCGTGGCGTCCGTGAGCACGCGGTGCCCGCCGAGCGAGACGGTCAGGTGCTCGCCGCGCAGGTGGGCGGCGGGCCCGGCGGGCAGGGCGGGGGAGGGAGGGCCGGAGGTCATGTCCGCCAGTCTAGGGAGGGGGCGCGCTGCCGCGTCCGGGGTCGGGACTACGCTCGGGGCCATGTCCGCCGCCCCGCCGCCGCCCGCCTTCGGCACCGTCCTGCACCACCGCGCCCACGGGATGGCCCCGGGGGAGTCCATCTCCCCGCCGCTGGTCCACGCGAGCGCGTTCCACCTGCCCGGCGCGGACCCGGACGGCGCCCCCACCGCCCCCGGCGCGGACGTGCCTTTCCAGTACGCGCGCTGGGCCACGCCCACCTGGTCCGCGCTCGAGGCCGCCCTGGGCGCGCTGGAGGACGCCGACGTCGCCGTGGTCCCCTCCGGCATGGCCGCGATCGCCGCCGTCCTGCTGCCCCTGCTGCACCCGGGGGACCGCGCCCTCCTGCCCGCGGACGGCTACGGGCCCACCCGCGCCCTCGCCGCCGAGCACCTCACGCCCCGAGGCGTGCACGTGGACCTGGTCGCCACCCAGGGGCTCGCCCATGCGGACCTGAGCGGCTACGACCTGGTGCTCGTGGAGACCCCCTCCAACCCGGGGCTGCGCGTGGCGGACCTGGCGGACGTCGCCGCCCGCGCCCACGCGAACGGCCGCCGGGACGGCGCGGGGGCCCTCGTGGTGGTGGACAACACGCTGCTGACCCCCCTGGGGCAGCGCCCGCTGGAGCTGGGGGCGGACGTGGTCATGGCCTCGGACACGAAGGCCGTCAACGGGCACACGGACGCCCTCGGCGGGCACGTGGCCAGCCGGGACCCGCAGGTGATGGCGCGGGTGCGCGGCTGGCGGACCCTGGCCGGCGGGATCCTGGGCACCCACGAGGCCTGGCTCATCCACCGCGGTCTCGAGACCCTCGAGGTCCGCTTCGCCCGGATGTGCGCCTCGGCGCAGGCGGTCGCGGAGCTGGCCGCGGGCCACCCGGCGGTGCGCGCCGTGGTCTACCCGGGGCTGGCGGACCACCCGGACGCGGAGGTCGTGGCGCGTCAGATGACGGCGGCGGGCGGCCTCGTCGGGCTGCGGTTCGCGGACGCGGCGGCGGCCGAGCGGTTCATCGCCGCGGCGCAGTACGTGGTGCCGCAGACCAGCTTCGGCGGCACGCACACGGCGGCCGAGCGCCGCGCCCGCTGGGGCGACGACGTCCCGGACGGTTTCGTGCGTCTGTCCGTGGGCGTGGAGCCCACCGCCGAGCTGCTGGCCGACCTGGAACGCGCGATGACCGCCGCGGGCGGCGGGCCGACCGCCTGACCCGCGCCCTCCGCACTTTGTGGGCCGAATACGACTCTCCCGGGGGCTCTGGGGCCCGGGAGAGTCGTATTCGGCCCTGAAAGTGAGCGCCGCCGAGACCTCACCCTGACCCGCGTCCCGGCTACGCTCGCGGACGAGGCCGCCCACCCGCGCCTCGCCCGCCCGCCCCGCCCCAGGAGACCCGCCCCATGCAGCTCGACCTGATCGTGGAGAACGCCCGCCTCATCACCGGCGACCCCGCCCGCCCGTCGGCCTCGCGGCTGGGGGTGTGGCGGGGCGTCGTCGTCGGGGTGGACGAGGAGCTGGACGGCTTGACGGCGCGCGAACGCCTCGACGCGCGGGGGCGCACCGTCCTCGCCGGGTTCAACGACGCCCACGCGCACAGCGTCTGGTTCGGCCAGTCCCGGCTGGACGTGGACCTCGAGGGTGCGCGCACCGCGGAGGAGGTCCACCGCCGGGTCCGCGCCCGCGCCGCCGAGCTCGACCCCGGCGCCTGGGTGACGTGCACCGGCTTCGATCCCGGCCACCTCACCGGCCCCCAGCCGGACCGGGACAGCCTCGACGCCGCCGCCTCCGGGCGCCCCGTGCTCATCCGCCACAACACGGGCCACGCCGTCACGGTGTCCGGGGCGGTGCTGGTCCTGGCCGGCGTGGGGGAGCAGGTGCTGCAGCAGCCCGAGGGCGGGCGGATCCTCACGGACGCCGCCGGCCGGCCCACCGGTCTGTTGGAGGAGACCGCCATGAGCCTGGTGACCCGGCTGCTGCAGCCGGAGTCCCACGAGCACATCGGCGCGTGCCTGGCGCGGGCGTCGCAGGAGTACGCGGCCGAGGGCATCACCTCGGTGACCGATGCGGGGGTGGCCGGCGGGTGGATCGGGCACAGCCCGCTCGAGTTCGGCGCGTATCAGCGCGCCCGGGACGCGGGGCTGCTGCGCACCCGCTTCCAGACGATGGTCGCCCTGGATGCGCTGCGCCCGGTGGACGGCCACCCCGACGACGGCACGCACCTCACCCTCGACGCCGGCGTGCGCACGGGGGTGGGCGACGAGTGGCTGCAGATCGGGCCGGCGAAGGTGTTCACGGACGGGTCGATGCTCGGGCAGACCGCCGCGATGACCGAGGACTACTGCGGGCACGGCCACGGCCGCGGCTACCTGCAGCAGGACGCGGGGGAGATGCGCCGGGCGTGCCTCGGTGCGGCGGCCGCCGGCTGGGCCCTGGCCCTGCACGCGATCGGCGACGCCGCCCTCGACTTCGCCCTCGACGTGATCGCCGAGGCGCGGGGCCGGTTCGGGCGGCCCGTGATGCCGCACCGCGTGGAGCACGGCGGGGTGGTCCGCGACGACCAGGTGGCCCGCATGGCCGAGCTGGAGGTCGTGATGGCCACCCAGCCGAACTTCATCGGTGCGTTCGGCGGGTCGGTGCGGGAGCGGATCGGGCCGGAGCGGGCCGCGCTGTCGTACCCGGCCGGCCGGCTGCTGCGTGCGGGCCTGGTGCTGCCCGGCAGCTCGGACCGCCCCGTGGCCGGCGGCCGCCCGCTGGAGGTCATCCAGGACTTCGTGCTGCGCCGCACCGAGACCGGCGAGCAGTACGGCCCGGACGCGGAGCGGCTCACGGTGGCCGAAGCCCTGCACGCCTACACGGTCGGCTCCGCGGAGGCGACCGGCTGGGGCGGCCGCAAGGGACGGCTCGTCGCAGGCCAGCTCGCGGACTTCACGGTGCTCAGCGAGGACCCGCGCGCGGTGCCGAGCGACCAGATCGCGGCGATCGACGTCGTCGCCACCGCCGTGGGCGGGGAGTTCGTGCACGGCGGGCTGTGACGCCCGGCCCCGGCACCGGCCCCGACTCCTCGCGACGAGCCCTGCGATATGGCCCCTAAACGCGTGGTTTAGGGGCCATATCGCAGGGCTCGTCATCCAGGGGAGCGGGTGGGGCACGTCCGGTGACCCGGGGATCAGCCGTGGCGCCGCCGGGGGGCTGCTCCCTACGCTCGGAGGACGGCGCGCAGACCGCGCGTCGCCCCGAGACCGTGAGGAGCACCCCGTGGCGCACGACGACGCGAACACCACCACCACCGACCAGCTCACCCTGCAGGACCCCACGAAGCGCTACCCCGTGATCAGCCCGCCGGAGCAGTCGCTGCCGGGCACCGGCCTGGACGCGGAGATGACGCCGAAGGCCGACCTGGGTGAGAAGTCCTACCGCGGCACCGGCCGTCTCGAGGGCCGCAAGGCGCTCATCACCGGCGGTGACTCCGGCATCGGCGCGGCCACCGCGATCGCGTTCGCGCGCGAGGGCGCCGACGTCGTCATCAGCTACCTGCCCGAGGAGGAGAAGGACGCCCAGCACGTCCTCGAGGTCCTGCAGGCGGAGGGGCGCACCGCCGCTGGGATCCCCGGCGACCTGCGCGACAAGACGTTCTGCGCCGACCTCGTGGCCCAGGCGGTCGAGAAGCTCGGCGGGCTGGACGTGCTGGTGAACAACGGCGGCAAGCAGGTGGCGCAGGACTCGATCGAGGACATCGACGACGAGCAGCTCGAGGCCACCTTCGACATCAACATCCTGGCCCAGTTCCGCCTGGTCAAGGCCGCCCTGCCGCACCTGAAGCCGGGCTCCACGATCATCAACACCACCTCCGTGGTCGCCTACATGGCCCCGGAGCAGCTGGTGGACTACTCCGCCACGAAGGCCGCCATCAACACCTTCACGAAGGCCCTGGGCCAGCAGCTGGCCCCGAAGGGCATCCGCGTGAACGCCGTGGCGCCCGGTCCGATCTGGACCCCGCTGCAGCCCTCCGGCGGCCAGAAGTCGGAGGACCTGCCGGAGTTCGGCCAGTCCACCCCGCTGGGCCGCGCCGGGCAGCCCACCGAGCTGGCCCCGGCCTACGTGTTCCTGGCCTCGCCGGAGTCCTCCTATGTGGTGGGCGCGACCATCCCGGTGACCGGCGGCATGCCCACCCCGTGACCGGAGTCGGGCGTTCCTGTCCCTGGGCGGTCACACCACCAGGGACAGGAACGCGCCGAGCGCGAAGCCGACCACGGTGAGCAGCCCGGCCTTCTCCCCGCCCTTCTCTCGGGCCTCGGGGATCATCGTGTCGATCAGCATGACCAGCAGGGCGCCGGCCGCGAACCCCTGGATGCCGCCGGTCAGGGTGGGGGAGGCGACGTCGGCGATCAGCCCGCCGCCCCACGTCGCCAGAGCGCAGACCACCGCCACGAGCGACCACTGGACCAGCAGGTGGCGCCGCGTCTTGCCGCCGTCGAGGGAGTCGGCCGTGGCGGCGATGGACTCGGGCAGGTTGGACATGAAGATCGCCACGAGCAGCGCAAGGGAGACGCCCTCGCCCGCGGCCAGCCCGATGCCCAGCACGAGCTGCTCCGGGATGCCGTCCAGCAGCGCGCCCACGGTCAGCGCCGCGCCCGAGGACGAGCCGCCGGACCTCGCGGCGGAGCGCTCCACCGCACGGTCGCCGAGGAAGTAGGCGGCCGCGCCGAGCGTCAGCCCGATGCCGACGGCGGCAGGTCCGGCCGCCTGCACGCCCGCCTCCGCGAGCTCGAAGGACACGGACGCGATCAGGGCGCCGGCGCCGAAGGCGAGCACGAGTCCGATCGTGCCCATGTGCCAGCGGCGCAGGGTCGCCAGGACGGCGCCCACGAGCAGGGAGGACGCGGCGACCGCGCCCCACATCAGGGTCATCACGGCAGCCAGGCTACGCGCTGACCGGGGGCGACGCCGGGCCGCCGCCTCAGCTCACCGCACGACCTCGTCCGCCTCGCCCGTGAGCCCGAGCTTCTCGGCCACGTAGTCCACGTCCTTGTCTCCGCGGCCGGAGAGGTTGACCAGGATCCGCGCGTCCCGGCCCATCTGCGGGGCGAGGCGGATCGCGTGCGCCACGGCGTGCGCGGACTCGAGCGCGGGGATGACGCCCTCGAGCCGCGTGAGCCGCTGGAACGCGTCGAGCACGGCCGCGTCGTCCTCGGCCACGTACCGGACGCGGCCGACGCTCGCGAAGTGGGCGTGCTGTGGACCGACGCCCGGGTAGTCCAGGCCCGAGGCGATCGAGTGCACGGGATCCGGGGTGCCGTCGTCGTCGGCGAGGACGAGGGTGGCCATGCCGTGGAGGACGCCGTCGCGGCCCTGGGTCATGGTCATCGCGTGCTCGCCCTTGGTCGCGGAGCGGCCGCCGGGCTCGACGCCCACGAGCGCGACGTCGGCGTCGTCGAGGAACGCGGTGAACGCGCCCATCGCGTTGGAGCCGCCGCCCACCGCGGCGACGACGGCGCTGGGCAGCGCCCCGAACCGCTCCTGGAACTGGGCGCGGGCCTCGCGGCCGACCACGGACTGGAAGTCGCGGATCATCGTGGGGAACGGGTGCGGGCCCACCACGGAGCCGATCGCGAACAGGTACTTCTCCGGGTTCGCCGCGTACACCTCGAACGCCGAGTCCACGGCCTCCTTCAGGGAGCGGCCCTCGCGCTCCACCGAGACGACCTTCGTGCCGAGCAGGCGCATGCGCACCACGTTGGGGTGCTGCTTGGCCACGTCGATCGCGCCCATGTGGATCTCGCAGTCGAGGCCGACCATCGCGGCCGCCGTCGCCAGGGCCACGCCGTGCTGGCCGGCGCCGGTCTCCGCGATCAGGCTGCGCTTGCCCATGCGCTTGGCGAGCAGCGCCTCGCCGATCGTGTGGTTGATCTTGTGGGCGCCCGTGTGGTTCAGGTCCTCGCGCTTGAGCACGATCCGTGCGCCGCCGAGCTCGTCGGAGAGGCGGTCCAGCGGGGTCAGGGGGGAGGGGCGCCCGACGGCGTCGCGCAGCAGGCGTCGGTATTCGGCGTAGAACTCGGGGTCCTGGCGCGCCTCGGCGTACGCGCGGGCGACCTCGGCCATGGGGCCGGCCAGCTGCGGGGGCAGGTGGGCGCCGCCGTACTGGCCGAACATGCCGTCCGCGGAGACGTCCAGGTCCGGGGTGGTGACGAGGTCGCAGGCCTCGGCGAGGGTGCGGGGCTCGGGGGCGCCTCTCAGGGCGTTGTCCTCGGGGTTGCGGTGGGTCATCGGGGGTCCTCCTGGGATGGGGCCCGCCGGAGCCGCTCATGACCGAGCCGCCCGGCAGGCGAGCGGCTCGTCGTGTCAGATGCGCATGACCGGGGCCGCCCTCAGGCGGTCCACCACTGCTGCGCGCGCATCTGCATGGGGCCAGCGTACTGCACATCGGGCGGCGTGGGTCTCACCATGTGATTGCAAATCTCAGAATATGGACATCGCTCCCCGTCTCAGTGAATCGCGATTCACCCTGGATCCATGACCATCACCGCCGTCGACACCCCGTCCCCGACCGCCGAGGCCGCCGCTGTGCTCGCCGCCACTCCGGGCATGCGGTACGCCGAGTTCCTCACCGCCGCCCCCGCAGTGCCCGGCATCGTGGCCGTGGTGGCCGAGGAGTCAGCCCGTGCCGCCCTGGGCCTCACCCCCGCCGCCGGTGATGTCCTCGCCGTCGACGTGGCCGACGAGAGCCTGCAGCGCCGCGAGGTGCGCGCCGCCTTCCAGTCCGGTCGTACCGGCGTCTCACCGCTGCGCCAGGCGTTCGCCGCCCTGCTGGCGGGCGAGCTCGGCCTGGATGTGGAGCGCACCAGCCCGGGTGCGGCGGGGGTGGGCTTCGCCCTCACCCCGGAGTCCGAGGAGACGCTCACGGCGTGGATGCGGGAGCACCTGACGCTGCGCGCCTGGGTCGCCCAGGACGCCTCCGCCCTCGAGGGGGTCGCCCGAGAGGTGGCCGCCGATCTCGCCCCGGCCCTGCAGCCGGGCGCTCTGGAGGCCCCTGTGGCGCAGCGGGTCGCGGCCATGAGGGCCTCCGCCCGCCGTTCCGCCACGCTCTGAGCCGGCCGGGCGCCGGAGGCGACGCCCTCGTCCGTGGCGCTCGGTCTCGTCGTGCCGGGAGATCACCCCGAGTCCGCTGACAGGATGGGTGCATGAAGCACGAGATCGTCCTCACCCGCGGGGACCTCACCCTGCGCCCCCTCTCACCCACCGACGGCCCCGCCCTGCGCGAGCTCGTCGACGCGGTCATGTGGGCGGGGAACAGCGCGCCTCTGCCGGTGGACGGTGCGGCCATGTCCGCGCACCTCGCCGAGCTGATCGAGCGGGAGGGCACCTTCGCGTTCGCCGTCGAGCAGGGCGGGGAGCTGGTGGGGCGCACGAGCCTCTATGACCTGGTGCCGGGGCTGCGGGTGGAGGTGGGGCACACGGTCTACGCCCGTCGGGTGTGGGGCACCTCCGTGAACCCCGGCTGCAAGCTGCTGTTGTTCGGGCACGCGTTCGAGGAATGGACGCTGGAGCGGGTGGCCCTGCGCTGCGACCACCGCAACGCCCGTTCGCACGCCGCCATCGCCCGTCTGGGGGCGACGTTCGAGGGCACTCTGCGCCGCTTCCGTCCGGCGGCGGACGGCACGATCGCCGACGTCGACTACTTCAGCGTGGTGCGCGAGGAGTGGCCCGCGGTGCGCGCCGGGCTCGAGGCGCGCCTGGCCGCCTAGGGGTGTAGAACGGGGGGATGCCACCCGCATCCTCTGCCCCGTCCGCAGAGCGCGGACGCTCCCGCCCCCGCCCGGCCGACGTCGCCGCCCGCCCGGACGCCCCCTCCCCGCGGGCGACCGCCCTGCTGTTCGCTCTCGCGGTGGCCGCCGGCTCCGTGATGCCGCTGCAGGGCCGCATCAACTCCCGCCTCGCCCACCTGACGGGCGACCCCGTCCTCGCCGCGCTGTGCTCCTTCGCGGCGGGCCTGGTCGTCATGGTGCTCGTGAGCGTGCTGACGCCGCGGGGCCGCCGGGGCCTGGCCCGCATCCGCCCGGCCCTGGCCGCGGGGTCCGTGCGCCCGTGGTACGCGGTGGCGGGCGTGATCGGCGGGCTCCTGGTGCTCACCCAGTCCGCGACGATCGGCCCCCTCGGCGTGGCCGTGTTCACGGTCGCCGTGGTCACCGGGCAGGTGGTCGGCGGAATGGTCGTGGACCGGTTCGGGCTCAGCCCCGCCGGGGTGCAGCGCCTGACGCCGCGGCGCCTCACGGGGGCGGCGCTCGCCCTGGCCGCGGTCGCCCTCGTGGTGTGGCCCTCGCTCGGCGAGGCCGGCGGCGGGCCCGGCTGGGCGCTGCTGGCCCTGCTGCCCCTGCTGACCGGTCTGGCCACCGCCGGGCAGCAGGTGTTCAACGCCCGTCAGACCACGGCCTACGGCACCGCCATCCCGGCGACCCTGGTCAACTTCACTGCCGGCGTCCTCTTCCTCGGGGTCGTGTGGGGCGGGATCGCCCTGGCCTCCGGCCACGGCATGCCCGCGCTGCCGCACGACTGGCGGCTCTACCTCGGCGGCCCGCTGGGGTGCGTGTTCATCGGGGTGGGCGCCATGGTCGTCCCGCGCCTGGGCGTCTTCGCCGCCACCCTCGGCCTGGTCTCGGGCAACCTCCTGGGCTCCCTCGTGGTGGACCTGGTGGCCCCCACCGACGGATCCACGGTCACCACGACGACGGTGCTGGGCACCCTGGGCGCCCTCGCCGCCGTCATGCTCGCGTCCTGGCCGGCGCGGCGCCGGTAGCGTCGCCCGCGGCGGCAGGCCGCCGTCACCGCGCGGGACTCAGGCGCGGGCCACGGTCCCCCGCCGCCCGTGCCGGCGTCCGTGCATCACGAAGTAGTACCCGGCGGCGATCACCAGCACGCCCGCCAGGGCCGCGTACATGGCGCCGTAGCCGGCGGAGGCCACGAGCCCGCCGAGGAGCACGGGGCCCAGGCCCAGCCCCACGTCCGCGAAGAGCATGAGGGTGGAGATGCCGGCGCCGAGCTGGTGGGAGGGCACCGCGTTCACGGCGATCGCCTGGGCCGCGGGCATGAGCGTGCCGTAGCCGAGGCCGCTCAGCGCCCCGGCCAGCACCACCTGCCAGTCGCGCGTGGCGAAGGCCAGCACCAGGAGCGCGGCCGTGAAGCAGAGGAGCGCGGGGTAGACGACGGCGTCGTCCCCCCGGCGGTCCTGCAGGGTGCCCAGGGTGAGGCGCATGACGAGCATCGCCGCGGCGTAGGCCAGGAAGAAGAGGCCGGCGCCGGCCGTGAGCCCGCGCTCCACCGAGTAGGCGTTCAGGTAGGTGAGGATCCCGGCGTAGCTCAGGCCCACCAGCAGCATGAAGCCGCTGATCGGCAGCACCGCCGGGTGCAGCACGGAGCGCAGGCGGAAGCCCACCGCGGGGGCGGGGTGCTCCAGGGGGACCTCGCCGGCGGCGCGCTCGCCGTCGACGTCCGCCGCGGCGGGCGCCTCGCGCACCAGCAGGCCCAGCACGAGGCTGACCACCGTGATCCCCAGAGTCGCCCGGAACAGCCACGCGTAGCCGATGGAGCCGGCGAGGAAGAGTCCCAGGGCGGGGCCGATCGCGGTGGCCAGGGTGGTGCCCAGCGCGAGGTGGCCGGTGGCCTCCGCGCGTCGCCCGTCGGGGATGGCCGCCTGGGCCAGGGCCATGACGGCGGTGCTGGCGAAGGCGTAGCTGGCGCCGTGGAGCATGCGCACCGCCACCAGGGCCGGCAGCGAGGAGGCGACGAGGTAGAGCGTGCAGGACAGCGCGACGGCGACCAGGGCCACCACCAGGACGCGGCGCTTGCCGAAGCGGTCCACCACGTGGCCGGTGACCACGCGGCTGAGGGTGGCGCCGATGACGAAGGCGCTCGAGGCCAGCCCCGCCCCGGCGTCCGAGGCGGCGAACTGCCGGACCGCGTACACAGCCATGGTGGTGACGAGGGCGTAGAACGCGAGGAACTGGAGGAAGGAGACCACCCAGGCGAGGACGAAGGTGGGGGAGGCGATGCGTTCCTGCTCGGCGATTTGCATGATGCAAAAGGTAGCATCGTTTGCATGATGCAATCATCTGAGGGGGCGTGGCCCGACCCGGTCGAAGGGATCATGTACGAGCACATGCTCCTGCTGCGGGTGGCCACGCAGGGGGTGGCACCCTACGGCCGGTCGAGTGCGCTGGAGCGCAGCGCCACCGTGCTGCTCGCCCGCCTGGACGCAGGCGGGGCCATGAGCGTCGGCGAGCTGGCCGAGGCCTTCGACCTCGACGTCTCCACCGTCCACCGGCAGGTGGCCGCCGCCATGAAGGCCGGCCTCGTCGAGCGGGTGGCGGACCCCGACGGCGGCTCCGCCCGGCTGCACCGCCCCACGGAGGAGGGGCGCGCCCGCCTCGCCGCGGAGCTGAGCTCCCGCGCGGACAACGTGGCGCAGATCGTCGCCTCCTGGCCCGCCGAAGACGTCGTCGAGTTCAGCAGGCTCCTGCGGCGTTTCAACGAGGGGGCGGAGGAGCGCCGGGGCCACCCGTGGCCCCGGCCGCAGACGGGCCCCGGTGCGGAGGACCCCCGGCCCTGAGCGCCGCGCCCGCCCTCAGGCGCGACGGATGCGGGCGGCCAGCGCGGCCGATTCCGCCGGGTCCAGCACGGCCGCCGGATGCGGCCCCGCCGCGGCGAGGCGCTCCGTGCAGCCGGCCTCTCCCAGCGGCGCCCCCGCGGCCAGCACGACGTTGCCCCAGTCCAGGCGCTCCAGCATCCCCTGGTCCGCGAGCGTCCACGGGCCGGGCACCCCGGCCTCGGCGGCCGCCTCCTCGAGGGCGCCCAGCTCGGCGCCCAGGAAGTGCAGGCCGGCGTCGTCGCCGATGTTCACCAGCAGCACCCCACCCGCCGTCAGCAGCTCGAGCAGCTCCCCGTAGAACACGGCGCCGCGCAGGTGCTCGGCGCCCTCCTCGCCGGTGCCGATGTCCAGCACGACGGCGTCGAACCGCTCCCCGTCCAGCGCGAGGTCGACGGCGGCCAGGCGCGCGTCCGCGACCACGGAGACGAGGTCCGTGCCCGCCGGCAGGGGCAGCTCAGCGAGCACGAAGGACACGAGCTCCCGGTCCAGGTCGACCACCGTCTGCTCCGAGCCGGGTCGGGTCGCCTGGAGGTAGCGCGGCAGGGTCAGCGCGCCCGCGCCGAGGTGCAGGACCCGCACCGGCGCGCCCGTCGGGGAGGCTACGTCGAGCACGTGGGCCATGCGGCGCAGGTACTCGTAGCGGATGCGAGCGGGGTCGGCCAGGTCCACGTGGGACTGGACAGCCCCGCCGATCTCCAGGACGAACCCGCCGAACTCGTCGGGGGCGATGCGGGCGTCCACGCCCGACGTGGACAGGTGGACGGTGCGGCCGGAGGGGGAGGGCTGGGCGGGCATGCCCCCCAGCATCCCACCCCTCAGTACGCTGGACGGATGAGTCAGAACGTCCTCACCGTCGACGGCGCCGACTGGTGCCGCGACTGCCTGCGCACCCGGCGCCAGAAGGACATCCCCGTGGTCGTGTTCCCCGACGGCGACCACCAGGTGGAGCCGACCAACGAGGAGACCGCGGCCAAGCTCACCGCGCTGGGCCTGATCTGAGATCGGGGGCCGCTCCCCGAGCGAGCCCCGCCGACCCTCTCGGCGGGTGCGCATCGGGGTCTACGCTCTCCCCATGGAGCACATCGACGAGACCGCCCTGCCCGCCCCCGAGGACCGCGTCGTGTCCGCGACCCACCACGTCGACGCCCCGGCCGGCGTCGTCTTCGAGCTGATCGCGGACCCCTCCCGCCAGCCCGAGTGGGACGGCAACGACAACCTGGCCGAGGCCGCCCCCGGGCAGCGGGTGACCGCCGTCGGGGACGTGTTCGTGATGACCCTGCAGAAGGGCGTGGACCGCGCGAACCACGTGGTCGAGTTCGAGGAGGGCCGCCGCATCGCCTGGAAGCCCTCCGAGGTCGGCGGGGAGCCGTTCGGCCAGCTGTGGCGGTGGGAGGTCGAGGGCGACGACGAGGGCGGCTGCCGCGTCACCCACACCTACGACTGGACCGCCCTGACCGACCCGAAGCGCATCCAGAAGGCGCTGCGGACCGGAGAAGAGCAGCTCCGCGCGTCGATCGACCGGCTCGCGGACCTCGCCGAGCGTCAGGACTGAGGGCAGGCGACGCCCGCCGCCGTCACGCCGCCCCGCGCCGCCGTCAGCGGTTGAGTCGCTCGCCGGTGTCGGCGTGGAACAGGTGCACGCGCTCCGGGTCCGGGACCACGTGCACCACGGACCCCTTCTCCGGCGCCGTGTAGCCCACCGTCCGCAGGGTGATGAGCCGCTCCTCGCCGCCGATCGTCGCGTGACCGTACACGTACGCGTCCGCGCCGAGCTCCTCCACGGTGTCCACCTCCACGGGCAGGCCGGCGGCGTCGTCGCTGATCACCAGGTTCTCGGGGCGCACGCCGAGGTCCACCGTCGTGCCGGCGTCGGCCAGATCCTCCCGCGGCACGGGGATGACCGTCTCGCCCCAGTGCACGCCCTCGTGCGTGGCGGGCATGCGGAAGATGTTCATGGCGGGGGAGCCGATGAACCCGGCGACGAACACGTTCATCGGGCGCTCGTAGAGGTTGCGCGGCGTGTCCACCTGCTGGAGGCGGCCCTCCTTGAGGACCGCCACCCGGTCGCCCATGGTCATGGCCTCGGTCTGGTCATGGGTCACGTACACGGTGGTGGTGCCCAGGCGACGGGTCAGGTTGGCGATCTGGGCGCGGGTCTGCACGCGCAGCTTTGCGTCCAGGTTGGAGAGCGGCTCGTCCATGAGGAACACCTGCGGGTCGCGCACGATCGCCCGGCCCATGGCCACGCGCTGACGCTGGCCCCCGGAGAGGGCCTTCGGCTTGCGGTCCAGGTACTCGGTCAGGTCCAGCAGCTTTGCGGCGTCCTCGACGCGGCGGCGCCGCTCGTCCGCGGGGACGCCGGCGATCTTCAGGGCGAAGCCCATGTTGTCCGCCACGGTCATGTGCGGGTACAGGGCGTAGTTCTGGAACACCATCGCGATGTCCCGGTCCTTGGGGTCCACGTCGGTGACGTCCCGGTCGCCGATCAGGATGCTGCCGTGGGAGAGCTCCTCGAGGCCGGCGAGCATGCGCAGGGAGGTGGACTTGCCGCAGCCGGAGGGGCCCACGAGCACGAGGAACTCGCCGTCGGCGATCTCCAGGTCGAGGGAGTCGACGGCGGGGCGGGGGGAGCCGGGGTACTGGCGGCTGGCGGAGCGGAAGGTCACGGAGGCCATGGTGGGGTTCCTTTCACGGGCAGGTACGTGCCCGACGATCCAAGGTGAAGGAGAGGGGTGGGTGAGGGTCGGGGCTGACGGTCTACGGCGGCGCGGTGCTCGCTCTCGGCCGCAGGGCCAGGTGGTGCATGATCCGGTGGGGGTGGGCGGCGCCGTCGAGGGCGCCGAGCGCCAGGCGGACGGCGCGGCGGCCCTGCTCGAGCGGGTTCTGGTCCACGGTGCTGATGCCCAGGCGGGCGGCCTCGGGGTGGCCGTCCAGGCCCATCACGGACACGTCCTCGGGCACGCGCAGCCCCAGGGAGTGGGCTGCCATCCAGGTGCCCATGGCCATCTCGTCCGAGATGCACATGACCGCCGTCGGCCGGCGCCGCGGGTCGGCGAGAAGGGCGCGCGCCTGGTGGTAGGTGCCGCCGATGGTGAAGTCCGCGGGCACCATCCAGTCGGCCGGCGTGCGCACCCCGATGGCGGCGAGGGCGTGCAGGAACCCGCGGGTGCGCTCGGTGCTGACCTGGAACTCGATGTCCTCGTCCACGCGGCCCACGTAGGCGATGTCCCGGTGTCCGAGCTCCAGCAGGTGCTCGGTGGCCATCCGTGCGGCGCGGGCGTCGTCCACCTGGACGGCGGTGAACCAGTCCGGCAGGGTCTCACCCGCCGGCAGGCGGCCGCCGACGGCGATCACGGGCAGGCCGAGGCGTTCGAGTCCGGCGAACTCGAACACGCTCAGCCGGAACGAGAGGGTGATCAGGGCGTCCAGCCGCCGTCGGGGCAGCAGGTCGGAGATGACCGTGGATCGACGCTCCGGGTCCTGGCCGACGTCGTAGAGCGTCAGGTCGTACCCGTGCCGCACGAGCTCGTCCGCGGCGCCCTCGAGCACGGCGGCGAAGAACCACCGGTGGACGGAGGGGGTCACCAGCCCGATGTTGCGGGTGCGGCCCGAGGCGAGCGAAGAAGCGGCGGAGTCCGCCACGTAGCCGAGCGTGGCGACGGCCTCCTGGACTCGGGTGCGCGTGGCGGCCGCCACGGGGCCGGAGCCGGTGAGGGCGCGGGAGGCGGTGGCGGTGGAGACCCCGGCCATGCGGGCGACGTCCTTGATGCCGACCATCGGCGGTCCTCCTCCCGGTTCATGGGGTTCTGCGGCGGGGCGGGTGCACGACGGCGGCGGGCCGGGGGTCGATGCGTGGCACCAGAGTACGGCACGGCAGGCGCGGTGGTGGAAGCGCTTCCATTCCGGTTTCAGCCGGTCTTGACCTCCGCCCCCACTCCCGCATGCCCGTGTTCATGCGGGAGCGCACCTCTGTGTGGCATATCACAGTGGAAGCGTTTACACTCCTGGGGACTGACTCCTTCAGCCGCCGGGGGCAGGCGCCGTCTCACCGCGGGGCCCACGTCGGCGACGCAACGGCCGGCGCATGCCGCGGGCCACCCCTCGTGAAAGGCACATCATGCAGTCGACGACGACCGGCGGCCTCTTCCGCCGCCCGCTCAGCCTGACCCTCACCGCGGCGTTCTCCGCCCTCGCGCTCACCGCGTGCGGCGGCGGCTCCTCCGCCCCGGCGTCCTCCTCCCCGGCCGGCGCCACCGAGCAGGGCACGGCCACCGCGTCCCCGAGCCAGGACCTCTCCGAGGCCGGCGCCAGCACCATCACCATGTGGGTGGACCAGAACCGCCAGGAGCCGCTGCAGGCCGTGGCGGAGGACTTCAAGGAGGACACCGGGATCACGGTGGAGCTCGTGGTCAAGGACAACTCCACGATGAAGGACGACTTCATCACCCAGAACCCCACGGGCGAGGGCCCGGACGTGATCGTCGGCGCCCACGACTGGATCGGCTCGCTCGTGCAGAACGGCACCATCGAGCCCCTTGAGCTGGGCGAGAGAGCCGGCGACTTCGTGGAGTCCTCCGTGCAGGCCGTCACCTATGAGGGTCAGACCTGGGGCGTGCCGTACTCCGTGGAGAACATCGCCATCCTGCGCAACACCGAGCTGGCCGAGTCCACCCCGGCCTCCTTCGACGAGATGATCGCGGAGGGCCGGAAGGCCGTCGACGCCGGCGAGGCCGAGTACCCGTTCGTGGTGGGCCTGGACGCCGTCAACGGCGACCCGTACCACTTGTACCCGTTCCAGACCTCCATGGGCGCCCCCGTGTTCAAGCAGGCCGAGGACGGCTCGTACGACACCGGCTCGCTGGCCATGGGCGGGCCCGAGGGTGAGGCCTTCGCCGAGAAGCTGGCCGAGTACGGCGAGTCCGGGGTGCTGAACCCGAACATGACCGCGGACATCGCCAAGGAGCAGTTCAACTCCGGCAACGCGGCCTACTTCATCACCGGCCCGTGGAACATCGAGGAGGCCGAGGCGGCCGGCGTCGACTTCGAGGTCGAGGCCATCCCGTCCATGGGCGACCAGCCGGCGCAGCCGTTCGTGGGCGTCAACGCCTTCTTCGTCTCCTCAGAGTCCGAGAACCAGCTGGCCGCGAATGAGTTCGTGGTCAACTACCTCTCCACCGAGGCGGCCCAGGACGCGCTCTTCGCCGAGGGCAAGCGTCCCCCGGCGCTGACCGCCTCCTTCGACAAGGCGGCCTCGGACGAGACCGTGAAGGCGTTCGGCGAGATCGGCGAGAACGGCGTCCCCATGCCGGCGGCCCCCGAGATGGGCGCGGTGTTCGAGTTCTGGGGCGGCGCCGAGATGAGCATCATCAAGGGCGAGGGCGACCCGGTCCAGACCTGGCAGAAGATGATCTCCGACATCGAGGGCCGCATCGGCCAGTGATCCGGCGCGGTCCACCTCCGGCGTCCCCGCGGGGACGCCGGAGGCGGACCGTGGCCCTGCGCCCTCGGGGCGCGCATCCCCCCCTTCCACGGCAGGCCCTCGGGCCGGATGAGGAACCATGAGCCCGTCTTCCACCGCGTCGGACCGGTCCGACGCCGCCACCGCCGCCCTCGACGACGCCGCGCGCCGCACCGGCCCGGGCCGCCGTCGTCGTGCGGACGCCCGGGGTACCGAGGGCCTCGGCGGCACGCTGGCCAAGATCGTCCTGCTGGGCCTCGTGGACGCCTTCGCGGCGTTCCTGCTGTTCCAGCTCGCGGCCGCGGGGGACTGGGTGGTGTTCGCGCTGACCCTGGCGGTCACGATCGGCATCAACTGGATCTACCTGCGCCGCGGCGGCCTGCCGGCCAAGTACCTCGCCCCCGGCCTGTTCTTCCTGATGCTGTTCCAGGTGTTCGTGGTGGTCTACTCCTCCTACGTCGCCTTCACGAACTACGGCGCCGGGCACAACTCGGACAAGGCCGCGGCGATCGAGATCATCCAGCGCTCCTCCTCCATCCGCGTGCCGGACTCCCCGGTGTACGACATCACGGTGCTGGAGGAGGGCGGCGACCTCTACCTGCTGACCCTGCGGGACGGGGAGCCCGTCCTCGGCGGCGCGGACCAGGCGCTGGAGCCGGTCGAGGCCCAGATGCAGGACGGGGAGCCGGTGGGGGTGGAGGGGTACACCACCCTGCGGTTCGGCGACCTGCTGCAGCGTCAGGACCAGGTCGCCCGCCTGAAGGTCCCGCTGAGCGACGACGCCGCGGACGGCACCCTGGAGACGCGCGACGGCTCCCGCGGGTACGTGTACGCGCCGCGTCTGGAGTACGACGAGGCCCGGGACACCTTCACGGACCTCGAGAGCGGCGTGGAGTACCGGGACAACGGCGAGGGCCAGTTCCAGGCGGACGACGGCAGCACGCTGCAGACCGGCTGGCGGGTGTTCGTCGGCCTGGACAACTTCACGCGCGCGTTCACCGACCCCGAGCTGCGCGACCCGCTCCTGCGGGTCACCGTGTGGACCTTCGCCTTCGCGTTCCTGAGCGTGGCCACGACGTTCGCCGTCGGGCTGCTGCTGGCGATCGCCTTCAACCGTTCGGACATGCGCGGCAAGAAGGTCTACCGGGTGATGATGATCCTGCCGTACGCGTTCCCGGCGTTCCTGTCCGGCCTCGTGTGGGCCGGCCTGCTCAACCCGGAGTTCGGCTTCGTCAACACCGTGTTCTTCGGCGGCGCGGACATCCCGTGGCTCACCGACCCGTGGCTGGCCCGGCTGTCGGTGCTCGTGGTGAACCTGTGGCTGGGCTTCCCCTACATGTTCCTGGTGACCACGGGCGCCCTGCAGTCCCTGCCCGAGGACGTGGACGAGGCCGCCCGCATGGACGGCGCCGGCCCGTGGCGCATCTTCCGCTCCATCAAGCTGCCCCTGCTGCTGGTCTCGGTGGCGCCGCTGCTGATCTCCTCGTTCGCGTTCAACTTCAACAACTTCAACATCATCTACATGCTGACCGGCGGCGGACCGCGGTTCCCCGACGCGGGCTCGAACATCGGCGCCACAGACCTGCTGATCACGGTCGTCTACAAGACGGCGTTCAGCGGGGTGGGGCGCGACTACGGCCTGGCCTCCGCCCTGTCCATCGTGATCTTCCTGATCGTGGCGACCATCTCGGCGATCAGCTTCCGGCAGACCAAGGCGCTCGAGGAGATCGACAAGTGAGCATCCCCCAGGATTCCGGACGGCCCCGGCCGGACGCCCCGACCTCGCCCCTCGCCGCCGCCCTGGCGCAGCAGGAGACGGACCCGCTGCGCTGGGAGGAGGACCCGGCCCCGCCACGACGCCGCCGCTCGTTCGGCCGCTGGATGCGGGAGCTGGGCTGGCGTCACGCGGTGGGCGTGCTGGCCAGCGCGTTCGCACTGTTCCCGCTGCTGTACGTGCTGTCCGCGTCGCTCGACCCGACCGGCACGATGGCGAGCTCGAACCGGCTGTTCTCCTCGTTCAGCGGGCAGAACTACGTGGACCTGTTCAGCGACCCGAACCGGCCCTTCGGCCGCTGGTTCCTCAACACGATGGTGATCGGCGTCATCACGTCCGTGATGACGGTGTTCCTCGGCGCCCTGGCCGCCTACGCGTTCTCCCGGATGCGGTTCACGGGCCGCCGCGTGGGGCTGCTGACGCTGCTGCTGGTGCAGATGTTCCCGCAGCTGCTCGCGGTGGTGGCGATCTTCCTGCTGCTGACCTACATCGGCAACCTGGTGCCCGTCCTGGGCATCGGCTCGCAGCTCGGCCTCATCCTCGTGTACCTGGGCGGCGCGCTCGGGGTGAACACGTACCTGATGTACGGGTTCTTCAACACCATCCCGCCGTCGCTGGACGAGGCTGCCAAGCTCGACGGCGCCTCGCACGCGCGGATCTTCTTCTCGATCATCCTGCGCCTGGTGACCCCCATCCTCGCGGTGGTGGCCCTGCTGTCCTTCATCACCACGGTCTCGGAGTTCGTGATCGCCTCCGTGGTGCTCACGGACCCGTCCGCGCAGACGCTCGCGGTGGGCCTCTACGGCTACGTCTCGGAGACCCGCTCCGAGAACTGGGGTGTGTTCGCGGCCGGCGCCGTGCTGGCAGCCCTGCCCGTGATGGCGCTGTTCCTGTTCCTGCAGCGGTACATCGTCTCCGGCCTCACGGCCGGCGGCGTGAAGGGCTGAGCCGAGGGCGGCGGTGGGAGGGGCGCCCGCCCCTCCCGCCTCACGGCAGCGCCAGCCGGAACACCTTCTTCCACGCGGAGCCCACCTGCCGCAGCAGCGGGCCGGTCGTGTAGGGCAGGCCGTAGCGGGCGCAGATCTCCCGGACCCTGGGCGCCACCTCGGCGTACCGGCTGGACGGCAGGTCCGGGAACAGGTGGTGCTCCACCTGGTGGGAGAGGTTGCCGGTCATGAAGTGCATCAGCTTCGAACCGGAGATGTTCGCGGAGCCGATCATCTGCCGCACGTACCAGTCGCCGCGGGTCTCGCCGTCCACCATCTCCTCGGAGAACGTCTCCGCACCCTCCGGGAAGTGCCCGCAGAAGATGACCGCGTGCGCCCAGATGTTGCGCAGGCCGTTGGCGAGCAGCGTGCCCACGAGCGCGGCCTTGCCCGAGCCGGTCAGCACCTCGGCGACGGCCGGCGTGGCCACGTAGTCCTTCGCGAACTGCCGTGCGGCCTTGACGCCCACGGAGCGCAGATCCGTCATCAGTTCCTCGCGGGACTTCTCGCCGCTCTGCACGCGGTCCAGCTCGAGGTCGTAGAGCGCGATGCCCCACTCGAAGATCGGCGCCAGCCCCGCATTGATCACGGGGTTGAGCAGGTGGCGGGGCCGCCACGGCTCGGACTCGTCCATGCGCAGGACGTTGTAGCCCACGTCGCGGTCCTTGCCCACCACGTTGGTCCAGCGGTGGTGCAGGTCGTTGTGGGTGTTCTGCCACGCCCGCGACGGCGTCACGAAGTCCCACTCCCACGTGGTGGAGTGGATGTCCGGGTCGCGCATCCAGTCCCACTGGCCGTGGAGCACGTTGTGCCCGATCTCCATGTTCTCCACGATCTTCGCGACCGTGAGCATGGCTGTTCCCGCCACGAACGCGGCGGGGTGGCGTGCGTTGAGCAGGAGGGCGCGGCCGCCGAGCTCGAGCCGGCGCTGCCAGCGGATGACGCGGCGGATGTAGGCCGCGTCGGAGGCGCCGCGGCGGGCGAGCACGTCGTCGCGGATCGCGTCCAGCTCCCGGCCCAGCTCGGCCACCTGCGCGTCCGTCAGGTGGGCGGCGCCGGGCGGGCGCACCGCCGGGCTCCCGACGACGCCCGGCAGCCCCGGCGTCGTGGCGGCGGCACGGGACTCGGCGGTGCGGGGAGCCCAGCTCGTGGTGTCGGGGCGGTCCTGCGGCAGGACCCGGGCGGCGCGGCCGCGCACGGTGGTGCCGGGGATGGCCAGGGCCAGATCGTCCGGGGCGGTGGCGCCGGTGCGGTCGGGGGCGGTGGGGGTCTGGGTCATGTGATGCTCCTGGGGGCGGGAGGCGGGGATGGTCGGGGAGGCCCGGGTCGCGGGCCGGGCGTCAGGTTCACAGGCTGAGGCTCAGCGGGCCGGCGGCGGCGCTCACGCAGGTCTGGACCAGCTCGCCGGGCTCGCCGTGGACCTGCCCGGTCCGCAGGTCCGTGACCCGGCCCGAGCGCAGCGGCGTGAGGCACGCGTGGCAGATGCCCATGCGGCAGCCGGCGGGCGCGGCGACGCCGGCCTCCTCGGCCACCACGAGCAGCGGCACGTCGCCGGGAGCGTCCACCTCCACGTCGGCGTGCTCGAACACCACGCGGCCGCCGGCCCCCGCCACGCCCGGGGCGAAGTCGGCCTGGAACCGCTCGATGGTGAGGTCCGCGGCCGCCTCGCGCCGCCACAGGGCCTCGGCGTCGTCGAGGAACCCGGCCGGCCCGCACGCGTAGCCGGCGCGCTCGCGCCAGTCCGGGCAGAGGCCCTCGAGCTGTGCGGGGGAGGAGAGGTCGAGGCGGCCCGTCTCCGCGGTGTGGTGGTGCACCACGCGCAGGCCCGGGAACTGGTCGGCCAGCTCGGCCAGCTCCTCGCGGAACAGGGCGTCCTCGGGGGTGCGGGAGGAGTGGATGAGCACGACGTCGGCATCCCGGCGCGTCGGCACGAGCGTGCGGATCATGGACATCACCGGGGTCAGGCCCGAGCCGGCGGTGAGCATGAGCAGTGGGCGCGGCTCGTCCGGCAGGGTGAAGTCGCCCTCGGGGATGTCGAGGAAGAGGACGTCGCCGGGCTTCGTGTGGCGCACGAGCGTGCCGGAGACGAGGCCGATGTCGGACACCGTGATCTCGGGGTCGGCGCCCGCGGGAGCGGAGAGCGAGTAGGAGCGCCACTGGCGCACGCCGTCCACGTCCACCCCGATGCGGGCCCACTGGCCGGCGTCGTGGGCCCGCCAGCCCGGGCCCGGGCGGAAGGCGATGGTGGCGGTGCCGGGCGTCTCGCGCGTCACGGAGGTGACCACGCCGCGCAGCTGCCGCGAGGAGTGCACGGGGTCGAGCAGGCTGAGGACGTCCTGCGGGGCGAGCGGGTGCAGGAGCGTCGACGCCAGACGGGAGAACAGAGACGGGCCGACCATGGCTCCAGTCTATGGCTCGGCATGCCGCAGTTCTTCGTCTTCAGCGTACGATCTGGGCCATCACTTCATCGCGAGGAGACAAGATTGAGTGTGACGCAGACCATCCCCGCCCCCGACTGGCGCCCGCCCTGGCAGTCCCTCCCCGACGACCTCGCGGAGCGCCTGGCCCCGGCGATCCCCGGGATCATGGAGCGCATCATCGAGACGGTCCCGGACCAGATCCCCGCCTACGCGGCGGCGCGCGACGGCCACTACGGCAAGAACCTCACCGCCGGCGTGACCACCGCCCTCGAGCAGCTGATGAGCCTGCCCGGCACCACCCGCCCGGCCCTGAACAGCGAGTCCCGCGTCCTCATGGCCCGCCTGGGGGCCGGCGAGTTCCGCGAGGGGCGCTCCATGGACGCCCTGCTCGGCGCGTACCGCACCTCCGCGCGGATCGTGTTCCGCGAGCTCTCCGCCGAGTGCGCGCGCCTGGGCCTGGAGATGTCCGTGGTGATCGAGCTGGGCGAGTCCATCTGGGCGTACATCGACGAGCTCTCCTCCGTCAGCGCCCAGGCGTACGCGGAGGCGCAGTCCGCCCAGGCGGGCGTGCTCGAGCTGCACCGCGCCGCCCTCGCCACCGCCCTGGTCCGGGGCGGGACCGAGGAGAAGGAGGTGCAACGGCTGGCCGCGCTCGCGGACTGGCGGCTGCCGCGCCGGCTGGCGGTGGTGGTGCTGCCCGCGGACGCCGGCGTCGCCGTCCGGGAGAGGCTGGGCCGGGCCGGGCTCGTGGTGGAGCGGGACTCGGAGGTGGTCGCCGTGATCGACGCGACGCCCTCCCAGGGCCGCCGCGAGCGCATGCTGCGCCTGCTGGCGGGGACGGCCGCCGTCGTCGGGCCGGCCGTGGACTGGCCGCTCGTGCCCCACTCCTACCGGGTGGCCCGCACGCTGGCCGTCCAGGAGGCGGCGGGCCGGACGGCGGAGCCCGCGCAGGGGGAGGACGACGACGGCGCCCCGTCCCCGATCCTCGCCGCGGACCACCTGGCGCGCGTGGTGCTGGGGGCCGAGCCGCGCGTCGTGACGCAGCTGGCCGAACGCGTGCTGGCGCCCCTGGACGAGGTGAGCGAGGCGAAGCGGGCGGTGCTGGAGGAGACCCTGCTCGCCTGGCTCACGCACTGGGGCCAGCGGGCGCCGATCGCCGCGGAGCTCGGCGTGCACCCCCAGACCGTGGGGTACCGGGTGGGCCGGCTGCGCGAGCTGTTCGGGGAGGCCCTCGAGGACCCCGACGCGCGGTTCGACCTGGAGATCGTGCTGCGGGCGCGGCGGGACGGGGTCGGGTGAGCGGGGCGGCAGGGGGTGCCGTCTGACGGGGGCCTTCACTAGCGTGGGTGGACCACGCATCCCGACGAGGGACCCCGACGAGAGAAGAGGGACAGTGCCATGACGAACGCCCCGAACCGCGACGAGCTCCCCCTGCCGGACTACGACCACATCCCCAACGGCACGCTGTCGACCCGGATCACCGGCCTCGACGAGTCGCAGGTGGAGCAGCTGCTCGCCTACGAGCGCGCCCACGGCGACCGCCTGCCCGTGGTGCAGGTCCTCGAGACGCGGCTCGAGGCGCTGCGCTCCGGCGCCCAGCCCTCCGGCGATCAGGTGCCGGACACCCCGGAGGTCGGCGGCTCCCGCACCGGCTCGCCCGTGACCCCGGAGACGAGCGGCCCGCCCGTGGAGCCCCTGAGCCGCGGCATCCCGGCCGACCCGCAGCACCCCGGCAACCGCTGAGCCGGCCGGGCGTCGCCTGACAGGGCGGCCCCCCGCGGAACGCGGCCACGACGCCCCGTCTCCTTCCTGTGAGAGGCGACGCGTCGTGGCCGCCTCGCGTTCCGGGCGATCCCGCGGTCCGGCCACGGAGCGCCTGCGAGGGTCCCCGTAGCGTGTTTGTGAGCTGGGTTATATTTCGACACAGCTGCGGCGGGCCTTCGGGCGCTGACGTGCGAGGCTGCCGGATTCCCGGCTGTCCGGCTCCTACTCACGGATGGGTGAAACGGCATGACTGAATTCGAGGACAAGCTTGCGCAAGTGGCTCGGCGAGCCCGCGACTACGCAAGCTCCCTGGACACGGAAGAGGCGACGAAGAACGCGCTCGTCATGCCATTCATCTCGCAGGTGTTGGGCTACGACGTGTTCGATCCCCAGGAGGTCGTCCCGGAGTTCGTCGCAGATCTGGGCCTGAAGAAGGGGGAGAAGATCGACTACGCCATCATGCGGGAGGGGAAGGTCAACATCCTCGTGGAGGCCAAGAAGGTCGGCTCGGAGCTGTCCCTGGCGCACGCGAGCCAGCTGGTGCGCTACTTCCACACCAGTGAAGCGCGGATCGGCGTGCTCACCAACGGGCGGGTGTGGAACTTCTACACGGACCTCGACAAGGCCAACATCCTCGACGAGCGTCCGTTCCTCGTCCTCGATCTTCTGGACATCGACCCGGTCACCGTGCCGAAGCTCGAGCAGCTGGCGAAGGGATCCTTCGATCTCGACTCGGTCATCGCCGCAGCCGAGGAGCTGAAGTACGTATCGGCCATCAAGCGCGAGATTTCTGCCGAGATGGCTGCGCCGAGCGATGAGTTGGTGAAGGTCCTCGCCAAGCGCGTGTACTCCGGGTACATGAACGCCAAGGCGGTGGAGACCTTCACCCGGCTCACCGAGGAGGCTGCGCGCCAGTACATCAACGATCGCGTCAACGCGCGGCTGAAGACTGCCCTGGGCGACCAGGTCGCTCCGGTACTGGCGGCTCCCGCTGAGCCCGTGGCCACCGGCGATCAGACGGTCCTGTCCGACGAGGAGAACGGTCAGGAGGGCCAGCTCAAGCCGGGCGTGGTGACGACCGAAGAGGAGATCGAGGGTTTCCGCATCATCAAGGCGATTCTCGCCGGAATCGTGCCGATGAACCGCGTCTACATGCGCGACGCAGCCTCGTACTGCAGCGTCATCCTGGACGACAACAATCGGAAGCCGATCGCGCGCCTTCACTTCGACGGGAAGGTGAAATATCTGGTGCTGTTCGATGCGGACAAGAACAGGACGCGGGCCGACCTCGAGAACTTGGAGGACATCTACGAATCCGCCGAGGCACTGCGGAGCGTCGTCAGCTCCTACGTCGGGGCCTGAGCGGACTCTGACCCGCCTACTGACCGGATCCGGCCCGCGGGCGGGCAGGACTGTGCCCCGCCGCCGTCGATGCGCCACCCTGGTGCGCACGCCCCGGTGGGACAGACCCGCCGGGCGCCGACCCGAGAGGACGTCATGACCCATCACGAGCGCGACGACCGCCAGGCCCTGGCCGCCGGCGAGACCTACCTGATCCACGTGCTGGAGACCTCCGACCCGCCCGGCAACCCGGACCACTACCGGATCACGGACGCGGTCGAGGCCCACCACGCGTCCACCGGCTCCTACGACGTCGAGGCCGGCGGCCTGGACGCCGCCCGCGAGCTGCTCGCCCGCCACGCCAAGTGAGCGACCGGGGCTGAGACGTCCGGCCGGGCCGCGCCTCACGCGCCCGGCCGGAGCCTCATCCCCAGCACGGTGCGCGCCTCGAGCCCCAGAGCCGCGCGGGCCTCGGGCGCGCCGGTGCGGTCCTCGCCCACCACGGTCATCCCGATCCGCTCGGCCACCCGGCGCGAGGCCGTGTTCTCCGGGTGGATGATCGCCACGAGCTCGTGGTGCCCCAGCACGTCCCGGGCGTGGTCCCGGCAGGCGGCGGCCGCTTCGGTGGCGTAGCCGCGCCCCCACAGGTCGGCCCGCACGTGGTAGCCGACCTCCAGGCGAGGCTCCCCGTTGACCTCCTGCCACGTCAGGCCGCAGTCGCCCACGAAGCCGGGCCCGCCGTCGTCGTGGGTCTCGATGATCCACAGCCCGTGCCCGTCCTGCGCGTACCGGCGCCGGTTGCCCGCGATCCACGCCGCCGCCTCCGCGCGCGTGCGCGGGGCGGGGTAGAAGCGCATCACCACGGGATCGGCGAGGAGGCCGGCCAGGTGGTCGAGGTCGGCGTCGGCCATCTCGCGGAAGCGCAGACGGGCGGTGGGGGCGGGCGGCATGCGCCCAGGCTAGCGGCGGGCGGATGCGCCCCGCCTCTTGTCTGCGCGGGGCCGGGCTGGTCGACTGTGCCCATGCCGCATTCCCTCTCCCTGCGCCCGTTGCGGGTGGATGACGCCGAGGCCATGGCCGCGGTCCTCGCCGACCCGGACCTGTACACGTACACCGGCGGGACGCCGCCGGGCGAGGAGGAGCTGCGGCAGCGGTACGCGATCCTCGCGCGCGGTCGCTCCGAGGACGGCGCGGAGGACTGGGCCAACTGGATCGTGGTGCTGGAGCCGGAGGGCCGGCCGGTCGGCTACGTCCAGGCCACCATCCCCGTGGACGGGGGACCCACGCAGATCGCCTGGCTGATCGGCACGCCGTGGCAGGGCCGCGGGCTGGCGAAGGAGGCCGCCGGCCTCCTCAAGGGCGAGCTGCGGGACCGGGGGGTGCGGCGCCTCGTGGCGGATGTCCACCCCGAGCACACGGCCTCCCAGCGGGTCGCCCAGGCGATCGGCCTGGCGCCGACGGACGAGGTCGTGGACGGGGAGGTCCGCTGGGCCGGGTCCGTGGACGACGGCGGCGGCCCGGTCACCGGCTGAGGCCGCGGCGCCGCTCCGGGTAGGAGCCGCCGAGCTCCACGCCCCGCTCGGCCAGGTAGGCCTCCGGGTCCACCGGCTCGCCGTCCACGCGCAGCTCCAGGTGCAGGTGCACGCCGGTGGCGGCGCCGGTCTGCCCGACGCCGGCCAGGTGGTCCCCGGCGGAGACGCGCTGGCCCGCGTCCACCACGGTGGAGTCCGGGGCGGCGTGCAGGTAGCGCCACACGTGGCCGTCCCCGGCGTCCACGGCGAGCAGGTTGCCGCCCGCGTCCCCGCCGGCCTCCACGAATAGGACTCGGCCGTCGGACACCGAGTGGAAGGGCGTGCCCTCCGGCACCCCGCCGAGGTCCACGCCGTCGTGGCGGGTCAGGGCCTCCTCGGACACCCCCGAGGGCACCACGCCCTCGCCGAACGGGTTGGGGCGGGGCCCGAAGCGGGAGGTCACGCGGCCCTGCACGGGCTCGGCGTACCCCTGCGTGTTCACCGTGGGCGGGGCGGGGGTGAAGCCGCCGTTCCAGCGCCGCCGCTCGGCGCCCGCGCCGGCGTCGTCCCGGCCGGCCGGACCGAACGCGAGGACCAGCGCCAGGACGGTCGCGATCAGGGCCAGCGCCCCCACTGCGGCCAGCACGCCCCCGGCCACACCGCTGCCCGGGGAGCCGGCGCCGGGGGTCGGGGTGGTCATCCCCTCAGTCTGTCATGCAGGGTCGGGACGGCCCCGGCCTTCGCCCACGGCATCCCGGCCCGCCACCAGCTCCCGCCCGCGCTCGTAGTCCTCGTCCGCGTTGTAGGTCAGCACGCCCACCACGCGGTCCTGCGCGTCCATGTACCAGAGAGTGAACCCGCCGGTGCGCTCCACCATGCGGGCCTGCTCGTGGCCGTCGCCCCACGCGGCGTGCTTGAGCGTGTGCTCGCCGATGGTGCTCCAGAACCCGGGCACGGCCTCCCACCGCCGCAGGGACTCCGGGTCCGCCGTCGCCGCGTGGGCCAGCACGGAGGCCTGGCCGGCGCCGCCCGGCACGCCGACCTCGGTGCGGGCCGCGTTGTGCCCGGCGACCTCGCCCATGCCGAGGGCGTCGCCCCAGTGCTCCACGGGGATCGGCCGGCCGGCCACGGCGTGGTGGGCGCGGGCCACGTCCCCGGCCACCCACACGCCCGGCGCCGCCGCCAGGTGCTCGTCCGCCACGATCCGCCCCTCGTGCATGGTCAGCTCGGAGTCCTCGAGCCACCCGCCCCCCGGCTCGACCCCCACCGCGGCGAGGATCAGGTCCGGGGCGAGCGTGGCGCCGTCGTCGAGGTGGACGGTGCGCGGGGCGCGCACCTGCCCCACCCGCACGCCGGTGCGCAGCTCGACGCCGGCGCCGATCAGCCACTGCGCGATCCGATCGCCCGCCTCGCGGCCGAGCCGCTTCTGCTGCGGCACCTCGTCCGGGGTGACCAGCGTGGTGGCCACCCCGCGCAGGGCCAGGGAGGCGGCCGCCTCGCAGCCGATGAACCCCGAGCCGATCACGACGGCGGAGCGCGCGTGCCCGGCGGAGGCCACCAGGCGGCGGGCGTGGTCGAGAGAGCGCAGCAGGTGCACCTCGGCGTCGTCGTCCGCGACGGGCAGGGGCTTCGGGTGCGCGCCGAGGGCGAGGATCAGGCGCTCGAAGCGGACCGGCTCCTCGCCGACCCGCAGCGTCCGGGCACCCAGGTCCGCGTGGGTGACGGTCACGCCCCGGCGCAGCTCGACGGCGTCCGGCAGGTCCTCCAGCACCGTCGGCTCCGGTTCGGCGGTGCCGCGCAGGAGCTCCTTGGACAGCGGCGGACGCTCGTACGGGTGGTCCACGTCCGAGGTGAGCATGAGGACGGGGCCGGGTCCCCCGGCGTCGACGTAGGCGCGGGCGGCGCTGACGCCGGCGGGGCCGCTGCCCACGATCACGAGCGGGAACGGGGTGGAGCTGTGCTGGGCCATGCGGCCAGCATGCGCACCCGTCACGGGCGGAAGCCAGGGCCGACGGACACCCCGGCTCCGGCATACTGCCCGCATGGACCCCTCCCTGGTGTGGCTGCCGGCCGTCGTCGCGCTGGCCGCGATCACCGTGGGCGGCACGCTCCAGCGGGTGAGCGGCATGGGCGTCGGCATGATCGCCGCACCCACGCTGTCCCTGCTCCTGGGCCCGGTGGCGGGGGTGACGCTGTCCAACGTGGCCGCCTCGGTGTCCGCGGTGCTGCTGTTCGCGGTGCTCCACAGGCACGTGGACTGGCCGCGCTTCGTCCGCCTCGCACCCCTGCTCGTGGCCGGCTCGTTCGCGGGGGCGTGGGCCGTGCGGGTCCTGGACGCCCACGCCCTCGAGATCCTCCTGGGGTCCTCCGTGCTGGTGGCCGTGGCCGCCGTCCTGGGCCTGCAGCAGCGCTTCACCGCCCAGGGGAACGGGGCCGTGTTCGCCTCCGGCGCCGTGGCCGGGTTCATGAACACCACCGCGGGCATCGCCGGGCCGGCGCTCGCGGTCTACGCGGTGGCGAGCCGGTGGGACCAGCGCTCGTGGGCGGCCACCCTCCAGCCCGTGTTCCTGCTGGCCAATCTCACCTCGCTGGTCACCAAGTCGCTGTTCGGCGCGGCCGTGCCCGCGGGGCTGCACGTGCCGTGGCCGGTGTGGGTCGCCGTGGTGGTGGGCGGCCCGCTGGGTGTCCTGCCCGGTTCGGTGGTGGCCCGCCGGGTGGACCCCGCGAAGGCGCGCGTCCTCGCGATCTGCCTGGCCGGCGTCGGGGGCACGCTGGCGCTGGTGCGCGGTGTGGCCGGCACCCTGGGCTGAGGCGGGGCCGGCGCGCAGGCGTCAGGGCAGGAGGGAGCGCACGGCCGCGGCCAGCGTGTCCCGCACGTCGTCCACCGTCAGGTCCTCCGGGGCCAGGTGCCGCTCGACCGACAGCGTGTGCACGAGCATCAGGAGCATGGCCGCAGTGTGCGTGACCTGCTCGTCCGGGACGTCGGCCAGCACGCGGTGCTCGCGCAGCAGGCCGGCCAGGAAGTCCCGCCGCCGGACGGTCAGCGTCCGGTAGGCTCTCCCCACGGCGGGCTCGCGCAGGCCCACGGCCTGGAACTCGTGGAGGAGCAGGGGCCAGGAGCCCGTGGTCTCGAGCACGACGTCGGCCAGGGCCTCCGCCACGCGGGCCACCAGGTCCTCGCGCGGCAGGTCGGGGTCGTCCAGGGCGTCGGCGACGCCGTCCATGGCTCGGGTGGTCGCCCGCTCGAACTGGACGGTGCAGGCGGCGGCGAAGAGGTCCGGCTTCCCCGCGAAACCGGAATAGACGGCGCCCTTCGTGTAGCCGGCCTCCGCCGCGATGCGGGCGAGGGAGGAGCGCGCGTAACCCTCCCGTCCGAACACCCGAGCCGCGTGGTCGAGGATGGCCGCGCGGACATCCTCGCGGCGGGGTCGGGTCGCCATGTTGCCCTCTCGATGCCGATGGTATTGAATACCGATGGTATTGAATCCGCCTCGACTCGGCAAAGAGGGCCCATGTCTTCCACTCCCACCGACGCCGATCACCATGGCCCCGGGCCCGCCCCCGACCCGGCGCACCTCGACGACCTCCCGCCCGCCACCCTCGTGGCGCGCGGTCTGACCCTGCGCGGCAGTCGCGGGCCGGTGTTCGGCTCCCTCGACCTCGTGCTGCCCCCGCAGACCCACCTGGCCGTGCTCGGAACCCAGGGCTCGGGCCGCTCGGCCCTGCTGCTCGCCCTCACGGGGCGCCTGCAGGGCGTGCGGGGCGAGCTCGTGCTCACCGGCGGCCCCGTGGACGTCGCCCTGGACGGGCCGGAGCGGCCCGCCGCCCGCGCGTACCGGCCCCCGATCGACGCCGCGCGCCACCCGCACGCCCTGCGCGCCCGCACCGCCGTCGCCCACACCACCGACGTGGTGGAGCTCGAGCCGGCGCTGACCGCGGCCGAGGTCGTGGACGAGCGCTGTCTCACCGACGGCGTGCGCCGCCGCGCCGGCCGCGCACGCTTCGCCCTCCTCGCGGACGCGGTGAGGCTGACCGTGGCGCCGGAGGCCGTCGTCCGGGAGCTGTCCGCGCCCGATCGCGCGCTGCTGGCCGCCGTCGTCGCCTGCCTGCGCCCGGCCCGCCTCGTCACCTTCGACGACGTGGACGCCACCCTGACCATCGATGAGCTGGTCGCGCTCCACGCGGCCCTGGACGTCCTCAAGGACCACGGCCACCCGTTCGCGGTGAGCGCCGTGGCCTCCGCGCCCGTGCCGCGCGACGCCGTCGTCCTCACCCTGCCCCCCGTCCGGGAGAACTGATGCTGTTCCGCTACGAGCTGCGACGCTTCCGCCGTGGCCTGCCCCTGCTCGCCCTGCTGTTCATCTTCCTCGTCCCCGCCATCTACGGCGCTCTGTACCTGTCCGCGAACTGGGACCCCTACGGGGCCATGGACCGTCTGCCGGTGGCGATCGTCAACGAGGACGAACCCGTCCAGCGCGGCGACACCACGCTGCGCACCGGCGCGGACATGACCGAACGCCTCAAGGACGACCGCGCCTTCGACTGGCGCGAGACCACGCGCGAGGAGGCCGAGGAGGGACTGCGGGAGGGCCGGTACTACCTCGTCCTGGAGATCCCCGCCGAGCTCAGTCGTGACCTCGTCAGCCCCGAGGGCGGCGGGACACCGCGGCAGGCGCAGATCACCCTGCGCCGAGACGACGCCAACGGCTTCGTGATCGGCTCCGTCACGAACGCGAGCCAGGCCAAGGTCGAGGCCGCCGTGAACCGGTCCGCGATCGAGGCGTACTTCGAGGCCGTCTTCTCCAGCCTCGGCGAGCTGCGGTCGGGCATGGTGGACGCCGCCGACGGCGCCGCGCAGCTGGCCGACGGCACGGCCTCCGCGGAGGACGGCGCGAGCCAGCTGGAGGACGGGATCGTCCAGGCCCACGACGGCTCGGGCAAGCTGGCCGAGGGCGCGGGCCAGCTCGCCACGGGTGCGGGTGACCTCGCGGACGGCGCCGCCCAGGCCGACGACGGCGCCCAGCGACTCGCCGAGGGCGCCGCGTCCGCGCAGGACGGGGCCGGGCGCCTGGCCGACGGGCTCGACCAGGCGCGCGGGGGCTCCCAGGCCCTCGCCGACGGTGCCGGGCAGCTCGCCGAGAACGCCCCCGCCCTGCGTCAGGGCGCCACGGACCTCTCCGACGGGCTGGCCCAGCTGCAGACCGGATCGGCCGAGCTCACCGACGGCGCCACGCAGGTGGCCGACGGCACCCAGCAGCTCTACGACACGGTGATCCCCGGCCTGGACCAGGTGATCGAGCGGCAGGACGCGGTGGCCGCCGACGTCGCCGCGGTGGACGAGGACGTCCAGCGCGTCGCCGAGGTGGCCGGCACGGCCGAGGACGGCGCGGGCGCCCGCATCGCCGACGCGCAGGCCGCCCTGGCCGAGCTCGCCGAAGAGGACCCGACGCTCGCCGAGTCCGAGCAGTACGCCGCGCTCCAGGAGGCGCTCACCGGCGCGGACGAGCGGGTGACCGCCGTCGCCGGCCGCGCCGAGGAGGCCGCCGCGACCTCCGCGGCCGCCAACGAGCGCGTCCAGGGCTTCGTCGAGGACGACGTCGCCGCCTCCGCCAAGGCGGATCTGACGGACCTCAACGACGGCGCCCACGCCGTGGCCGCGGGCGCGGAGAAGCTGCAGGGCGGGATCGGTGAGGCGAAGGACGGGGCCGACTCCCTCGCCGACGGCGCCGGGAAGTTCGCGGACGGCCTCGAGCAGCTGGGCTCCGGCGCGACCGAGCTCGACGGCGGCCTGGCCCAGCTCCAGGACGGCGCCGGGGAGCTGCAGTCCGGCCTCGGCGAGCTGACGGACGGGGCGACCACCCTCGCCGAGGGCAACGCCGCGCTCCACGACGGGGCGCTGACCCTGCAGGACGGTGCGGGCCAGCTGGAGTCCGGCGCCACCGAGCTCGACGGCGGCCTGGCCCAGCTCCAGGACGGCGCCGGGGAGCTGCGCGCCGGCCTCGGCACCCTCGACGACGGCGCCCACGAGCTCGCCTCCGGGCTCTCCGACGGCGTCGACCGCGTCCCCGCCCTGACCGAGGACGAGCGGGACGAGGCCGCCCTGGTGATGTCCCGGCCCGTGGAGGCCGTGATGCAGGTGGACAACTCCGCGGAGGTCTACGGCCGCGGCATGGCGCCGATGTTCTTCTCCATCGCCCTGTGGGTGTTCGGCATCGCCGCGTTCAACATCATGCGGCCCATCAGCGGGCGGCTGCTGGCCGGGCGCCGCAACCCGGTGGCGATCGCGCTGGCCGCGTGGCTGCCCGTGGGCATCGTGGCCGTGGGCGGCGGCCTGCTCATGCTCGCCGCGACGCTGCCGCTGGGCCTGGCCCCCGTGCACCCGGTGCGGGCCGTGGCCCTGACGGTGCTCGTGGCCGTGGTGTTCTCCCTCATCGCGCACCTGGTGCAGACGGCGCTCGGCACCCCCGGTTCGGCGCTGCTGCTGGTCCTGCTGGTCCTGCAGCTGGCCTCCACCGGCGGCACCTACCCGGCCGAGGTGCTGCCCGGCTTCTTCCAGGCGCTGCACCCGTTCATGCCGATGAGCTACTCCATCGAGGCGTTCCGCAACGCGATCTCCGGCGGTCCGGACCAGCGCTTCTGGGTGCCGGTGGTCGTGCTGATGGGCATCGGGGCGGCGGCGCTCGCCCTGGACGTGCTCGTGGTGCGGCGCCGGCGTCGGTTCCGCATGAAGGACCTGCACCCCGCGCTGCAGGCCTGAGCGGGGATGACTTCCGCACCCCGCGCCGCCGTCGTCCGTCCGGCCCGCCCCGAGGACGCGCCCGCGATCGCCGCGATCGCCGCGGCCACCTTCCCGGACGCCTCCCCGGCCTCGCTGCCGCGTGCCGCGGTGGAGGCGCACATCGCGTTGCACCTGAGTGAGGCCGCCGTGGCCGCGTGGATCGCGGACCCGGAGCGGATCGTGCTCGTGGGCGCCGCGGCCGACGCCCCGGAGACCCTGCTCGGCTACGCCATGTACGAGACCGCCGCGGCCCCCGAGGCACCCGTCACGGAGCGGCTCGGCGACGTGCCGGCCGGCCACCTCTCGAAGCTGTACGTGCTCGCCGAGGGGCGCGGCACCGGGCTGGCCGAGGCCCTCGTGCACGACGGCGTCGAGCGGCTGCGGCGGCTGGGGTTCCGGCACGTGTGGCTCGGCACGAACGCGCAGAACGCACGGGCCAACCGGTTCTACGAGCGCCTCGGCTTCGAGACGGTCGGGGCGCGGCAGTTCGTGGTCGGCGGGGAGCGGGTCGAGGACGACTGGGTGCGGCTGCTGACGGTGGCGTGAGCCGGTCGCCGCTCAGCAGGCCTCCGGGCCGTCCGGGTCCTCGTCGGGGTCGAACCACGCGGACGGGTGATAGTGCACCGCGGCGAGCCCCTCGTCGTCGGCCAGGTGGGTCTGGGCCCCGGGCACGGAATCCGTGTTCTGCCCGGCCACCGCCTCCCACGCCCCGGTCTCGGTGCGGCGCACCACGAGCAGCAGGACGCCGGTGCGCTCGCCGGCCTCGTCGCCGTCGGGCGCGGTCTGCCCCGTCATGGTCCACGGCGCGTGCACCACTGCCACGTCCCCGAGCTCCCGCACCCGCACGCGCCCGAGCTCGAGCCGCGAGTGCGGGAACATCCAGCGGAAGCCGAGCGCGTGGTTCACCCGGATCTGCCGACGCCGCCTCCACCACACGCCCACCACGTTCACGAAGTCCGCGTCCTCGGCGAACAGCTCGGCGAGCGCGTCGGCGTCGGCGGCGTTCCAGGCGGCCGCGAAGGCTTCGGCCACCGCGGCGGGGCCGGTCGGTCGGGCCGCGACGTCGGCGGTGGGGTCCGCGGGGGACATGGCTGCTCCTGGATCGGGGAAGGGCGGGTTCAGCGGGCGGGTCCGTAGGCCAGCGTCAGCACGACGGCGGCGAACAGCACCGCCATCACGGCCAGGACCGTGAGCACGGCGCGCAGGGCCGCACGCGTGCGCGGGTCGGCCGGGGGCGGTGCATCCGGACGTCGGGTCACGCTCGCCAGTGTGGCACGCGGCACGGCGCGAGGGGCGCGTGCGTCGGCGCGCGTCGAAGGCGCCTCCCAGCCGGGGCTCAGTCGACGCTGAAGCTGCGGATGTGGTTGCTGAACACGAAGCGGTCGAACACGGTCCGCGCCGAGCTCGGGTCGTCCGCGTGACCACTCTGGGCCGTCTACGGCGGATCGAGCCCCGCCGCCGGCCGGCCTCCCATGCCCGGCCGGTTCCCACCTCCGCCCGCCCGCCCGGCAGGGGTGGTCCCGGGCCGGGCGGCCTTGGGATGATGGGTGCCCCCGGAGAAAGGTGCCCGATGCCCCCGCCCGTGCCGCAGCCGACCCGCCGACAGATGCTCCTGGCCGGTTCCGCCCTGCTCGGATCGGGACTGCTGGCCGCCTGCGGGCAGGACGGGGAGGACGCGGCGTCGTCGTCCGTGCCGACCTCGTCCGCGCCCACCTCCGCCGCCCCCGCTGGTCCGCCGCCCGCCGGCGAACCGGTGGCCTGGTCGGACGTGGCCCGGGTTCCGCACCTGTTCTTCCACTCCCTCGTGGTGGACCCGGCCCGCGCCTTCGACGGCGACGACAAGGCCGGCGGCTATCTGGACTTCATGGTCACGGTGGACGAGTTCGACGCCGTCATCCGGCAGGTCTACGAGCGCGGTTACGTGCTGGTCTCCCCGCACGAGCTGTACGAGGTGGGGGAGGACGACGTCGTGCGCCCGAAGACCCTCATGGTCCCCGAGGGCCGGACCCCGCTGATCCTCTCCCTGGACGACTGCTCGTACTACCTCTACATGGACGGCGACGGCTTCGCGGACCGCCTGATCGTGGCCGAGGACGGCCGCGTCCGCAACGAGTACACGGACGCCGAGGGCACCACGCACGTCGGGGCGTTCGACGTCGTCCCGCGCCTGGACGACTTCCTCGCCGAGCACCCGGACTTCAGCCTCAACGGCGCCCGCGGCGTGCTGGCCATGACCGGCTACGACGGCGTGTTCGGCTACCGCACCTCGGCCCGCGAGTTCGGGGACAGCCCCACGTTCGACGCCGACGTCGCGGCCGCCACCGAGGTCGCCGACGCGCTCAAGGACAGCGGCTGGGAGTTCGCCTCCCACACGTGGGGCCACCGGACGGTGCCGAAGCTGACCATGGAGGAGCTCGAGTTCGACATGAGGCACTGGCACGAGGAGGTCGAGCCGATCCTCGGCCCCACGGACATGCTCATCTACCCGTTCGGCGCGGACGTCACCGGCCCCGGCAAGTACACGGAGGACAACGAGCGGTACCGCTACTTCCGCGAGCTCGGCTACCGCTCCTTCTTCCTCGTGGACGGCACCTCCAAGGCGTGGGGCCAGCTCGAGCCCGGCTACTACCGCGGCTCGCGCATCAACGTGGACGGCATCAGCCTCGCCGCGGCCGTCTCGGGCGAGCGGCCCGTGCTGGAGGAGTTCTTCGACCCCCGGTCCGTCCTGGACCCGGCCCGCCCCGAGTCCATCCGCGGCCCGAAGAAGCCGAGCCCGGCGCCGTCGTCGCCCGCCGCGGCCCCGAGAACCCCGCGACCCTGAGGAGAGCACCATGTCCATCCCCGCCACCGAGGTCGAGGCCCGCTGGAACGCGGCCGCCGAGCCGTTCACCGCCGTCGTCCGGGAGGTGCGGGACTGGGACGCCGCCACCCCGTGTGAGGGCTGGGACGCGCTGGACCTGCTGGACCACGTGATCGCCGGCCAGCGCGACTTCGCCGCCCGCCAGGGCCGGGAGGTGCCCCTCTTCGACGGGTCCCGCCAGCAGCTGGCCACCCAGTGGGCCAAGCACGCCGCCGCCATGTCCGCCCTCGCCGGTGACGAGGAGTTCATCATGCGGCCCATGAAGACCGCGCTCGGGGAGATGCCCGTGGGTGAGGCGTTGATCCGCTTCCACGCGTTCGACGTGATCGTGCACCGTTGGGACCTGGCCCGCTCGCAGGGCGTGGACGCGCGGTTCACGGACGCGGAGATCGACTGCGTGGAGGAGTCGCTGGAACTGTTCGGCGACGCCGCCTACACGCCCGGCATCCTGGGCGAGCCCGTCCCCGTGGCCGACGACGCCGACCGGCAGACCCGCCTGCTCGGTCGCCTGGGCCGTCGGGGCTGAGACCAGGGCAGGACCCGTCCCCGCACCCCAGGAGGCACCGTGAGCGAGTCCACCGGTTTCAGCGCCGCGGAGCAGGCCGCGATCGCCGAGCGCGCGCAGGAGCTGCGCGCCCAGCGCGGCGGCAGGAAGAAGGCCGACGCCCTGCAGGACCTGCTGGTGAAGATCGAGGAGATGCCCGAGCAGGACCGCGCCATGGCGGTGGGGGTGCACCGGATCGTCACGGAGGCGGCCCCGGAGCTCGAACCCCGCACCTGGTACGGCATGCCCGCCTACGCGCGCGGCACGGACGTGCTCGTGTTCCTGCAGGTCAGCAGCAAGTTCGGCGTGCGGTACACAACCCTCGGCTGACGTCCGGCGCAGAGTGGTCACGACACGCCGCGTCGCGCACGCGGAGACGGCGTGTCCTGACCACTCCGCGGGCTTTCCGGCCCCTCCGAGCCCGCCGGCCCCTCCGCGGCCCGGGCTGCCCGTCGCCAGCGCCGCACCGCCCACAGGGTCAGACCGCCCACGGCGAGCCAGCCCACCCCGAGCAGCACGCCGTTCACGACGCCCGGGCGCACCGCGAACGCCCCCATCGCCACGAGGGAGAGCTGCCCGGGGATCACGCCGACCGCGGTGGAGCCGGCGAAGATCCCCAGCGGCACGGCGAGCGCGCCCGCCCCGTAGTTCACGGGCCAGTACGGCAGCCCCGGGGCGACGCGCAGGGCCAGCAGGGCGAGGAACCCGGTGTCCTCGAGCCGCCGCTCCACGGTCTCGGCGTGGCGGCCGAGCCCGCGCAGGACCACCTCGCGTCCGACCGCGCGCGCGATGCCGTACGCCCCGAGCGAGCCCAGCAGGGCTCCGACGACGGACAGCACCGTCCCCTCGATCGCGCCGAAGAGCACACCGGCGGTGACCGCCATGATCGTCACGGGGATGGGGGTGAGCGCCACGGCCGCGTACAGCACGGTGAACGCCAGCCAGCTCCACCAGCCGAAGCCGTCCAGCTGGGCGCGCAGCTCGTCCACGCCGGGCAGGCGCACGGTGAGTGCCAGCCACACGAACGCCGCCACCACGAGGACGAGGGCGGCGGTGCGCAGGATCGACACCCCGCGGTGCCCTGTGCGGGCGGGCAGGGTGGAGGCGGCGCCGGAGTCGCGCGGCGGCACGGCGGTGGAGGGCATCGGCTCAGGCTACCGGCAGCCGCTCCCTCCGCATGTCCTCCCTGGCCTGCGGTCACGCCCTGCTCTGCTTTGCTGGATCACACGCGTGTGACTCATCCACACCTGTGGACAACTCTGTGGAGAACCCTGTGCACGCGGCCCGCCGGGTGTGGACGGAGGGGCTCAGACGGTGGACGCGCCGGGCGCGTCGTCACCCGGCCGCGCCTCGCCCGGCCCCGCCGCCGGCTCGTCCTCGAAGACGGGACCGCCGTCGTCCTCCCAGGCCGCGGCGGCGTCGTCGTCCCTGTCGGTCTCCTGCACCTGGTCGTGCAGGCGCTCCATGCGGGTGTCCAGGTCCGCAGCCACGCGGGCGGCGGCCACGAGCTCGGTCGCGATGTCCGGGGGCACGCCGCCGTCGAACTTGTAGTTGATCTTGTGCTCGAGCGTGGCCCAGAAGTCCATGGCGCTCGTGCGGAACTGCATCTCCACGGTCACCGGGATCGTGCCGGTGGACAGGTGGATCGGCACCTGCACGAGGCAGTGCAGACTGCGGTAGCCGGAGGGCTTGGGCCGGGAGATGTAGTCCTCCACCTCGAGCACCCGGATGTCCGGCTGCTGCGTGAACTGGCGGAACACGCGGTACACGTCCCGGGCGAAGCTGACGATCACGCGCGCCCCGGCGATGTCCGTGACGTTGGTGCGCAGCGCGTCCAGGTCCAGGGACAGCCCGCGGGCGGAGGCCTTGCGCAGGATCGACTCCGGCGACTTCACCCGCGTGACGATGTGCTCGATGGGGTTGTAGTCGTGCAGGTGCGTGAACTCGTCCCGCAGCACCTCGAGCCGCGCCTCCACCTGGAGCAGGGCCGAGCGGTACTCGAGGTCGAAGCGCTCGACGTCTCGGCGCAGCCGCTCCAGCGCCCCTGACGCCGCGGGGGTGAGCTGCGTCAACTCGGACACGGGGGAGCTGCGCAGCGCCTCGACGTCCGCCGAGGGCGCGGGCGCGTCCGGGGAAGGGTCCTGCTCCATGGCCTCAGAGCCTACGGCGGGATCCTGCGAGACGGCTGGCCGTCCACAGGCCCGACGGCGGCCCGTCAGTCCTCGGCGGGGATCAGCACGCGTTCGAAGACGGCGCGCTCCTCGTCGGAGACGGCCACGGGCCGCCCGGCCGCCGGGTCCACCTGCACGAACACGGCGTCGCACAGCACGCAGCGCCGCCCGTCCTGCCACAGCTCGTGTCGCAGCGTGAAGGACGTCCGGCCGATCCGCAGGATCCACACCCGCGCCGTCACCTCGGGCCCGGCGTAGACCACGGGCGCCTCGTACTGGACCTCCATGGACCGCACGACGCGCTGGACGTCCCCGGACGCCGTCGTCGTGGCCCACGCGCCCAGGGCGCGCACGCGCGCCTCCTCGGTGAGGGTGAGTAGTCGGGCGTTGTTGACGTGGCCGTAGCGGTCCTCGTCGGACCAGCGCAGCTGCAGCCCGACCTCGAACGGGGTCGGCGTGCCGGCGTCGGCGGGGGTCTCGGGGGTGGTCGGCTGCGTCATGGGGTGAACACCTTTCCTGGGTTGAGGATGCCGTGCGGGTCGAACACGGCCTTGATGCGCTGCTGGAGGTCGTGCTGGGCGTCGCCGAGCTCGTCCCGCAGGAACGCGCGCTTGAGCAGGCCCACGCCGTGCTCCCCGGTGAGCGTGCCGCCGAGTTCCAGACCCGCGCGGAACAGCTCGCCGGCGGCCTCCCACACGTCCGCCGGGATCGACGCGGCGTCCTCAGCCGCGCCACCCACCCGCGCCGCCGCGCCGAACAGCAGGATCGGGTGCAGGTTGCCGTCCCCGGCGTGGGCCGTGGTGGGGATGGCGACGCCGGTGCGTGCCTCGATCTCACGGATCCGCGCGAACATCTCGGCCATGCGGCTGCGCGGGACGGCCACGTCCTCCACGAGCGGGGTGCCGAGGCGCTCGAGCGCGGGGAACGCGGTGCGGCGCAGGGCCATGAGGGCCTCCCCCTCGGCGGGGTCCACGGTCACGGTGACGTCCCCGCCGTGGGCGCGCATGAGGGCGGCCATGGCCTCCCCGTCCGCCTCGGCGCCGGCGCCGTCGGCCTGCACCAGCAGGAACGCGCCGGACTCGGGCAGGGCGGCCCCGCGTTCGGGCCCCGCGTGCGCGCGCACCGCGGCGAGCGTCGCCTCGTCCATCAGCTCCATCAGGGCGGGCACGTGACCGGCCCCGGTGATCGCCTCGGCCGCGGCGGCGCCCGCGACGACGTCCGGGAAGAACCCGCCGAGCGTCACCGGCACGCCGCGCACGGCCGGCCGCAGCGCCAGCGTCGCGCCCACGATCACGCCGAGCGTGCCCTCCGAGCCGATCATCAGCGCGACCAGGTCGTAGCCGGTCACCCCCTTGACGGTGCGGTGGCCCAGCCGCAGCAGGGTGCCGTCCGCGAGCACCACGTCCAGGCCCAGCACCGCCTCGCGCGTCACGCCGTACTTGGCGCACAGCAGCCCGCCGGCGTTCATCGCGATGTTGCCGCCCACCGTGGAGATGTCCTTCGACGCGGGGTCCGGGGCCCACCACAGCCCGTGCTCGGCGAGCGCGGCGTTCAGCGCCCCGTTGAGGATCCCCGGCTCGACGACGGCCACGCGGTCCGCGGGGGAGACCTCCAGGATCCGGTCCATCGCGGTCATGTCCAGGACGATCTCGCCCGCCCCCGCGACAGCGCCGCCGGCCAGCCCCGTGCCCGCTCCGCGGGTGACCAGCGGGGTGCGGGTGCCGTGCGCGATCCGGCACGCGGCCTGCACGTCCTCCACCGTCCGTGCGCGGACCACGGCCCGCGGCGCGGCGGGGGAGCGATGCCCCGAGCGGTCCGCCCGGGCGGCCTCGAGTGCGGCGACGGAGACGTCCACGCGGCCGGGAAGCTCCGCCTGCAGACGGGCGACGACGTCGGCGGGTGGGGCGTCCGCAGCGGAGGCCGGGGCGGCCGGGGCGGCGGGGGTCGGGTCGAGCGGTGCGGCGGAGTCCATGCCCACCAGTGTCGCCGATCACACGGGGCGGAACGCTCGTCGGCCGGTCCGATGACGCGCCCGGCCCCGTCCCTAGACTGGGGGCCATGACCTCCCCGGACCCCGCTGCGCCGCGCCCCCGCGTCCACGTGCTCACCCTGCGCCCGGATGGAGCCCGCGAGGACACCGCCCGCCGCGTGGGCGCCGTCCTCGCCGAGGCCTTCGCCACGGACCCGTACACGCTCGGGCTCGTGCCCGAGGACCGGCGCGAGGCCCGCCTCGAGCGCAAGTTCACCGCCGCCGTGCGCCACGGGCTGCGCGCGGGGGCCGACGGCGCCCCGCTCGGCGCCGTGGACGTCGCCGTGGACGCCGACGATGGCACGCTGCTCGGCGCCGCCGTGTGGACCTCCCCCGCCGCACCCCGCGGGGTCGACGTGCCGGGCCTGCTGGCGGGGCTGCCCACCGCCGTCGCCGTCCACGGCCGCCACACCCTCGCCCTGAAGCGGATCCAGGCCGCCTGCGAGCGGGCCCGCCCGGCAGGCCGGCACTGGTACCTTGAGGAGGTCGGCACCGTCCCGTCCGCCCGCGGGCGCGGGGCGGCGAGCGCGCTGGTGCGCCACGGCCAGCGCCGCGCGGCGGGGCTGCCCGTGCACCTCGAGGCGTCCGTGCCCGCCACCGTCCCGTTCTATGAGCGGCTCGGCTTCCGTGCCACCGGCCACGTGCCCGTGCCCGGCGGCGAGCCCCTGACCTGCCTGCGCTGGGAGGCCTGAGATGAGACACCCGATCCCCGACTACCTGGCGAGCCTGGTCACCGAGCTCGGCGCCGTGAACCCGGGCGAGACGGCCCAGTACATCCCCGTGCTCGCGGAGGCGGACCCGGACCGCTTCGGCATCGCGCTGGCCACCCCCACCGGGCGGCTGCACTTCGCGGGCGACGCGGACGTGGAGTTCACCATCCAGTCCGCGTCCAAGCCGTTCACGTACGCGGCCGCGCTCGTGGACCGGGGCTTCGCCGCCGTGGACCGGCAGGTGGGGTTGAACCCCTCGGGCGAGGCCTTCAACGAGCTCTCCCTCGAGGCGGAGTCGCACCGCCCGGACAACGCCATGATCAACGCCGGCGCGCTCGCGGTGCACCAGCTGCTCGTGGGACCGGAGGCGAGCCGGAAGGAGCGGCTGGACCGGGCCGTGGAGATCATGTCCCTGCTCGCCGGGCGTCGGCTCTCGGTGGACCGGGAGACGTACGAGTCCGAGATGGCGGTCTCGGACCGCAACCTCGCCCTGGCGCACATGCTCCGCAGCTACGGGGTGCTGCAGGACTCCGCCGGGGAGATCGTGGCCGGGTATGTGGCGCAGTGCGCCGTGCTCGTCACCGTCAAGGACCTCGCCGTGATGGGCGCGTGTCTGGCGACGGGCGGCATCCACCCGATGACGGGCGAGCGCGTGCTGCCGTCCATCGTGGTGCGGCGCGTGGTGTCCGTGATGACCTCCTCCGGCATGTACGACGCCGCCGGGCAGTGGCTCGCCGACGTCGGGATCCCGGCCAAGTCCGGGGTGGCCGGCGGTGTGCTCGGCGCGCTGCCGGGCCGCGTGGGGATCGGCGTGTTCTCGCCGCGCCTGGACGAGGTGGGCAACTCGGCGCGCGGCGTGCTGGCGTGCCGCCGCCTCTCCGAGGACTTCCGGCTGCACCTCATGGACGGGGACAGCCTGGGCGGCACCGCCGTGCGCTTCGTAAAACGCGAGGGTGACCGCGTGTTCGTGCATCTGCAGGGCGTGATCCGGTTCGGCGGCGCCGAGGCGGTGCTGGACGCGCTCACGGACCTGCACACCGGGGCGGAGAAACCCGGCACCGGGTGGGACGCCGCCGTCTACCCGCGGTGGCAGGAGGCCGCGGCGGACAGCGCGGCGCTCGCGGCCGCGACCAGCGGCGGTGCGGTGCACGAGGCCGCCGCCGTGGCCGCCCGAGACGAGAACGACGGGCCCATCCGCACCGTGGTGCTCAACCTCGAGCGGGTGGACCGGATCGACGACGTCGGCCGGCGGCTGATCGCCGAGGGTGTGCGCCGGCTGCAGGCCGACGGCGTGCGCGTGGAGGTCGAGGATCCGGAGCGCATCCTGCCGCTGGAGGAGGCCGGCGCCCACTGAGGCGGCGGGGCGGGCAGGAGGGGGGCGCGGCGGTGTTCTCCGTCTCGCTCCCTTTCGTTCAACTGCTGTTCATGTGAGAATGGGCGGTCTGTGATCCCTTGACCCGGTTGTTCGAGGACGACCCCCATGCCCCTTTCCACCCTCCGCGTCAGCCTGCCCTCCCTCCGCCGCACCCGCCCCGCCCCGCAGGGGGTCCGTGAGCGGATCGCGCACGCCGTCGTGCCCCGGCTGCAGCCGCGTCCCGTGCCGCCGGTGGACCGTCGGAGCCGCCTGGCGTGGCAGGTCTCGGGGGCACTGCCGCTGATCGGGTGCCTGACCTCGTTCCCCATCGGCATGTCCAAGGACTCCATGGTGATCCCGGGCGTCGGCTATCAGGGCGGTTTCCCCGCGGGCTGGTCCCACGCCCTCAACCAGCCGGCGTACTTCACGTGGCTGTCCAACGCCCTGGTCGCGGGCACGTCGCTGACGCTGGCCGCGCGTCGTGAGGCGCCCACGTCGGACGCGTTCTGGGCCGTGCGCACCGCCGGCCTCGGCTCGGTGATGGTCACGGGGATCGTCTACAACGCGGTGCTGCGCGGCCGCGAACAGGACACCTTCCTCTACCGGCTCAACGACACGCTGCAGCACATCGTCAACCCCGTGCTCGCCCCGGCGGTGTGGGCGCTGTTCGACCCCCGCGGGCAGATCACGCGGCGGCGCGCCGGGCTGGCCTCGGTCATCCCGCTGATGTGGGCGGCGGCGACCATGGCGCGCGGGCCCCGCATCGACTGGTACCCGTACCCGTTCCTCGACGTGCCGCGGCTCGGCCGACGCAGCGTGGGCGTCGTGCTCGCCGGGATCCTGGCCGGCTTCACCGGGCTCATGGGTGTGCTCGGCACCGTGGACCGCCGCCTCGGCCTGGCCTGAGGGGCGGTCCCCGGCGCTGGCGGCCGCCGCCCGGCGCTTTCGAACGTGAGAGAGGGCCTATCTCACGTTCGAAAGCCCCCATTCGCCCCCTTTCACGTTCGAAAGCGCGGGTGGGAGGGGCCGACGACGGCGGCGGCGCGTCAGTCGCCGCGGACGGCCTCGGCCACGGGCACGTCGCCGTCCACGAAGTCGATCTTCCGGCCCACCGTGCCCGGCTCGCTGAGCACGGCCACGATCGCCCGGGCGACGTTGCCGCGGCTGGCCCCACGCTGCGGGGCATCGGAGTCGGAGAGGTCCGGGTCCACGGTGATGCGGCCGGACGGCTCCTCGTCGGTCAGGGCGCCGGGACCGAGGATGGTCCAGGCCAGCCCGGAGTCCCGCAGCGCCTCGTCCGCCTCGGCCTTGGCCTGCGCGTAGGTGTAGAAGGGGTCGTCCTCGGGCACGTCGTGGTGCAGGGACGCGCCGAGGTAGGACACCATCACGTAGCGCCGCACGCCCGCGGCCTCGGCGGCGCGCATGCTGGCGACGGCGGCGTCGTGGTCCACGGCCCGGGTGCGCTGGGCGTCCCCGCCGCCCGCGCCCGCGGAGAACACGACGTTGTCCGCGTCGCGCAGCGCGTGGAGCAGCTCCTCCTGGTCCGCCTTCTCGATGTCCAGGACGAGCGGTTCGGCGCCGGCGGCGCGGACGTCCTCGGCGTGATCGGGGTTGCGGATGATCGAGACGACGTCGTGGCCGGCCTCCGCCAGCAGAGGTGCGGCGAGCAGGGCCACCTTGCCGTGGCCGCCGATGATCACGGTGCGGGTCATGGGAATCTCTCCTTCGGTTCGATCGGGTGCTGAACTCCCACAGTAGGGAGAGCCCGACGCCGGTGCGAGGGCGGAGCGGCGCTCCACCACCCCACTCCTCAGCTCTCCGCCTGGCCCTCCCGCCAGTAGCCCATGAAGGAGACGTGCTTCTTCGGCACGCCGCCGGGGCCCACGCTGAGCCGGCGCAGGGCGCGCACCATCGCGGACTCCCCGGCGAGGAACACGTAGGCCTCGGGCCGTTCGTCGGCCTCGAGGGCGGCGACGGTCCACTCGCGCTCGACGGAGGCCGCGGGCGGCGCGACCGGCCCGCCGGCGTCGTCGGGGTCCACGCCCAGCAGGGCGGCGAGGCGGGCGTGCGCCCAGGACCCCGACGGCGCCCCCGGCGCCCGGCGGCCCACGTGCAGGCGCACGCGGCCCCGGTCCGTCAGCTCCGTCACGGCCCGCCAGTCCCACGGCTCGGGGACGGCCAGGCGCTCGGCGATGAGGTCGGCGGCCTGCCCGTCGTGGGGCAGCTCGAGCACGAGGTCCGCCTCGCCGTCGAACCCGCCGAACGGGTCCGCGAGCTCCTCCGCCACGGACACCAGGGCGGGGACGGCGGTCTCGTCGCCCACGGCCAGCACACGGTGCGCCCCCGTCTGCCGCCAGCCGGACCACGCCGGCGCCTCCGCCGAGGGCACCAGCACGTTCACCGCGTCCCCCGCCTGGACGGCGCGCGCCCAGCGCAGGCCCGGCCCCTGATGCGGGTCGGCGGGGTCGTCCGGGTCGCCGTGCAGCACCACGTCCACGGTCAGCGAGGGCACCTGCCGCCCGTCGAGCCGCACGAGCCCGGCCGAGCGCACCGTGTACGTGCGCATCCAGCCGCGCTCCTCCTCGGGGATGGCCAGGAACCCGGCGCGGAACCCGGCGGACAGGTCCGGGTCCGCCGACGTCCCGCCCGGCGGGGGGATCAGCAGCTTCACATAGGCGTCCCGGCGCGGCCGCGCGCCCCGGTACAGGGCGTGCAGGTCGGCGACGCCGGGCGGCAGCAGTCCCAGCAGGTCCCCGCTGGCGGCCTCCAGGTCCGGGCCCGCCAGCACGATCCGCCGGAACCCGCGGCACGGCTGCTCCACGGACACCACGCGCGTGTGCGCCACGATCATGCCGTCGGCGCTCATCGGCGGTCCCCGTCCCCCCGCGGCAGCACCACGGGGTGGCCCAGCAGCGGGTCGGCCACCACGTCCGCGTCCAGGCCGAACACCTCGGCCAGCACCTCCGGCACGATCACCTCGCCCGGCGTGCCCTGCGCCACCACCCGGCCCGCGGCCATCGCCACGATGTGGTCCGCACTGCGCGCCGCCAGGTTCAGCTCGTGCAGCACCGCGACGACGGTCGCCCGGCCCTCGCCACGCGGGTCCGGGAGCGTGCGCACCAGGTCGAGCACCTCCACCTGATGGCTGAGGTCGAGGTAGCTCGTGGGCTCGTCGAGGAGCACCACCGGGGTCTGCTGGGCGAGCACGAGGGCGAGCCACGCCCGCTGCCGCTGCCCGCCGGAGAGCGTGCCGGCCTCGCGCTCGGCGAGCTCCACGAGGTCGGTGCGCTCGAGCGCCGCGGCGACCGCGGCGTCGTCGCCGGCGGCCCGGCCGCCCAGGAGCCCGCGGTGCGGGTGACGGCCGCGCGCCACGAGCTGCGCCACCGTCATGCCCTCGGGCGCCACGGGATGCTGGGGCAGCAGCGCCACGGTGCGGGCGTAGTCGCGCGCGGACACGCGGGCGGCGTCCCGACCGAGCACCTCGATGCTCCCGGCGCGCGGGGCGAGCTGGCGGGTCAGGCCGCGCAGCAGCGTGGACTTGCCGCAGCCGTTGGCGCCGATGATCGCGGTGACGCGCCCGGCGGGCACGTCCAGGTCGAGGTCCGCGACGATCGGCGGCGCCGAGGCCGGGCCGTAGCCGAGCGTCAGGCCGCGCAGGCGGATCGCGACGTCGTCGGCGGCCCCGGCGCGCGGTGCGGCGGGGGACGGGACGGTGAGCGGGGGAGCGGTCATGCGGAGCGCACGCCTCCTGGGGTCCGGCCCTGGCACAGCAGCAGCCAGAGCATGAGCGGGGCGCCGGCGGCGCCGGTGAGCACACCGGTGGGCAGGGCGGCGCCGGTGAGCAGGGGGACGGCCTCACCGGCCACGAGGTCCGCGAGCAGCACGAGCGCGGCGCCCGTGAGCGCCGCCGCGGGCAGGGAGGGCAGGCCACGGGTGAGCCCGCGCGCCACCGGGGTGGCCAGCAGCGCCACGAACGCCAGCGGCCCCACGACGGCGGTCGCCACGGCGGCCAGCACCGCGCCGAGCCCCAGCGCCGCGGCCGAGGTGGGACGCGGCCGGGCGCCGAGGGCGTGCGCGAGGTCCGGGCCGACGTCGGCGGGGGCCAGCCGCGCGTGGAGCACCCCCGCCAGCGGCAGGGCGACCACGAGCACGCCCGCGAGCAGCGCGATGCGGCCCCACGTGACCCCGTTGAGCGAGCCGGCGATCCAGACGGTGGCCGACTGCAGGTCGTGCTGGGCCAGCGAGAGCATGGCCCCGGCCACCACGGCCTGGCCCGCCGCCGCCACCGCGATGCCGGCCACGACGAACCGCTCGCCCCCCACCGAGCGGGCCGTGGCGAACACGGCGACCACCGCCGCGAGGCCACCGATCAGTGCCGTGGCGGCGCGCATCAGGTCCGATCCTCCGCCGGTCTGCCCGGCGGTCGCCAGCATCCCCAGCACGACCGCCGCCGCGGCGCCCTGGGTGACGCCCAGGATGTCCGGCGAGGCCAGGGGGTTGCGCAGCGTGCGCCGGTAGAGCGCGCCGGCCGCGCCCAGGGCGGCGCCGGTGAGCACTGCGGCCACGGCGCGGGGCAGCTTCTCCTCCAGCACGATGAAGCTCGCTCCCGGGATCGTCTCCCCGCCCAGGATCCGCACGAGGTCCGGGACGGTCACCTGGTACGTGCCCCACACCACGCGCAGCAGGGCGAGGACCAGCACGGCCACGGCGAGGCCCGCGCAGGCCCCTCCGAGGCGGCGCCGGTCGGCGCGGCGCAGGCGGGCGACGACGTCGTCCGGGGCGGTGCACTGGAGGCTCATGCGGCCACCCCCGGGCGGCGCAGCAGCGCCAGCAGCACGGGCACGCCGAGCAGGACGGTGGTCACCCCGAGGTGGATCTCCCCGGGCGCCACGACGAGCCGCCCGGCGAGGTCCGCGAGGATCACGAGGACGGCGCCCCACAGGGCGCAGCCGACCATCAGGGCCCGCGTGCTCGGCGGCCGCAGACGGCGCAGCGCGTGGGGCACGAGCAGTCCCACGAACCCGACCGGCCCGGCCAGCGCCACCGCCGCGGCCGTGAGCAGCACGACCGCGCCCAGCAGCACCGCGCGCACCCGCTCCGGGCGCCCGCCCAGGCCGTGCGCGAGGTCGTCGCCGAGGGCGAGGGCGTCGAGCCCGGGGGCCACGGCGACGGCGGCGAGCAGCCCGACGGCGATGACGGGTGCCAGGGCGAGCGCCTCGCCGAGGTCGGCGCGGGCCACCGTGCCCACGGCCCAGAACCGCAGTCGGTCCTGGACCGTGGGGGAGAGCACGAGCAGCGCCGTGGTGCCGGCGGTGGCGCCGGCGGTGAGCGCCGCGCCGGCCAGCACGAGCGCCATGGGGGAGGGGGCGCCGGGCGTCCGGCCACTCCGTGTGGCGGCCGCCGCCACCGCGTAGCCGAGCGCGGCCGCGACCAGCGTCCCGACGGCGGCCAGCGCCAGCACTCCGAACGTGGACCCGGCGACGCCGAGCGCCATGCCCGCCGCCACGGCCAGCCCCGCGCCGGCGGAGAGCCCGAGCAGCCCCGGGTCGCCGAGCGGGTTGCGGGTGGCCCCCTGCAGGGCGGCGCCGGCCACGGCCAGCGCCGCCCCCACGAGCGCCCCCGTCACCACGCGGGGCACGCGGGAGGCCACGGCCGCCGCCTCGATGCCCTCCGGCACGGGGTGCCCGGTGAGGATCGCGCCCAGGGTGTCGAGCGCCGTCGTCGCCGGCACGGTGCGCGCGCCGAGGGCGACGCCGGCCACGAGCGCCGCCAGCAGCAGCGCCGCGGGCAGGGCGCCCATCAGCACGCCCGCGCGGACGCGGGCCGGGGAGGCCAGGGCCGTGGACGGCATGGGGAGGGATCAGCCCTGCGCGGTCTTCGCGGCCTCGGCGATCGGCGGGACGACCTTCTCGAGCGCGAACGGGATGGACAGCGGGGAGATCGCGGAGACGGAGAGGACCTCCTGCTCGTCCGTCTGCAGGACGAGGGCGCCGGCCTTCACGGCCGGGATCGAGCCCAGCAGGGGGTCGGACTCGATGGCCTCGCGGACCGAGTCCTGGGCGGCCCAGGAGACGAACACGTCCGACTCCAGCTCGTCCGCGCGCTCGGGCGACCACGTGAAGAAGAACGCCTGGTCCTCCGGGGAGTTCTCCGTCACCACCGGCGCCTGCTCCATGCCGAGCAGCTCGAGGAACTTCGGGCGGTTGTCCACGTCCGTGTAGATGCTGATCTGGTCCGCGGCGGCGGGGTCGATGGTGCCGTAGACGAAGGACGCGCCCTGGAGGTCCGCGTGCTTCTCGCCGGCGTCCTTGATCTGCTGCTCGAGGTCCGCGATGAGCTCCTCCGCCTCCTGCTCCTTGCCGAGCACGCGGCCGATGACCTCCGTGGACTGCTGCCACGAGGTGCCGTAGGCGGGGACGTCCTTCGGGTAGGCCACGGTGGGGGCGATCTTCGAGAGGCGGTCGTAGTCCTCCTGCGTGATGCCGGAGTAGACGGCGAGGATGACGTCCGGCTTCACGGCGGCGATCGCCTCGGCGTCGATGCCGGAGGCCTCGGACCACTGCACGGGCTTCTGGGCGCCCTCGGTCTCGGCGAGCTTCGCGTCGAACCAGTCGGTGGACTTCTCCGCGTTCCCCCCGAACTCCACGGCGGCCATGCCCACCGGCACCACCCCGAGGGCGAGGGCCACGTCCTGGTTCACCCAGGACACGGTGGCCACGCGGGTCGGGCGCTGCGGGATCTCGGTGGTGCCGTAGACGTGCTCGATGCTGCGGGGGAACGCGGCGTCCCCGCCCGCGGCGTCCGACGACGACGCACCGGCCGACGAGGACGAGGCCGAGCCTCCGGCCGGGCCGGTGGAGCACGCGGCGAGCAGGAGGGTGAGGCCGACTCCCCCGCCGGCGAGGAGGGAGCGGCGGGACAGGGGGGACGGTGCCATGGTGGTGGCCTTTCACGGTCGCGACGCGCGGGCGCCGGGCGGAGGGGGTCGGGTCTGCGGTCGGAGGATGCGTCGGCCCTGCCGGGCCGGTATTAGCAAACACCGACGTGAGGTAACTCTGGAAGATTAGGGCAACCTAACTCCCCTGTGCAATCCCGGTGAGGGGCGTCGTCGGGGGAGGTGGGCGGGATACGGTGGCCTGGTGAGCCAGAACCCCCTCCCCGCCCCGCGCGGCGACGCGCAGCGCGGCGCCGCCGACCACCACGACCGGGTCTCCGCGATGTTCGACGCCATCGCCGGCCGCTACGACCTGATGAACGCCGTCATGACATGGGGTCAGGAGCCGCGCCTGGTGCGCCGCACGGTGGCGCGGGCCAACATCCCCGCGCAGGCCCGCGTGCTCGACCTGGCCACCGGCACCGGGGACCTCGCGTTCGAGGTGCTCAAGCAGCACCCCGACGCGCAGGTGGTGGGCGCCGACATCGCCGCCGAGATGATGGAGGTCGGCCGTGCCCGCGCGGGCGGGGACCGCATCGAGTGGGTCGTCGCGGACGCCACGGACCTGCCGTTCGAGGCCGGCTCGTTCGACGCCGTGACCCACGGCTACCTGCTGCGCAACGTCGCGGACATCCCGGCGACCCTCGCCGAGCAGTTCCGCGTGCTGCGCCCCGGCGGCTGGGTCGCGGCCCTCGAGACGTCGCCGGCGCCGGACAACGTGCTCAAGCCCTTCTCCTCCTTCTACATCCACCGGGTGATGCCACAGCTGGCGAAGCTGATGGCCGACCGGCCGGAGGCCTACGCGTACCTGTCCTCCTCGACGAAGGCGTTCCACACGCCGGACGAGGTCGCGGACCTCTTCGCGGACGCCGGCTTCGTGAACATCGGGCACGAGACCCACATGTTCGGCACCCTGGCCACGCACTGGGCCATGAAGCCGGTCGACTGACGCCGGCCACGCGGCGCGGCGTGGGCGTGAGGCGGCCCCGGTGGCGCCGCCGGATGTGTCAGGGCTGTGACGAGTCACGCTGATGTCCGCGTTCCGAGAAGACTCTGGGCCGACCCGGCTGGTCCGCGTAGCATGGGGCCCCGTCGAGGGGGATCCGCGCACCCCCGGCCTCCGGTCGCCGCCCGTCCATCATCCCCCGGAACGGCGTCGCCCTCCGTCGCGAGGCGCTCGTCCCCGCAGTCCGCGACGTCCGCGTGGGCACCGTGAACCGTCTCCAGAACGTAGAGGAACCTTGTGAGTCCCATCCAGAGCACCACCGGCCCGTCATCCATGGCGGAGCTGAAGAAGGTCCTGCCCGAGCTCTCGCACCCGGACGGCGCGCCGGTGCGGGTGCTCGTCGTGGACGACGAGCCGATGATCGCCGACCTGCTCTCCATGGGCTTCACCCTCTGCGGCTGGGAGGTGATCGTGGCCCACGACGGCGCGACCGCCGTCGAGCTGGGCACCGCCGGCCGTCCGGACCTGGCGATCCTGGACGTCATGCTGCCGGACATGGACGGCCTGGACGTCCTGGAGCGCCTGCGCGCCCACTGGTCGGAGATGCCCGCCATGTTCCTCACCGCCAAGGACGCGACGGAGGACCGCGTGGCGGGCCTGGCCGCCGGCGGCGACGACTACGTGACCAAGCCCTTCTCCATGGAGGAGGTGCTCATCCGCGCGCACCGGCTCGTGCAGCGCTCCGGCGTGGTCTCGGGCGGCTCCGAGGTGCTCGTGGTCGGCGACCTGGTGATGAACACCCGCACTCACGAGGTGACCCGCGGCGGCGACGAGATCGAGCTGACCGCCACGCAGTACAACCTGCTGAAGTTCCTCATGGCCAACGTCCGCACGGTGCTCTCCAAGGAGCGCATCCTGCAGGACGTCTGGGGCTACGACTTCGGCGGCCGCGCGAACATCGTCGAGCTGTACATCTCCTACCTGCGGAAGAAGATCGACGCGGATCGGGATCCGATGATCCACACCATCCGCGGCGCCGGGTATGTCATCCGGCCTGCCTGAGACCGGCGCGGTCCCGTCGGGGCACGGCAGCACCCGCCGCAGGCGGCCCACGTCGCTGGCCCGCCGCGTCGGCGCCGGCGTCCTTCTGATCCTGGTGGCCACCATCACGGCCTACTCGTTCTTCGCGGCCGGCATCACGAAGGCCCTGCTGACCGAATCCGCCTCCCGGGACGCCTCCGAAGCATGGATCCGCGCCTCGGAGCAGCTGACGGTCCCCTCGCCGGGCGGAGGGGACGACGTCGGCCCCGGGGAGGGGTACCTGCGCGCGCCAGGCACCCTCGGCCAGCCCGAGGGCACGGTGGTCGCGCTCGTCCCGCTCTCCGGTCTGGAGGAGCATCGGCAGGACGCCCTCACCGGGCACCGGGTCGGTGACGCCGGGCAGTCCGTGCCGCTCACGGCGCGGGAGGCCCACGACCTTCTGCGCGCCGTCCGGGACCGGCCGGGTGGGCCGATGCTGGACGCCGTCGTCGGTGACGTCTCCTATCGCGTCCAGGCCCAGACCCTGACCGCGCCGGGCCCCTGGGTGGCCGCGGACCAGGGACTCGTGGTGGGGGCGCCGACCGGCGCCATGTCCGACGTCGCGCGCCAGGCGCTGGTCGCGGTCGCCGTCGGACTGTCCGTCACCGTCCTCACCACCGCGATCCTGGTGACCCTGTGGCTGCGTCGGGGACTGGCCCCGCTGCGCGAGGTCGCCGCCGTCGCCGAGCGGGTCGCCCAGGTGGACATGGCCCGCGCCGGGCTCGATCCGGAGGACTCACGCATGCCGCCTCGGCTCCTGCAAGGGCCGGACGAGGTGGCCGTCGTCGCCCAGGCGCTCGAACGGTTCACCGGCTCGGTCGAGGCGGCCCTGGAGCAGCGACGCGTGCAGGAGCAGCAGATGCGCCGGTTCATGGCGGACGCCTCCCACGAGCTGCGCACGCCGCTCGCCTCGGTGCGCGGCTACGCCGAGATGATCGCGATGACGGAGGAGCTCTCCGCGACCGGCCGGCGGTCGCTCGGCCGGGTGCTGTTCCAGGCCGACCGGATGGCGGCCCTCGTGGACGACATGCTCCTGCTCGAACGGCTCGAGTCCGTCTCGCGCGGCCGGGCCATGGGTCTGGAGCCCTCCGAGGAGGTGGCGCTGGCCGAACAGGTGGACCTGTCCGAGGTGGTCCTCGAGGGCGTGATGGACGCCCGCGCTGCGTGGCCGGACCACACGTGGGTGGTGGACCTGCCCGAGGGGGCGGAGCCGGGCACCCAGCGGTCCGTCACCGGCGACCGGTCGCAGCTGGCCCGCGTGGTCGGCAACCTGCTCTCCAACGCGGCCAAGCACACCCCCGTCGGGACCACCGTCACGGCCTCCGTGCGGGAGGACCGGCCCCGGCCCGGCCTCATGCTCGTCAGCGTCCACGACGACGGCGGCGGCATCCCGGCCGACCGACACGCCACCCTCTTCCACCGCTTCGTCCGCGGCCCCGGGAAGGGCCGGACGGACCCCCCGGGCACGGAGCCGTCCACGGGTCTGGGTCTGGCCATCGTGCGCTCGATCGCGCGCAGCCACGGCGGGGACGTGACCGTGGCGTCCGAGGACGGGTGGACGCGCTTCGACGTCGTCGTGCCCTGCACCCCGGGGCGCGCCGGGCCGGGGGCTGCGGGCTCCTGCTGCGGCTCCGCCCGGGGCGGCCGGCCCTGACCCCGGGTCGGCAACCGTTGACGGACCCCCACCCCCCTGTACGTACGGTGCCTGTGTATGACCGAAAGGGTCGTCCGGGACTTCCGGCCGATCCACCCCGACGCCGGTCGGCGAAGGCCGCCGGTGAGAGGAGCACGAACATGACTGACATCCGCCGAACCGCCACTGCCCTGACCCTCGCCGCCGCCGTCGTCACCGGCCTCGGTGCCCCCGCCGCCGTCGCGCAGACCACGGCCCCGGCCACCGAGGCCGCCACGACGGCACCGGCCTCCGAGTCGCCCGCCCCCCAGGAGGAGGAGAAGGACGACAACGGCAACTGGGGCCTGTGGGGCCTGGCCGGCCTGCTGGGCCTGGCGGGCCTGGCCGGCCGCCGCAAGCGTGAGGTGCACGCCGAGCCCGTGCGCCGCGACCACCACGTGGGCGGCGCGCACCGCGACCATGACGTGCACCGCGTGGACGACCGCGCCGGCGACGTGCGCGCCGAGGGCGCGGACACCCGCCGCCCGGGCACCGGCGACGCCCGCTGACCCGACCCCGGCCGCCCCGAGCGGCCCGTGACCGCGACCCCCGCCCCTCCGGCGGGGGTCGCGGCGCGTCCGGGGCGGGTCTCGAATGCGCCCGTCAGTCCGCGGTGTCCCCCGCCGAGGGCGCGGCGCGCAGCACCGCGTCCGTGAGGCGGTCCAGGGCCGCGGTCCCGGCCGTCCAGCGCTGCCAGTGCAGGTGCACGTCGGCCGCGCCGAGGGCCGGGATCGGCTCGAGGTCGGGGTGCCGGCCCTCGAGCACGCCCGGCGGGATCTGCACCGAGGGGAGCATGCCCCAGCCCAGCCCGAGCTCCACCGCCCGCAGATACGCGTGCACGGACGGCACCAGGTGGGTCGGCGGGACGATCGCGGGGCGGCCCCGGGTGACGCGGCGCAGCACCGTGTGCTGCAGGCCGTCGCGGGGGCCGTAGTCCACGATCGGCAGCGTGCCGAAGTCCACCCGGCCCCGCGCGTCGCGGTGCAGCTCCAGCAGGAAGGACGCGCACACCGCGTGATAGCGCATCGTGCCCAGCGGGGTGGAGGTGCACCCGGCCACGGGCGTGGGGTCGTCCGTCACGGCGGCCACCACCGCACCGTCCCGCAGCAGGACGGCGGTGTGCTCCTGGTCCTCGGACTGCATCTGCAGGACGACGTCGTCCCACGTCGCCGCCTCGCGCAGCACGGGCTCCCACCACGTGTCGAGGGAGTCCGCGTTGAGGGCCACGCGCAGCGGCACGCGGCCGCCGTCGCCCCGGCCGAGTGCGGCGAGCGCCTCGTCCTCGAGTGCGAGGGTCTGCCGGGCGAGGCGGAGCATGCGCTCTCCGGCCGCGGTCGGCCGGACGGGGACGGTGCGGGCCAGGAGCACCTGGCCCACCTGCCGCTCCAGGGCCTTGATCCGCTGCGAGAAGGCCGAGCCGGAGATCCGCAGGGAGTCCGCGGCGGCGTCGAAGGTGCCGTGGTCGACGGCCGCGACGAGTGCGCGCAGGTGGTCGGAGTTCATGCGGTCCAGGGTAGGGGTGGCCATGAAGGATGTCTTCAGATCCTGAAGAAGATCGCGATGGCACGGACGTGGGACGGCTCCTATCCTCGCTCGGTGACCATCTTCGCCACCGGATTCCTGACCTACCTCGCCCTCATCGTCGCCATCGGCGCGCAGACCCTGTTCCTGCTGCGCCAGATCGTCCGACGCGACCGCGTGTGGACCGTCCTGACCGTGTGCTTCGTGGCCGATGTGGCGCTGCTCGTGCTCGGCGCCGGCGGCGTGGGCGTGGTGGCCGAACGCTGGCCGTGGCTCGTGCCCGCGCTGACCGTGGCCGGCGTGGTCTACCTCCTCGCGTTCGCCGTGGGCGCGCTGCGCTCCGCCTGGCGCGGGGACCGGACCCTCAGCACCGCGGCCGCGGACGGCGCGGGGACCGGGCACGGCCCCGACCGCATGGACCTCGCGGTCCTCACCGGCGAGCTGCCCCTGATCGACCCGGCGACCGGCCGCCTGGCCGAGCGCGAGCCGGCCGGGGCCGGCGTCGGGCGTCACGACGACGGCGCGCCCGGCGTCGGCGCCCCCTCGGGCGGCGGATCGGTGGCGGTGCGGCAGCGCGTGCAGCCGCGCCGCGTGGCGCTGGACCGCCCGCAGACGCCGCTGCCGCGGATCATCCTGCTGGCGCTGTCCGTCTCCCTGGTGAACCCGCACGCCATCCTCGACACGGTGGTGATGATGGGCACCTTCGCGCAGACGTTCGGGGCGGCGAAGTGGGCGTACGTGGGCGGCGCGGTGGCGGCCTCGCTCGTGTGGTTCGCCGCGCTCGGCTGGGGCGGCACCAAGCTCGCCCCGTCCATGGACTCGGCGCGGACGTGGCGGATCGTGGACGCCGTGGTGGGCGTGCTCATGCTGGGAATCGCCGTGAAGGTGGGGCTCACGCTCCTCTGAGCCGCCCGGGGAGGATGATGGGGGCATGAGTCCTTCCCCCTCCGACTCCGCCCCCACGCCGACCGTCGCAGCCGGGGAGGTCATCCGCGTCTCCGCCGTCGTGCTGGCCCGCCCGGACCGCCGCGTGCTGACCGTCCGCAAGGCCGGCACCGCCATGTTCATGTTCCCCGGCGGCAAGCACCTGCCCGGCGAGGCCCCCGTGGACACCGCCGTCCGCGAGGTGGCCGAGGAGACCGGGCTGCGCCTGCGCCCGGACGAGCTGACCCGCCTCGGCGCGTGGGACACCGCCGCCGCCAACGAGCCCGGCGCCGCCCTGCACTCGGAGGTGTTCGCGCTGTGGCGGCCCGTCGCCCGGCACGAGGTCCCCGAGCCGACGGACGAGATCGTCGAGCTGCACTGGATGGACCCCGCCGCCCCGGCCGCACCGGGCGGGCACGGCGTGGCCCCGCTGCTGCACCCCGTGCTGGCCGCCGTCGCGGCAGCGCCCCCGTTCTGACCTCCAGGCGGGCCGACCGGCCCGCGCTGACGTCCGCACCGGCCACTAGCCTGGCCGGGTGACGTCGCTGCTCCGCATCCTGCGCTTCGCGCCCCAGCTCCACCGCCTCTACCTCGGCATCGCCGTCAGCTCCGTGCTGGCCGCGGTGCTGGCCCTGGCCACCCCGTTCCTGATCGGTGCGGCCACGGACCGGATCGTCGCCGCCGTCGCGGGGGAGACCGACGTGGCCGAGGCCGTCACCGCGGTGACCTGGCTGGCGGTCGCGTTCCTCGCCGTCGAGGTGGCGACCACCCTGGTGGTGAGCGTGGGCGGCTACTGGGGCGACGTGATGGCCGCGCGCATGCGCACCATCCTCTCCACGCGGTACTTCGAGCAGCTGCTGCACCTGCCCCAGCGGTACTTCGACACCGCGATCACCGGGCGGGTCGTCAACCGGTTGAACCGCACCATCAACGAGATCACCCAGTTCCTGCAGTTCTTCGCGAACAACGCGTTCACCATGCTCGCCACCACCGCCGCGGTGCTCGTGATCACGGCGTTCTACTGGTGGCCGCTGGCGATCCTGCTGGCCGTCGTCTTCCCCGTGTACATGTGGCTCACCGCGCGGACGTCCGCGAAGTGGCAGGTGTGGGAGGGGGAGAAGAACACGGAGGTGGACGTCGCCTCGGGGCGGTTCGCCGAGGTGGTCTCCCAGATGTCCGTGGTGCGGGCCTACAACCGGCAGGACCACGAGCTCACCGGGTTCCGCGACCGGTTCCTGCGGACCGTGGAGATCACCCGGCAGCAGTCCCGGTTCTGGCACGGCATGGACGCCGGGCGCCGGCTCGCCCTGAACGTGGCCTTCGGCGCGATGTACCTGATCGTGTTCGTCCGCACCGCGCAGGGCCTGTTCTCCGTGGGCGACATGGTGATCCTCCTGCAGCTGATGAACATGGCCCGGCAGCCGATCTTCTCCATGAGCTTCCTCGTGGACTCCGCCCAGCGCGCCGTCGCCGGGTCGAAGGACTACTTCGAGGTGCTCGCCGAGGAGCGCGAGCGGGCCGGCGGGGCGGCGCTCGCGGCGGCGAGCGCGGAGGAGCCCCGCGCGCCGGCGGAGCCGCGGGCCGACGTCGTGCCGGGTGCGCCGGACGTCCCCGCGGACGTGCCGGCCGTGCGCTTCGACGAGGTCTCCTTCGCCTACGACGCCGACGCCTCCCGCCCCGTGCTGGACCGCGTGTCCTTCGACATCCCGCGGGGTGCCAGGGTGGCGCTCGTGGGCGAGTCGGGCGGCGGGAAGTCGACCATCGCGCACCTGCTGCTGGGTCTGTACCCGGTGACGAGCGGACGCATCGAGGTGTTCGGACAGGACGTCGCCGGGCTGGACCTGGCCGCGCTGCGCGGGCGGATCGCCACCGTGTTCCAGGAGCCGAGCCTGTTCTCCGGGACGGTGCGCGAGAACATCGCCTACGCGGACCCCGACGCCTCCGACGAGCGCGTCCGGGCCGCCGCCAAGGCCGCGTACGCGCACCGGTTCGTGGAGGCGTTCGACGACGGCTACGAGCAGGTGATCGGTGAGCGCGGGCTGCGGCTGTCCGGCGGGCAGAAGCAGCGGATCGCGGTGGCGCGGGCCGTGCTCAAGGACGCACCGATCCTCGTGCTGGACGAGGCCACCTCCGCACTGGACACGAAGTCCGAACGGCTCGTGCAGGCGGCCCTCGAGGACCTGATGGTGGGGCGGTCGAGCCTGATCGTGGCGCACCGGCTGAGCACGATCGCGTCCGTCGACCGGATCGTCACGCTGCGCGGCGGGCAGGTGCAGGAGATCGGGACCCCGGCCGAGCTGGCCGAGTCAGGCGGGATCTACGCGCAGCTGCTCGAGCTGCAGAGGGCCGGCACCCAGGAGGCCCGGAAGATGCTGAAGGAGTACGGGCTGAGCGGATGATCCCGGAATCTTCTGCGGATCCGACCCTTCCGAGCGCTGCGCGGCGGCCCAGAAGGGTCAGATGTGCAACGGATTCCCAGCGCGCGGCAGGACGTCCACGACGACGTCGGCCCGACGCCTCCGCAGGGCCTGTGGACAACCGGGCCCGCCGACGTCGGGAGCGAGCAGGATCGGGGCCATGCGCGTGCCCGGACCCTTCCCCGCCCACCTCCAGGACGCCCCGTTCACGCGGGCGCAGGCGCTGGCCGCCGGGGTGTCCGGGTCGCGGCTGCGCAGCCGGGACGTCGAACGCGTCGCGCACGGCCACTACCGCTGGATCGGCCCCGTCACCGGGGCGACGCCGCCCGCGCGTCCCCTCGCCACCGAGCTGTCCCGGCTGCAGGACCTGGCGGCGATGCGTCCCGACGTCGTGGTGACCGGAGAGTCCGTGGCCCGGTTGCTGGGCTGGCCCCTCCCGGACGACGTGAAGGCCCGGGTGCGTCCTACCGTCCTGCGGTCCCGCACCCGCCGGGTGCTACGGGAGCCCGGCGTGCGCACCCGGCTCGTGGACCTGGACCGCGTCCTCGTGCGGAGGGACCGGCTGCACGGGCTGCGATGGACCTCGCACGCCGACACCTGGTTCCACCTGGCCACCGTCCTGGACCGAGACGCGCTCGTGGCGGTGGGGGATCGGCTGGCACGGGAGGACGAACGGCGGGGGAAGGTCGCGCTGGCCACCCGCCGGGAGCTCGGCGCCGCGCTCGAGCGGCACACCGGCGAGGCCGGGATCGTGCGGGCGCGGGAGGCGCTCGCGCTCGTGCGCACCGGTTCCGACTCCCCGGCCGAGACCGAACTGCGCCTGGCGCTGATGGCCGCGGGGCTGCCCGAGCCGGACCTGCAGATCGAGCTCTGGGACCCGGACTACTCGCTGTGGCACCCCGCCAGCGCGGACCTCGGCTACCGGTGGTGGCGGATCGCGATCCACTACGAGGGCAAGACCCACGACGGCGCCGCGCAGGTCGGCAAGGACACCCGCCGGGACGCGGTGTTCCTGCGTCAGGGCTGGCTCAACATCCGGGTGGCGGGGACGGACCGGTGGCGGGGATTCGTCGAGACGGCGGGGCTGGTGCGGGCCGCGATCGCGGAGCGTGGCGGTCTCGACGCCGGTGGCGCGGAGGATCGTCTGCGGAACTGACCCTTCTGGGGCGGGAGCGGACGTCCAGAAGGGTCAGGGGCGCAGAAGATTCCGGAAGGCCGACGACGGCGCCGCGTCACGCGACGACGCACCGCGGTCGCGCTCCTACCATGACGGGATGACCGCACCGGATCCCGCCCCCACCGACGCCCGCCGCGCGGAAGACCGCTCCGCACGCATCGCCGTCACCGTCTTCCCGCTGCTGGTGCTCGCCGCCGCGCTCGTGGGCTTCCTCGCCCCGACCGCCGCGAAGACGCTGCTGCCCCAGGTCAACCTGTTCCTCGGGATCATCATGTTCGGCATGGGCCTGACGCTGACCCTTCCGGACTTCGGCCTCGTCGCCCGCCGGCCGCTGCCCGTGCTGCTGGGCGTGGTGGCGCAGTACGCGATCATGCCGCTGCTGGGGCTCGGCGTCGCCGTCGTGCTCCAGCTGCCGCCCGAGCTCGCGGCGGGCGTGATCCTCGTGGGCTCGGCCCCGGGCGGCACGTCCTCGAACGTGGTCAGCTACCTCGCCCGCGCCGACACCGCCCTCTCCGTGGCCATGACCTCCGTGTCCACGCTCCTGGCCCCGCTGCTCACGCCGTTGCTCACCCTGTGGCTGGCCGGCCAGTACATGGCCGTCGACGGCGGCGCCATGGCGAAGTCCATCGTGAACATCGTGCTCCTGCCGGTCCTGGGCGGACTCGTCGTGCGCCTGCTGCTGCGCCGCGTCGTCGACCGCGTGCTGCCCGCCCTGCCGTGGGTCTCGGTGGTGTTCATCGCGCTGGTGGTGGCCGCCGTCGTCGGCAACAGCGCCTCCCGCGTGCTGTCGGCGGGCCTGCTGGTGTTCGCAGCGGTGGTGCTGCACAACGGGCTCGGCTACCTGCTCGGCTACGGCGCGGCGAAGCTGTTCCGGCTGCCCACGCCCGTGGCGCGCACGGTCTCGATCGAGGTCGGCATGCAGAACTCGGGCCTGGCCGCGGGCCTCGCCGCGCAGTACATCTCGCCGGCGGCAGCCCTGCCGGGCGCCGTGTTCTCGATCTGGCATAACCTCTCCGGGGCCGTGCTCGCGATGGCCTACCGCCGTTCCGACGGCCGGCGCGCCGCGCAGGAGTGAGGGCCGCGGCGCAGGTCAGCCCTGCGCGGGCGGCTCGTTGATTTGGAACGTGGCCCCGGCGGGGTCCTGCACGGTGGTGACGCGGCCGAACGGGGAGTCCTGGGGGCCGTCCAGGACCGTGCCGCCGTGCTCGCGGATCACCTCGAGCGCGCGGTCCGTGTCCGCGACGGCGATGTACATGCGCCAGTACCCCACCGCGTTCGGCGGCAGCCAGGCCCGCGCGTCGCACAGGCCCGCGGTCGCGCGGTCGAACGGGTGGTTCGTCGCGTAGCGGGGGCCGTCGTGGGCCGCGTCCTCGGCGTCGGCCGCGGTCTGCGTGTCCTCCGGGGCGCCGTCGTCCCCCAGCGGGGTGGGCTGCCAGCCGGCCACGGCGCGGTAGAACTCGGCGGACTCGTCGAAGCGGGTCGTCATGAGCTCGAACCACACGGAGGTGCCGGGGGTGAGCGGCAGGTCATGGCCGGCCAAGGTGCCGGACTGCCAGAAGCCCACCACCTCGTGGCCCGGGCCCTCGGCCATGGCCATCACACCGAGGTCGCCGACGGGCATGGCGTCCACGAGCACGGCGCCGCCGTTCTCCCGCACGGCGGTGAGGGTGGCGTCCATGTCCTGTGTGCGCAGGTACACGGTCCACGCGGCGGGCGGGGCGTCCTCGCCGGTCATCTGCGAGAGCTGGTCGGCGTCCATGGCGCCGCCCACGGAGGCGCCGTCCTTGGTGATCATGCGGTAGTGGCCGAACTCCTCGCCGGAGTCGGTGAAGGACCAGCCGAAGAGGGCCTCGTAGAAGGCCTGCTGGCGGGCGAAGTCGGGGGCGGTGTAGTCGATCCAGGCGGGGGAGCCGGCGGGGGCGGCAGGGGCAGCGAGGAGGGTCTCGCTCATGCGGCTCAGCGTAGGGCGCGCCCGGGACCCCGTCACGAGGTCTCGGGCGCGTCGCCGGGGCCGCGGACCGGCGCCGAGCTGTGGGGCGCGGCTCGCACGCACCGCGCCCCGCCTGCTCACACCTCGGTGGAGGTGGCGGTGTCCAGGTTGCCGGTGGGCTCGTCCCCGAACACGACGCCCGGTCGGGTGAGCAGGGCGCGGGCGACGGCGACGCGCTGCTGCTGACCGCCCGAGAGCTCGTGCGGGCGGTGGCGCAGGCGGGTCAGGGCGGTGTCGTCCAGTCCTGTGATCTCCGTGCCGCCGATCCTCACGGAGCCCGAGGTCCGCGCGTCCAGCCCGGCCAGGCAGTGCAGGAGCGTCGACTTGCCCGACCCCGAGGGCCCCATGATCGCGGTGAACGCGCCCGAGGCGAAGTCCACGTCCACCCCGCGCAGGGCGTGCACCTGCGCGTCACCGCGCCCGTAGGCGCGGGTGAGGCCGCGGGCGCAGACGGCGGGCGCCGTCGTCGTGGTGGCGGACGACGACGGCGTGCCCGGCCCCGGCGCGACGGGGCCGGGGGTCGTGGGGGAGAAGGGGTGTGCGGGGGAAGAGGTGTCCATGGCGGCCACTCTCCCGCGCGGACCCGGCGGGGCGGATCGGAGGAGGGGACCACCTCCGCGGGCGGCGGGTCATGCCCGGGGATGAGGCGGGCCGGCGAGGCGTGGACCCGAGGGCGTCAGGTCCCCGCCGCCGGGCGGTGCCGGGCGGAGTGGGATGATGGGGACATGAGAGCCGACGCCCGCGCCAACCGCCAGGACCTGCTGGCGGCCGCCGGCCGTCTCATCGCCACCCAGGGGGCCGCGATGTCCCTCCGCGGGGTGGCGCAGGAGGCCGGGGTCGGCGTGGGCACGCTGTACGGGCACTTCCCCACGCGTCGGGATCTGCTGGACGCCGTGCTCGAGGACGTCGTGGCCCGCACCGGAGGGATCCTGCAGGCCTTCCTCGACGGGGCGGCCGGGGACGAGCGCGACGGCGGGGCCGAGGCGCGGTGGCGGCGGCTCGCCGAGGACCTGGGGGCCGTGAACCTGGCCTCGCTCGCGGCGGCCCGGGACGACTTCGACCCAGCCGACCGGCCGCCGGAGGCCCTCATCGCCGAGGCCGAGCGTGTGATCCTCGAGCTCGCGGACCAGGTGGTGGCCGGGGCGCGGCGGGCCGGGCTCGTGGGCCCGGACGTGACCGGGGCGGACTACCTGTTCGGCCTGCTCATGGTCACCCGGTCGCCGGAGTGCGAGCTGCTGGGCCACGGCCCGGGCCAGCGGGGCTGGCTGCTGGACACGTACCTGCGCGGCCTGCGGCCCTGAGGGCGCAGCCGGGTCAGTCGCCCGGGGCGTCGTCCTCCAGGACGGGGCGGGCGGTGGCCCACGCGACGGCGCCGGCGAGCAGGCCGGCGCCCGCGGTGAGTGCCAGGCGGAGCAGCCCCTCGACCCCCGTGAACAGGCTCAGGCCCAGCATCACGACGGCGGCCGTCACCAGCGCCACGAAGAAGGCCACGCATTCACTGTCCCGCTGCGCCTGCTCGGCGGCTGGGTCGGAGGCGCGGGACGTCGTCGGGGTGGGGTGGTCCAGGATGCTGCCGGTCATGGTGCCTCTCCTCCAGTGCGCGTCGGGCCGGGGCGGCCATCGGCGCGTGCACCCCGGCGGCGGACCCGCTGCGGGGCCTGCGTCCAGCATCGCGGAGGGGGTGGGCGCACCGGCAGGGCCATGAGGATGAACCTCGGGGCGTCCGACTCATACCCAGGTATGACCTGTGATTGTGCTGGCAGGTGCCTGGGGAGTGGCTCAGGGAAGGGCCCCGCCGCCCCGGCCGACCGCTGAGGCCGGCCGTTGAGGCCGGCCGTTGAGGCCCGCCGCCCAGGCCCGCAGACACGCCGCTACGACGACGGCGTAGCGGCGCGTCTGCGGGCCTCGACGAGGGGTGGGGCAGGGGCTAGGGCGGGGGCTGCAGGGCGTGCCGGAACGGCGGGTCAGAACTGCACGAGGCCCGCGCGGTGGGCGATGAGCACGGCCTGCACGCGGTCGCGGGCGCCGAGCTTGGCCAACACCCGGCCCACGTGCGTCTTCACCGTCGCCTCGGAGAGCACGAGCTCGGCGGCGATCTCCAGATTCGCGGCGCCCTGCGCCATGAGCACCAGCACCTCGCGCTCGCGCGGGGTCAGCGACGCCACCGCCGCCTGCTGCTCCTCGCACTCCGCGCTGCGGACCTGGTCCGAGCGCAGACGCGGGGCCATGTGCGTCAGGAGCCGGCGCGTCGTGGACGGGGCGATCACGGCGTCGCCCCGGTGCACCGTGCGGATCGCGGCGAGCAGCTCCTCGGGCGGGGCGTCCTTGAGCAGGAAGCCGCTGGCGCCCGCCTCGATCGCGTCGAAGGCGTACTCGTCCAGGTCGAAGGTGGTCAGCACCACGACGCGCGGGGCGTCCGGCCGGCGCAGCAGCGCGCGGGTGGCCTCGATGCCGTCCATCTCCGGCATGCGCACGTCCATCAGCACGACGTCGGCGCCCGCCACGGACACCGACGCCACCGCCTCGCGCCCGCTGCCCGCCTCCGCCACGACCGTCAGGTCCGGCTGCGAGTCCACGAGCATGGCCAGCCCGGACCGGATCAACGCCTGGTCGTCCACCAGGGCCACGCGGACGGGGGCGGTCTCCTCGGAGCTCATGGGGTCATCCTCTCAAGTCGGGCGGGGGCGGCCACCCCTCACACCGCCGAGTACGGCAGGTGGGCGGACACGCGGTACCCGGCCCCCACGCGCGGCCCCGACTCGAGCGTCCCGCCGAACAGGGCCGCCCGCTCGGCGGCCCCCCGCAGACCCTGGCCGCTTCCCCGGGTGGCGGGGTCGGCGGCGGCGCCGCAGCCGTCGTCGTCGATCTGCAGGTCCAGGCCGCGCGCCGTCCAGGCGAGCGTGACGAACGCGTCCGCGTCCGGCCCGCCGTGGCGCAGCGTGTTGGTCAGCGCCTCCTGCACGATCCGGTACGCGGCCAGCTCGCCGCCCGCCGGCAGCGCACGGCGGGGCGTGCCGGTCTCCAGCAGGGACACCTCGAGTCCGGACAGCCGCATCGTCTCCACGAGCGCGGGCAGGTCCGCGAGCCGCGGCTGGGGTCGGCGGCCCGGGGGTAGGCGGGTGCCGCGGCCGTCGGGGGAGGCGTCGGCGGCGGGCCGCCGAGCGTCGTCGTCCGTCACGCCGGGCACCCCGGCCACGGTCTCGCCGGTCTCGCGGAGCACGCCGAGCAGCTGGCGCATGTCCGCGAGCGCGGAGCGGCCGGTCTGGCCGATGGTCTCGAGCGCGGTGACCGCGAGCGCGGGCTTGGCGGCGGCGGCGTACCGGGCGCCGTCGGCCTGGGAGATGACCACCTGCAGGGAGTGGGCGACGATGTCGTGCATCTCCCGGGCGATGTGGCTGCGCTCGTCGGCGGCGGCGAGCTCGCGCTCCTGCCGGGACTGCACCTCGAGGCGGTGGGCGCGGTCCTCGAGGGCGCGCACGGTGAGGCGGCGGTTGCGCACGACGTCGCCGAACGCCCACGCGGTGAGCACCATGAGCCCGCAGCCGATCGCCATGATGACCATGGCCAGCGGCTCCGCGGGGGAGCGGACGGTGAGGCCGTCGGGCGTGACGAACTGCGCCGGGAACAGCCACACCTTCACCCCGTTGGCCACGCCGCCGGCCAGCCCCGTGAGGAGCCCGGCCACGGAGATGCTCCGGGGCGCGTTCGCGGCGAGGTTGTAGACGGTGAGCGGCACCATCAGCAGGGACATGCTGAACTCGGGCCCGGCGAGCAGGTGCAGGACGGCCGCGGCCGTCACGACGGCGGCCGAGGCCACCGGGCGCACCCGACGCACGGCCCACGGCAGGACCATGCCGGCCCCGGCCAGGAGGGAGACGGCCGTCTGCCTGCCCTGGGGGTCCGGGGCGACCATCGGCCCGAGCGCGATCCACGGGAGCGCCACGAGCACGGTGAACAGTGCCGCGGCGGCCATCACGTCGGTGCGCACGGGGTGCAGGCGCGTCCACTGGTCGAGGCGGCGCAGGGGGTTCACGCGGGCCAGCCTAGGCCGCAGGCGGAGGGGCCGGCGTCAGCCCGCGGGATGATCCGGGGCGGTCCTCAGGGCGTGAGGGAGGCGAGGACGTCGACGGCCGGCGCCTCCCGGACCCGGTGCGCCTCGGTGCCGGCCCACAGGTGGACGCGTTCGAGGTCGCCGGCGGCCGCGGCGGCGGCGCGCAGCCCCTTCGTCAGGACGTTGACCTCGGGGTACGCGGCGGGGGCGTCCGGGTGCTCCGCCATGAACGCGGTGGCCAGCGACCGCGCCCACCGCCCCGTGTAGGCGCGGGTCAGGCCGGTGCGGGCCCGGCCGTCGTCAGCGGAGAAGCGTGTCCCGGCCGCACACGCCGCGACGGCGGCCCGGTGCGCCGCCGAGGTGCCCGCCTCCGGGGTGAGGAGGAACGCGGTGCCGGCCGAGACGGCGTCCGCGCCGGCGGTCAGCAGGGCGCGCACGTCCTCGGCGGTGCCCACGCCGCCGGCGGCCACCACGGGCACGGCGCTCGTGGCCCCCGTCCCGACGACGTCGCGCACCGCCGGCAACACCGCCGGCAGCTCGGCGCGGGGCGGCTCCGCGGCCGGGTCCGACGTGCCCCGGTGCCCGCCGGCGCGGTGGCCCTGCACCACGAGGAACGCGGCCCCGTGCTCGAGGGCGGCCCGCGCCTCGGTCGCGTCCGTCACGGTGGCCCCGGCCGGGATGCCCGCGGCGGCCAGCCGGGCGAACACGTCCGCGGCCGGCAGGCCGAACGTGAAGGAGACCAGCGGCCACGCCTGCTCCTCGGCGGCGGTGAGCAGGGCGTCGAAGTCGGCCCGTTCGGCGTCGGGGTCCGGGACCACGTCCGCGGCCGTGGGCAGGTCGGCGGCGCCGTCGGCCGTCAGGTCCGCCCGGTACGCGGCGACGGCCGCCGCCCGCGCCGACCGTGCCGCCTCCGTGCGCGCCGCGTCCGGGATGGCCGTGTTCACCGCGTCCGGCACGAACAGGTTCACGCCCCAGCGGTCCGGCCCCTCCGCGCCCAGCAGCGCGCGCAGCGCGTCCACCTGCGCGCGCATCTGCGCGGCCGTCCGCATGCCGCCGGCGAGGAACCCGCCGCCGCCTGCGCCGACGACGGCGGCGACCAGCTCCGGGGTCGAGGGGCCGCCGGCCATCGGGGCCACCGCCACGGGCACGGGCGGGATCAGGCGGGCGCGGGTGACGTCGTCGGGGTGGGATGGCTGCGTCATGACCCCCAGAGTAAGGGGAGGGGTGTCGGCCCCACCCCGCGCCTACAGTGGGGCGCAGTACACGAGGAGAGGGGGTGCGCCGTGGAGGTGCTGCTCGCGCTCTCACCCATCCTGCTCACCCTCGTGCTGCTGCTCACCCGGCTGCCCGCGTGGGTGGCCCCGGCCGCCGGGACGGCCGTGGCCGTGCTGCTGGCCCTCACGGTCTTCGGCGTGGCCCCGGGCGACCTGGGCGGCGCGGTCGGCGCCGGCGTGCCCACGCTGCTCGAGATCCTGGCGATCATCGCTGGCGGTATCACCCTGTCCCGCGTCATGGAGTACTCGGGCGGGCACGCGCGCCTGGCCGCGTGGCTGTCGGCGGGCAACGGCCCCACGATCGCGACCGCGCTGCTCATGGTGCACGGCGTCATCCCGTTCCTCGAGACCGTGACCGGGTTCGGCGTCTCCCTGATCGTGGGTGTGCCGCTGCTGCTGGGTCTGGGCTACACGGCGTTCCGGTCCGCGCTGATCTCCGTCCTCGCGCTCACCATCGGCCCGTGGGGGTCCATGGCGCCGGGCACGCTCATGGGCGCCCGCCTGTTCGGCCTGGACTTCCGGGAGATCGGGGTCACCGCCGCGGTGTTCAACCTGCCGGCCTGCCTGGTGGCGGGCGTGGCCACGGTGCTGCTGCTGCGCGGGGCGCGCGGCATGCGAGTCGACGTCGGCCCGGCCCGGACACTGCCCTGGCTCGGCGTCGCCGTGCTCTCCGGGGTCGCCCAGTGGGCGCTGATCCTGGGGGCGAACCTCGTGGTCGGCACCGCGCCGGCGGGCGCCGTCGCCACGTTCGTGCTCACCGTGGCCTGGCTGCTCGTGATCCGCGGCGGCCGGCTGCTGCCCGGGCCGGGGCGGGACGTGGTGCCGTACCTGACGCTCATGGCCGGCACCGTGCTGGGCACCACCGTGAAGGGCGCGTTCGGACTCGAGGGGGCGGCGGCCCTCGTGGGGACGCCGGCGCTGTGGGCGTTCGTGGCGGTGGGCGTGGGCGTGCAGCTGCTCCACCTCGACGCCGCCGCCCGCCGCCGCGTCCCCCGCGAGGCCGGGAAGCTGTGGGTGGGCACCGCCATCCCCAACGCGCTCTACGTGGCGTTCGGGCTCATCCTCTCCGCCGGCGGGGTCTCGCAGGCGCTCGCGGGCGCGCTCAGCGGGATGGGGGAGTCCTACCTGGTGGCGATGCCGTTCCTCGGTGCGTTCGCAGGCTTCATCACGGCCTCGAACACCGGGGCCATGGCCCTGATCGGCCCCCTGCAGATGGACACAGGCGCCGCCCTGGGCGTCCCCCCGCCCTGGTCCAACGGCCTGCACAACGCGGCCGCGGGCTGGGGCATCGTCGCCGGGCCCGCTCGCATCCAGGTGGCCCACGGCATGGCCGCGGGGGCGCAGTCGCCGCAGATGCCCGGCTGGGCCGTGACGCGGCGGAACCTGTTCGTGGTGCTGCTGCCGGCCATGCTCGCCGGGATCCTCGGCATGGCCGTGATGGGCTGGTTCCTGCTGCCGCGGTGACGCGCGGGGGGTGGAGCGGGGCCCGGGTGGGGCGGCCCGGTTCCGTGGGCGGAAGCGGCAGGCCAGAGCGTTCCGTGGGCAGAAGTGCCCTCTCTTCTGCCCACGGAGGCGATGGGGTTGTGGGTTCTGCCCACGGAGGCGCCGGGACTGCGGTGGCCGGCCGGGCGCGGGAGCCGGCCCGGTCCGCCCCGAGGCGGGGGCCGACGTCGACCTTCGGTGGACGCGCGGCGGCCTGTGCGCCTCCTAGGCTGGGCGCCATGATCCGAGTAGTCGTGGCCGACGACCAGGCGTTGATGCGCACCGCCCTCGAGCACTTCGTGGCCCAGGCCGAGGACCTCGAGGTGGTCGGCTCCGCCGAGGACGGGGTCCAGGCCCTCGAGGCGGCCCGCACGCTGGCCCCCGACGTCGTGCTGATGGACATGCAGATGCCCCGCATGGACGGCGTCGAGGCCACCGCGCGCATCTCCGCCGAGGCCCCCGGCGTGCGCGTCCTGGCGATCACCACCTTCTCCTCCGAGCAGTACCTCGTGCCCGCCTTGCGCGCCGGCGCCGCCGGCTACCTCGTGAAGGACGCCCCGCCGGCCGAGGTGGTGGACGCCATCCGCCGCGTCCATGCCGGGGACGCCGTGTTCTCCGCCCGCGTGGCCGCGGACCTGGTGGAGGCCGTCACCGCGGCCCCCGAGCACACCGCCCCCTGCCCGGCCGAGCCCCTCGCCCCGCACGAGCGCCTCACCGAGCGCGAGCTGGACGTGGTCCGCGAGCTCGCCAAGGGCGCCTCCAACGCGGAGATCGCCGGCGCCCTGTTCCTCGCGGAGGCCACGGTGAAGTCCCACATCGGCAAGGTCCTGGACAAGTGGCAGGTCCGTGACCGCGTGCAGATCCTCATCCGCGCCGCCCGCGCGGGCCTCGTGGACATCGGATGAGCATCGCGGCGCCCGCCCCGGCTCGGACGACGACGGCGACGTCGCCCCCGCCTGCCGAGTCTCCCCTGGGCTCCCGCCTGCCGGCGATCCTGCGCACGGAACCCGTCTCCCGGCACACGCGGATCGTCCTCTATGTGATCGTCGGGCTCATGGTGCTGGGGGAGATCCTCACCCTGATGCTGGGGCCCACGGTGGCCGCCGGGCTGAGCGCCGACCCCGAACTCGCGGGCATCCTCGAGGAGGACGGCGGGCTGACGGGTGAGGGGCGGGAGCCGCTCCTGCGCTGGGTCCTGTTCCTGGCGAGCGTGCTGGTCACGCTGCTGTTCGGGTGGCAGCCCACCCTCGCGGCGGTGTTCGTGCTGCTCGGGTGCACGTTCGGTCTGGTGGGCCTCGTGGAGGCGGACCACGCGCACCTCACCCCGCAGGCGTTCAGTGGCGGGGTCGTCCTGGGCGCGGCCATGGTGACGCGGTACTCGCACCGGGTGTTCGTCTGGTTCGCCCTGGGCGCCCTCATCCTGCTCACCGTCGCGGGCGAGGTCCTCACCGACGGCACGTGGGCGGACGAGGACAGCCTCAAGGGCGTCATGGTCATCACGCTCATCGTCGCGCTGTGCGTGGCGGTGCCGGCCTTCATGATCCGCCGATCCCGGCATCGGGCCCGGGACCGCGAGGCGGCCCTGCGCCGGGCCGAGGAGGCCGCCGCCTGCGCCGCGGAGGCCGAGCGGCAGCGGATCGCGGCGGAGCTGCACGACGTCGTCGCGCACGGGCTCACCGTGATCTCGATGCAGGCCGCCATGCTGCCCACCCAGAGGGACCCGGACAAACGGGCCGCCGCGGAGAAGGCCATCGAGGAGGCCGCCCGGCAGTCCCTCGTGGACCTGCGCCGCATGCTCACCGCGCTGCGCGGCTCCTCCCGCAACGCGCAGACGGCGGAGGGGGACGCCGTCGTGGACCTGCCGGCCCGCCTCGACGAGTTCGAGGCCCAGCTGCACGCGGCCGGGTTCGCGGTCGAGCGCTCGCTGACCGAGCTGGACGAGCTGCCGCGCTCCCTGGAGCTGACCGTGCTGCGTGTGGTGCAGGAGTCGGTGACGAACATCCTCAAGCACGCCCCGCGCCGCGGCACGGTGCGCCTGACCTCGCAGCTCGAGGGCGCGGACCGCCTCGTGCTGTGCATCGCCAGCCCCATGGACGAGGGCGAGCCCCGCCGCGACCGCGTGGTGGTCGCGATGGCCAGCGGCTTCGGCCTGGCCGGCATGCGCGAGCGCGTGGCCGTGTTCGGCGGCACCCTCACGGCCGGCCCGCTGGGCGGCTGCTGGGTGGTCCGCGCCGAGCTGCCGCTGCGCTGAGCCGGGGCGGCAGCCGCGTCCTCCCGCGTCCTCCCGCGTCCGGGGGCGAAAGTGGGCGGTATCCGCGCGGGATACCGCCCACTTTCGCCCCCAAAGGGACGGGGTGGGGTGGCCGACGACGGCGGCCCTCAGCCCAGCGGGACCGTCAGCTTCTCGCCGGGGGACAGGGTGTGCTCGCGGCCGGCGATGATCATCGGCACGTCGTGCCACATGCCCTCGCCCGCGGCCACCGTCACCTCCCGCTGGGTCATCTGGATGACCACGGGCTGCTGGCGGAACCGGATGGTGAACCGGGCGCCGGGCAGCTGGGCGGGCATGCGGGGGTGCAGCCGGACGACGTCGTCGCGCGTCTCGAGGCCCGCGTAGCAGCGGATCACCGTGTCCACGGTGCCCGCCATCAGGCCCAGGTGGATGCCCTCCTTCGTGGTGCCGCCCTGCGTGTCCGAGAGGTCCGACTCGAGGGCCTCCGTGAACAGGTCCCAGGACCGGTCCGGGTCCGTGCGGGCCGACACCCACGCGTGCACCAGCCGGGAGAGCGTGGAGCCGTGCGTCGAGCGGGCCTCGTAGTACGTGACCATCCGCTCGAACGCCTCCTCGGGCAGCTCGTAGCCCATGCGGCGCAGGATCCGGTCCAGCTCCTCGGCGGAGAACAGGTATCCGAGCATGAGGGTGTCGGCCTGCTTGGAGAGCTTGTACCGGTTGGTGGCGTCGCCCTCGGCCTGCAGGATCAGGTCCATGCGGCCGATGTTCCCGTACTTGGCGCGGTAGGCCTCCCAGTCGAACTCGAGCAGGTCCTGGTAGCCCTCGAACTGGGCGAGGATGCCGGCCTCCTCGCCCTCCTCGAAGAACGGCACGGTCAGACGGGTGCTGACCTCCTCCCAGCGCTCGATCTCCTCCTCGGAGATCTCCATGAGCTCGGGCAGGCCGTCGTCGATCGTGTCCAGCCAGCGGACCAGGCGGGCGGTCTCCGCGAGCACCCACGAGGTCAGCACGTTCGTGTACGCGTTGTTGCGCAGGCCGGAGCCGGGGGTCTCGGGATAGCCGTCGTGGAACTCGTCCGGGCCCATGACGCCGTGGATCTCGTAGCGGTCCGTGACGGCGTTGTGCAGGGTCATGGACATGAAGAACCGGGAGATCTCCACGAGCATCTCCGCGCCGTAGTCCGAGATGAAGGACGTGTCCTTCGTGATCTCGATGTACCGCAGCACCGAGTAGGCGATGTCCAGGGAGACGTGCCGCTGGTTGTGGGAGTTGTCCGGCATCCACATGCGCGAGCGCGGGTTCCACAGCTCGGTGGGCGTCTCCTCGGAGCCGTCCGCCCCGGACTGCCACGGGTACATGGCACCGGCCCAGCCCTCGGCCTGGGCGTTGGCGCGGGCCTCGTTGAGACGCCGGTAGCGGTACATCAGCAGGCCCCGGGTGATCTCGGGGCGGCGCAGCGTGAGCATCGGGTAGACGTAGATCTCGTCCCAGAAGATGTGGCCGCGGTAGCCCTCGCCGTGCAGGCCGCGTGCCCCCACGGAGGCGTCCAGGTCCCGGCGGCGGCCGTAGGCCGTCTGGAGCACGTGGAACGTGTGCAGGTTCAGGGCGAGCTGCTGGCGCAGCGACGCGCCGTCCTTGCCCATCGGGACCGCGGACCCCACCGGGGCCGAGTGGCCGGCGTCGACGACGGGCGGCGCGTATTCGCCGCCGGCCTCCGCCGCCGTGGAGCGGCGCTGATGCCGGTACGGCTCGGCCAGGTCGATGCGCACGGAGAACCGGTCCCAGTTGGTGCCCCAGCGCTGCTCGTGCAGGGTCAGCAGGTTGCGGAAGTTCTGGGCGCGCTGGACGTCCTTCACCGCCGACTCCCACACGGAGGCGTTGGCGTGGTCGTGGCTCGTGGCGACGGCGGCGATCTTCTCCAGCACGAGCGGCACGCCCTCGTCCACGTGGAGGAGGATGTCCTGGCCGACCACCAGGTCCGAGCCGTCCACGGGGCGGCGGATGGGCTCGTGGTGGCCCACCGGCGCCACCTGGCGGGTGCGGGTGGCCACGGCCACGTGGATGCCGGACTGGTTGGTGGCGGTCTCGAGCAGGACGGTCTCGCCGTCGATCTCCCGGGCCTGGACCGGCTCGAGGTGCTGGTTGGCGAGGGTGCGGTCGTCGGAGACGTTGAGGTTGGCCACGCGGCCCTCGATCTTCGAGCGCACCGTGAGGTCCCCGGACCAGTTCTCCGCCACGACGGTCAGCTCGATCGCGGCGAGGTGCCGGTTGGCCAGCGAGGTGAACTGTCGGGTGTGGACCGTGGTGCGCCGGCCCTGCTCGTCCTCGAAGGTCATGGTGCGGGAGAGCACGCCGCGGCGCAGGTCCATCTCCTGGCCGTACTCCACGAGGTTCTCCTCACCCGGCAGCAGCGGGCGGCCGTGGCGCGGGGTCACCACGAGCGGGGTCCAGTCCTGGATGTTGACCATGTGCTCGGTCTCCACGACCCGGCCCTGGACCATCGAGGTCAGCCGGTTGAACACCCCGGCCATGTAGGTGCCGGGGTAGTGGACGGAGGAGATGTGCGTGCCGGGCACAGCGCCGCGGGTGCCCCAGTACCCGTTGGCCAGGGTGCACAGCACCTCGCGCGTGCCCTCGGAGGCCGGGTCGAAGCGGTCCCAGCGCAGCACCCACGCGGGGTCGAACGGGGTGGTGGTGCGGTCCTCCAGATGCAGGGTCCCGTAGTCCTGGACCACCAGGTGGGCGCCGGCCGCCTTGAGTCGGCCCTTGCCGAGCTCGGGCTCGCGGTCCACGCCGATCACGAGGCCGAAGCGGCCGTCCGAGGCGGCCTTCACGCCGGAGACGGCGTCCTCGAGGACCATCGCGTCCGCGACGTCGACGCCCAGCTCGCGGGCGGCCTCCCAGAACATCGCCGGGTCCGGCTTGCCCGGCAGCCCGCGCTCGACGGCGGTGTTCCCGTCCACGATCACGGGGAAGAAGTCCAGCACGCCGCCGGCCGTGAGCACGGCGCGGGAGTTCTTGGAGCTGGTGACCAGTGCGACCGGCACACCCTTGGCCCGCAGCCGCTCGAGGAGGTCCTGGGCCTCCGGGAACACGCGGACGCCGTCGCGCTCGAGGACCTGCTCGAAGTAGCCCTGCTTGCGCTCGGCGAGGGCGAGGACGGTCAGCTCCGGGGCGGCGTCCGCCTCGGGGGCGTCGGCCTCCGGCACCCTCAGGCCGCGGGAGGCGAAGAACGTGCGGACCCCGTCCTCGCGGGGGCGCCCGTCCACGTGGTGCAGGTAGTCGGCGGCGGCGTCGAAGGGACGCAGCACGTCCGGGTCCGCGGCGACGACGGCGGCGTTGGCGGGCAGCGCGCCCACGGCGGGCAGCGCCCCGTCGAAGAGCTCCTTCCACGCCTGCGCGTGCACGCCGGCGGTGTCCGTGATGACCCCGTCCATGTCGAAGATGACGGCGCGGTAGCGGCGGAGCCGGTGACGGCGGGCGTTCAGGTCCTGCGGAGCGGCGGGGGTGAGCGTCTGCGACATGGGAACCAGCCTACGGGCGGGGAAGTGGGGCCGCACGGGGAGTGCCGCGGCGATGTTCACCGCAGCGAGCGCGCCGTCGTTCCGGCCGACCGCACCGCAGCGACATCACAGCGGTTCTCAGCTGCGGTGATGTCGCTGCGGCGCGGTGGGTTCCGGGAATAGGGTCGTGCCGACGGGGCGGACGTGTGCCCCCGCGCGCCGGAAGCGTGGCCCGGGAACGAGCAGGACACACTCGGCGGAGATGGCCGGGGGGCGAAGGGCTCATGAACTGGATGATGAGCAAGTGATGGATGCGAAGCCGACGCGGTTGCGGAAGAAGGCGACGCGGGAGGAGATCCTGGCGAGTCTGCCGGTGCAGGCGCGGGTGCGTCCGGCGCGGTGGTTGCTCCTGTGGCTGATCGTCGTGGTGTGCATCGCGGTGTTCGTGTGGGTGATCTTCCGGCCGCCGGAGGATGTCTCGGCCGGGTTCGGGGTGTGGCGTGTGGCGTCGTTCATCGGGTTGGCGCTGGCGTTGGCGGTGCTTCCCGCCGCGACGATGGGTCTGTTCCGGCCTCGGCATGTCACGTTCGATGAGCGACGGGTGTGGACGCGGGACTGGTCCGTGGACTGGGCGGACGTGAAGGAAGTCCGTGCTGTGGCGCCAGAGTCGGAGCACACGATGAAGGTGGCGCTCAAGGTGGACGAGCGGCTGTGGAACGAGGGTGGTCTGCGCAAGGCCAACCGGTGGGACTCGGGACGGCCGTTGCAGGGTGGCGGGTTGACCCGTGCGCAACCGCTCGTGCTCACGCAACCCGCGCTCGCGCCGTCGGCTCTGACGCTGCTGCAGGTCTTCGTCGAGTTGAAGAAGCGGAACCGTCGGGCGGGGAGCCCGCGGTGACGCGCCCCGGCTTCCGTCACCGCCGGGTCAGCAGCGTGAGCACCTCCGCGTGCCGGGTCTGGGGGAACATGTCGAACACCTGCACCCGCGCCACCCGATAGCTCGGCATCCGGGCCAGGTCCTGCGCGAGCGTCGCCGGGTTGCAGCTGGAGTACAGGACGGTGGGCACACCCGAGTCCTCCAGCGCGTCCGCCAGCTCGGCGCCGATGCCCCGCCGCGGCGGATTCACGACGACGGCGTCCGGGCGGGGCCGCCGTTTCTTGGACGAAAGCGCCTCCGGAGCCCGCCGTTTCTCGAACGAAAGCGCGGAGGTGGCGTCGCCGTCGGAGAAGCGCGCCCGGTCGGCCAGGCCGAGCTCCGCGGCCGTCTCCCGGGCCGCGGCCACCGCCTCGGCGGAGGACTCCATGCCCCACACGTCGCGCACGCCGGCCCGGGCCAGGTGGAACGCGAACCCGCCCACCCCGCAGTACAGGTCCCACGCCGACGCCGGCACACCGCCCTCGGCGACCCACGCCGCCGCCGTCGCGTACAGCCCCTCGGTCACCGCGGTGTTCGTCTGGAAGAACCCCTGCGGGCGCAGCCGCAGGCCGATCCCGTTCAGTTCCATCCGCAGGGTCGGCCCGCCGGCGAGCACGATCTCCTCGTCGCCCTCGGGCAGGGCCACGTGCTCGGGCAGCAGGTTCGCGCTCACCACGGCGGCGGGTGTCCCGCGCGCCGCGAGGTCGTCCAGCAGCCCCGGCACCGCCGCGCGCAGCGCGTCCAGCCGGTCGGCGGAGCGCAGCACGAACCGGACCATCGCCTCCCGGTCGGGGGAGAGCGTCACGATCACGTTCTTCAGCTCGCCCGTGCGGGCGGCGACGTCGTAGGGCTCCAGCCCGGCCGCCGTCACCGCCGCCGCGCACGCGTCGAACACGCCTTCCATGCCGGCCTCGTACAGGCCGCAGTCGCGCAGGTCCACGCCGGCGCCGTCGTGATGCCGGGGGTGCTGGCGCGGGTCCAGGATGCCCAGCCGCGGCGCCGCCGCCGACCCCGTGACCACGAGCTTCGCCTTGTTCCGGAATCCGGCCTCCGCGGAGGCGAACGGCTCGGCCACGACCGTGTCCGCGTCGACCGCGTCCGCCAGGGCGGCCAGGACCGCGGCCTGCTTGTCCGCGAGCTGCCGGGCGTACGGCACGCCCATCAGCGGGCAGGAACGGCACTCGCCGACGTCGAAGTGGGGGCACTGCACGGGCGTCGCCTCAGCCCTCGAGGCTGACCCGCAGGCCGGGCCGGTCCAGGCGGATCGCGAGCTGCTCGAGGGCCAGCTCGGCGGCCGCGGCCAGGTCCGCGTCCACGTCCATCACCATGCCGGTGAGCACGGGCAGGGCGGACTCGAGGTCCTCGGGGCGGGCGAGGGCGCCCAGCGCGGACGCGGCCGACGCGCGGACCTCCGGGTCCGGGTCGGCACAGCCGGCCCGCACCGCGTCCACGAGGGTGCGGTCGACGGCGGCATCGCGGCGCAGCGAGCCGGCGCGGGAGGCGAGCACGAGGTGGGCCGCCGAGCGGACGTCCGCCTCGGGGGCGGTGAGCGCCCCGGTCAGGGCGGGCAGCGCGCTGCGGTGCCACGCGTGCATCAGGGCCAGGGCGCCGGTCGCGGCGGGGCTGAGGTCGCCGTCGTCGCCGGTGAGGGCGCGGGCGGCGCCCGAGGTGACGTCATCGGGAGTGGCCGCGCCGGTCATCAGGCGCACCGCCAGCCCGGCGACGGCGGCCTCCCCGCGCTCGGCGACGGCGGCCTCGGTGCGGCGGCGCAGGCGGTCGTGCGGAGTCTGGGGCTCCGCGGGCAGGGGGAGACGGTCGAAGGCGGTCATGGGTCCATTGTCCCCCGTGCGCGGACCCGCCTGGGGCGCGGCCGGGAGGTTCCCCGCAGACTCCTGGACGGGGCGTGACCGGCCGCACAGGGCCCGGACTCGGGTGATACGTTCGACGGCATGAGACCCCCCGGAGCCCTCGCCCTCGAATTCCGGGCGGACAGCTTCGATCATCCCACCGGCCTGGTGGACGCCGGCACCGTCATCTCCTGGATCGAGAAGGCCGGCTACGCCGTCGCGGCGAGTTGGGCCGGGACGTTCGTGCGTGCCCGCTACATGGGGCACACCCAGTTCCGGCACCCCGTGCCGGTGGACCGCCGCGCTGTGGTGCAGGCGCGCGTGGTCCACACGGACGGCGCCGAGGTGCACGTCCAGACCCGCCTGCTGCTGCCGGAGATCCGCGACGACGACGGCGACCCCGTGGTCGCCACCTCGTCCCTCGTGGTCTACGCCGCGGAGGAGGGCGGGGTGCCCGTGACCGTGCCGGTCTGGGAGCCCTCGACCCCCGGCCAGATCGAGCGCGACGAACAGGCCCGCCGCTCCACCGTGGCCCGCCGCGCCGTCGAGCGCGGCATGGCCCGACTGCCGTTCCCCGCGCCCGGGGAGGCCCCCGAGGAGATGAGCACCCTCGCGTTCCTGGCCCCCAACGCGGAGGCCACCGTGGGCGGCACCATCAACGCGGGCGCGATCCTGCGCTGGGTGGACGAGGCGGCCGCCGTCTGCGCCGCCCGCTGGACCGGACATGAATCCGTGGTCGCGGTGTTCGGCGGCGGTGTGCGCTTCGTGCGGAACATCCACGTGGGCGACCTCGTGCGCGTGGAGGCCCTCCTGGTGAACACCACGGAGCGGTCCATGCATGTGGCGCTGCGCGTCTACGCGAGCCGACGCACCGGGGCGGAGTCCCGCCTGGTGGCGCACTCGATCGCCGTCATGGTGGACGTCTCCGCGGAGGACCAGGCCCAGCGGGTGCGGCAGTACATCCCCGAGAGCGAGAGCGCCCGGAGGCTGCAGGAGACGGCGATCGAACTCGTGCGCATGCGCTCCGAGGTGAGCGCGGCCTGGACCGAGATGCGCCGCTCGACCGATCCGCGCTGACGGGGCCCTGAGTAGACTGAGCGAATGCGTCGACCGTCCCTGCCGTCCCTGTCCCGCCTGCCGGTCCGTCGTCTCCTCCGGGGAGCGGCCGTGGCCGCGGGCGTCGGTCTCGTGGGACTGCCGCTGACGGTCGCCGCCGGGCTCACCGGCGTGGACATGGTCAAGCGCGGCGGCCGAGTGCGCCGACCCGCGCCGAACCCCGGCGTGTTTGACGCCCACGTGGAGGGCTCCGAGCTGCGCATCTTCACCTCGGGTGAGGACCTCTACAAGGAGATGATCGCCGCGATCGACGGAGCGCAGCGGATCATCAAGTTCGAGACCTTCATCTGGAAGGGCGACCCCACGGGCCAGCGGTTCATGGACGCCTTCAACCGGGCGGCCGCGCGCGGCGTGGAGGTCTACGTCTCCTACGACGGGTTCGGGAACCTCGTGGTCCCGCCCCGCTTCTACCGTCAGCTGGACCCGCGCATCCACGTGTTCCGGCTGCCGGCCTTCGCCCGCCCGATCTGGCGAGGCGTGGTCCGGCACAGCGGGTTCAACCACTCGAAGATCATGGTGGTGGACGACGAGGTCGGCTTCGCCGGCGGCTTCAACATCGGCGACGACTACGCCCGCCTGTGGCGGGACACCCACGTGCGTGAGCGCGGCCCGGCGGTGTGGGCGCTGGGCCAGTCGATCTCCATCAAGTGGAACGCCCACCACCGCGCGGGCGAGCAGATGTCCTGGCGCCCCCCGGACACGTGGGACCCGCGCGTCACCGTGGCCGCGAACCAGCCGCCGCTCCTGGTCTACCCGATCCGGCTGAGCTACCTCGACGCCATCCAGCGGGCGCAGCACCGCATCCTCATCAACACGCCGTACTTCATCCCGGACCAGCAGGTCCTCGAGGCGCTGCTGCACGCGGCCCGGCGCGGGGTGGACGTGCAGGTGATGGTGCCGGAGGACTCCAACCACATCGTGGCGGACTGGGCCTCGCGCGGCTTCTTCGGGAAGATGCTCGAGGCCGGCATCACGATCCTGCTGTACAGGGCCAGCATGATCCACGCGAAGACCGCCACCGTGGACGGCATCTGGTCCACCGTGGGCTCGGCCAACGTCGACCGCCTCTCCCTGGGCTTCAACTACGAGTCCAACGTGGTGGTCGTGGACCGCGACTTCGCCGCCCGGATGGAGGAGATCTTCGCTCTCGACGCCCAGCGGGCCGTCCGGATCGACACCCCGCGCTGGGAGGACCGTCACGGCCTCGCCCGCGTGGTCGAGGCCCTGCTGGTACCACTGCGTCCCCTGCTCTGAGGACCCCGGGCGCTGAGCCAGACGTTTCTGCAGTTCTGACGCCCGATCCGCAGCGGAATCATCTGGCTCACGCCCCCCGCCGCGTGAGCCAGACGTTTCTGCCGTTCTGACGCCCGATCCGCAGCGGAATCATCTGGCTCACGCCCCCTGGCGACGTCTCCCGACCGTGCCGTCCCTTCCCGTCGCCGCCCGGGCTCACCCTCTCTCTTGCATACCCCTGGGGGTATACCCTACGCTCGTTCTCGACATACCCCAGGGGGTATCGGATGGACATCGAGACCCCCCGACCCGGAGGAGAACCATGCTGCTCGAGCGCATCTACGACGAGGACCTCGCCCAGGCCAGCTACGTGATCGGCTGCCAGGCGAAGAACGAGGCGATGGTGGTGGACCCCCGCCGCGACATCCAGGTGTACCTGGACCTGGCCGCCAAGAACGGCATGACCATCACCCACGTGACCGAGACCCACATCCACGCGGACTACCTCTCCGGCACCCGCGAGCTGGCCCACGCCACCGGCGCCCAGATCCACCTGTCCGGCGAGGGCGGCGAGGACTGGGCCTACGGCTTCGAGGGCAACCTCCTCAAGGACGGCGACACGGTGACGCTCGGCAACATCACCGTCGAGGCCGTGCACACCCCGGGCCACACCCCCGAGCACCTGTCCTTCCTCGTCACCGACGGCGCCTTCGCGGACGCCCCGGGCTACATGCTCACCGGCGACTTCGTGTTCTCCGGCGACCTCGGCCGCCCGGACCTGCTGGACGAGGCCGCCGGCGGCGTCGACACCCGCTTCGAGGGCGCCCAGCAGCTCTTCGCCTCCCTCAAGGCGAAGTTCCTGACCCTCCCGGACCACGTGCAGGTGTTCCCGGCCCACGGCGCCGGCTCCGCCTGCGGCAAGGCACTCGGCGCGCTGCCCTCCACCACGGTCGGCTACGAGCGCAAGTACGCGTGGTGGTCCGACTACCTGAAGAACGACGACGAGCAGGGCTTCATCGACGAGCTGCTCGACGGCCAGCCCGACGCCCACGCCTACTTCGCCCGCATGAAGCGCCAGAACAAGCAGGGGCCAGCCATCCTGGGCGAGCTGCCCGAGCTCGAGGAGCTGGACGCCGGGGGCGTGCAGGCGACGCTCGCCGAGGGCGCCGTGTTCGCGGACACCCGCGGTGTGGACGAGATCCTCGCCGGCACCGTGCCGGGCGCGCTGGCCTTTCCGTCCCGCGGCAAGGTCGCCACGCACGCCGGCTGGGCCTACGACCCGGAGAGCGACGACGCCGCCCTCGTCCTGCTCGCCGAGGACCGCGAGGACGCGCACACGATGCGCGACCACATGATCCGCGTGGGCGTCGACGCCGCCGCCGCGTTCACCACCTCCGTGGACGGCCTCACGTTGGAGCCGGTGCCCACCGTGCAGGCCGACGAGCTGCGGTCCCGCATCGAGGCCGGCGAGGTCGGCGCGGAGCAGGACACCGTGCTGGTGGACGTGCGCAACAAGACCGAGTTCTCCCACGGCACCGTGGCGGACGCCCGGCAGCTGAACGCCGGCAAGGTGCTCTTCCACCAGGAGGAGCTGCCGAAGGACAAGACCCTGGTGACCTTCTGCCAGTCCGGCCTGCGCAACATCGTGGCCGCCCAGGCGCTGCGCCGCGCCGGGTTCGACGTGATCGAGCTCGAGGGCAGCTACGCCGCCTGGCAGCAGTCCTGACACACCCCCAGACCAACCCCGAGGAGCCCCTCCCATGAGCGTCACCCTGTCCCCCGTCGCCCCGCGCGACCTGAAGGCCGAGCTGGCCGCCCGCCCCGACGCCGTCGTGCTGGACGTGCGCACCCCCGGCGAGTTCGAGACCGAGCACATCGCCGGCTCCTACAACGTGCCGCTGGACCTGCTCCAGGAGCACGCGGACGAGGTCGCCGCCCGCCTGGACGGCACCGCGGTGCTCGTCTGCCAGTCCGGCAGCCGGGCCGGCACCGCCCAGGACCGTCTGGCCCAGGCCGGCTTCACCTCCGCGCGCGTCCTGCAGGGCGGCATCTCCGCCTACGCCGAGGCCGGCGGCGAGGTCGTCCGCAGCGGCAACCGCTGGTCCATGGACCGTCAGGTCCGCATGACCGCCGGGTCCATCGCGCTGGTCGGGGCCGTGGCCTCCCAGGTCGGCTCGAAGCGGTTCGGCCTCATCCCCGCCGCGATCGGCGCGGGCCTGTCCTTCTCCGCCGTGTCCAACACGTGCGCCATGGCGTCCGTGCTGGCCAAGATGCCGTGGAACCGCCCCGCGCAGGAGCGCTCCGCGGGCGACGTGATCGGCCGCATCCCCACCGGCGCGGGGAAGCGGAGCTGACCCGTGATGTGGATCGTCCTCGCCCTGGCCCTCGTGGTCGGCCTGCTGCTCGGCCTCATGGGTGGCGGCGGGTCGATCCTGATGGTGCCCCTGCTGACGTACGTGGCCGGCCTCGAGCCGAAGCAGGCCATCGCGGGCTCCCTGTTCGTGGTGGGTGTGACCTCGCTGGTCTCAGTGCTGCTGCACTCGCGGCACGGCACCGTCCGGTGGCGCACCGGCCTGATCTTCGGCGCGGCCTCGATGGTGGGTGCCCTCCTGGGCGGCGTCGTCGGCGGCTTCCTGCCGGGGACCCTGCTGCTGATCGCCTTCGCGGTGATGATGCTCTTCACGGCGTGGGCCATGATCCGGCCCAAGAAGACGCAGCCGGCGGCCGCCCCCTCAGTGGAGGCCTCGGCTGACGTCGAGCCCCGCCGCCACCCGCTCGGGAAGATCCTGCTGGAGGGCGTCGTCGTCGGCTTCGTCACGGGCATCGTCGGCGCCGGCGGCGGGTTCCTCGTGGTCCCTGCGCTGGTCCTGCTCGGCGGCCTGCCGATGTCCGCTGCGGTGGGCACGTCCCTGCTGGTGATCGCCATGAAGTCCTTCGCGGGCCTCGGCGGCTACCTGACCAGCGTGACGCTGCCGTGGGACCTGCTGCTGTGGGTCACCGGTGTGGCCGTGGTCGGTGCGCTGATCGGCGTTCCGCTCATGAAGCGGGTCCCGGAGAAGGCGCTGAAGAAGGGCTTCGGCTGGTTCGTGCTGGCCATGGGCCTGGTGATCCTCGTCCGGGAGCTCATCGGTCTCCTCGTGTGACATCCGGCGACGTCGCCGGATACCCCTGGGGATATGATTCCCCTCCCCGCCACCGTGACAAAGGAGGTCGCCGTGCGCACCGCCGACGCCGAGACCCAGCGCAAGATCCTCAACCGCCTCAAGCGGGCCCGCGGCCAGCTGGACGCCGTCATCCGCGAGGTCGAGGGCGAGGGTCGCTGCAAGGACGTGGTCACGCAGCTCTCCGCCGTCTCCACCGCGCTGGATCGCGCCGGCTTCGCGGTCGTCTCATCCGCCATGCAGTATTGCCTCGCCGACCCCGAGAAGGCGGAGGACGAGGAGAAGCTCACCGTCGCCGAGCTCGAGAAGCTCTTCATGACCCTGGCCTGACCGGCCACCCCGAAGCCCCCTCGCCGAAAGGATCCCTCATGTGCCGTCCGGCGCGCTGACCCGTCTGCCGCAGGGCCACCTGGGCCGGATGCGGCCGGCACGTCGAGTCCCTCAAGGCCGTCGTCCCCGCGGCGCAGTGGTGCGATGGCCGTCACCCTGATGCCGAGCGCGACGCAGCCCGCGCGGGCCGTGCCGGGGCCGCAAGGTTCTTCGCGAGGCTCTTCGGGCGCTGAGCCAGGCGTTCCGGGGGCGTGAGCCAGATGTTCGTGCTGTTCTGAGGGACCCTCAGCCGCGGAAACGTCTGGCTCACGCCCCCCGTCTGGCGTCGCTCAGTCCTCGTGCGGGTCCGCCAGCGGGTGGTTCGGCAGCCGGCTGTCCGGGGTGCGCCCGCGGCGTCCGACGACGACGGCTGCTGCCCGACCTCCTCGCCCGCGGCTGGGGCACAATGAACCCGGCCCACGTCGGCCCACCTCACTGCAGCCCACGCGGCCGCGCGCCCATCCCGACTCCCTGGGAGCCCCATGCTCTGGACCCTGCTCCGCCGTCACGGCCGGCGCTATCGCGGCGCCGTCGCGGCCGTCGTCGTGCTGCAGCTGATCAGCACGCTGGCCATGCTGTACCTGCCCAGCCTCAACGCCCGCATCATCGACGAGGGCGTAGCCCGCGGTGACACCGCCCGCATCTGGGACATCGGCCTCGTGATGCTCGGCGTCGCGCTGGTGCAGGTGGTCGCCGCGATCGCCGCCGTGTGGTTCGGGGCGAAGGCCTCGATGGGCGTCGGCCGGGACCTGCGCCGCGCCGTCTACACCCGCGTGGACGCGTTCTCCGCGGAGGAGCTCGGCCGCTTCGGCGCCGCGACCCTCATCACGCGCGGCACCAACGACGTCAACCAGGTCCAGATGCTCACCCTCATGGCCCTGAACTTCATGGTGGCCGTGCCGATCATGGCGGTCGGCGGCATCATCATGGCCATCCGCGAGGACCCGGGCCTGTCCTGGCTCGTGTGGGTCTCCGTGCCGGTGCTGCTGGTGATCGTGGCGTGGATCGTCGCCCGTCTCATGCCGCTGTTCCAGCGGATGCAGGACAACATCGACGACGTCAACGGCGTGATGCGCGAGCAGATCCAGGGCATCCGCGTGGTCCGCGCGTTCGTGCGCGAGCGCCACGAGACACGCCGGTTCACGGACGCCAACGCCGCCCTGACGGAGACGTCCGTGCGGATCGGCCGGCTGTTCGTGCTGCTCGGCCCGGTCATCACGATGATCCTCCACCTCGCCACCGCCGCCGTCCTGTGGTTCGGCGGCGAGCGCGTGGACGCGGGGCTCGTGCAGGTCGGCGCGCTCACCGCGTTCATGCAGTACCTGCTGCAGATCCTCATGGCGGTGATGATGGGCACCTTCATGATGATGATGCTCCCGCGCGCCGTGATCTCCGCCCGCCGCATCGGCGAGGTCCTGGACACCGTCCCCACGCTCGCTGAGCCGGTCCGCCCGGTGACCCCCGCGCGTCGCGACGGCGCCGTGGAGCTGCGCCACGTCACCTTCCAGTACCCCGGCGCCGAGGCGCCGGTGCTCGACGACGTCAGCTTCGCCGTCGCCCCCGGCACCACGACGGCGATCATCGGCTCGACCGGCTCCGGCAAGTCCACGCTGATCAGCCTGCTGCCGCGGCTGTACGACGCGACGTCCGGCGAGGTGCTCGTGGACGGTGTGCCGGTGACCGACCTGGCCCGGGCCGAGCTGACCGAGGCCGTGGCCCTCGTGCCGCAGAAGCCGTACCTGTTCTCGGGCACCGTGCGGGAAAACATGCAGTTCGGGGCCCCGGACGCCTCGGACGAGCGCATCTGGGCGGCCCTCGAGACGGCCCAGGCCGCCGACTTCGTGCGCGCCCGCACCACCGGCAAGGCAGAGACGGCGGCCTCCGGTCTGGACTCGCGCCTCTCCCAGGGCGGCACGGACGTCTCCGGTGGCCAGCGCCAGCGCCTGTCCATCGCGCGTGCCCTCGTGGCCGAGCCGCGGATCCTCGTGTTCGACGACTCGTTCTCCGCGCTGGACGTCACCACCGACGCGCGGCTGCGGGCGGCGCTCGACCGCGCGGCGGCCGGGGTGACTCGGATCGTCGTCGCCCAGCGGGTGGCCACCATCACCGACGCCGACCAGATCATCGTGCTGGACGAGGGCCGCGTGGTCGGCCGCGGCACCCACGCCGAGCTGCTGGCGGACAACCAGACCTACCGGGAGATCGTGGACTCCCAGCTGACCGCGGAGGACGTGGCATGAGCGAGCACCTGACGGACGAGGAGATCCTCGAGATCCAGGAGCAGGGCGCCACCGACGACTGGGGCGGCGGGCCGGCCCGCAAGGCCAAGGCGTTCTGGCCGTCCGCGAAGCGGCTCATGAGCCTGTTCCGCACGGAGAAGCTGGGCCTGGTGGTGGTCGCGCTGATGGTGCTGGTCGCCGTCGTGCTCAACGTGTGGGCCCCGCACGTCCTGGGCCGGGCGATGGACGTGATCTTCGGCGGCGTGGTCTCCGCGCAGATGCCCGGCGGGCTGAGCCGCGAGCAGGTCATCGACGGGCTGCGCGCCCAGGGCGAGGACCAGGCCGCGGAGATGCTCTCCGGCATGGCGTTCACACCGGGCGAGGGGATCGACTTCACCGAGCTGGGCCGGCTGATCCTGATCGTGCTGGCCATGTACCTCGTGGCCCAGCTGTTCATGTGGCTGCAGGGCCGCGTGCTCAACGACCTCGTGATGCGCCTCGTGTTCCGCCTGCGCGAGGACATCGAGGCCAAGATCAACCGGCTGCCGCTGAGCCACTTCGACCGCGGGCAGCGTGGCGACCTGCTCTCCCGCACCACCAACGACGTGGACAACGTCCAGCAGGCCCTCCAGCAGGCGTTCGCCTCGCTCGTGTACTCGGCGCTGACCGTGATCGGCATCGTCGGCATGATGTTCTGGCTGTCCTGGCAGCTCGCGCTCATCGCCCTGATCGCCCTGCCGGTGGCCGGTGTGGTGGTGGGCGTGATCGGCAAGAAGTCCCAGGCGCTCTTCTCCGCGCAGTGGCGGGAGACGGGCCGGCTCAACGGGCACATCGAGGAGTCGTTCACGGGGCACGAGCTGGTGACCGTGTTCGGCCGTCAGCGGGACATGGCCGCGCGCTTCGACGAGCGCAACGAGGAGCTGTACGAGGCCGCGTTCACGGCGCAGTTCTACTCGGGGATGATCATGCCGATCATGCAGTGGGTGAACTGGCTGGGCTACGTGGGCATCGCGGTGGTCGGCGGCCTGCGCGTGGCCAACGGGCAGATGACCCTCGGCGCCGTGACCGCGTTCATCCAGTACTCGCGCGAGTTCAACCAGCCGCTTGGGCAGATCGCCGGCATGTCCAACATGCTGATCTCCGGCGTGGCGTCGGCCGAGCGCATCTTCGAGCTCCTCGACGAGCCGGAGGAGACCCCCGACGGCACCCCCGCCCGCACCCCCGACGGCACTTTCGTTTGGGAAACGGCGCCCTCCGAGAGCGCTTTCGTTCGGGAAACGGCGCCCTCCGCCATCCCCGGGCCCGACGGCGTCGCCCACCTCCCGCGCCCGCTGCGCGGTCGCGTGGAGTTCGAGCATGTGCGCTTCTCCTACACGCCGGAGAAGCCGCTCATCACGGACCTGAACTTCGTGGCGGAGCCGGGGCAGACGGTCGCGATCGTCGGGCCGACCGGTGCCGGCAAGACCACCCTGGTCAACCTGATCATGCGGTTCTACGAGGTGGACGGCGGGCGGATCCTGCTGGACGGCGTGGACACCCGCACGGTCAGCCGCGGCGAGCTGCGCGCCGCCACCGGCATGGTGCTCCAGGACGCCGTGCTCTTCGGCGGGACCATCCGGGAGAACATCCGCTACGGCCGACTCGACGCCACGGACGAGGAGGTCGTCGCGGCGGCGAAGGCCACCTACGTGGACCGTTTCGTGCACACCCTGCCCGACGGCTACGACACCGTGATCGAGCAGGACGCCGCCAACGTGTCCGCGGGCGAGCGGCAGCTCATCACCATCGCCCGTGCGTTCCTGGCCCAGCCCTCGCTCCTGATCCTGGACGAGGCCACCTCCTCCGTGGACACCCGCACCGAGGTGCTGGTCCAGGGCGCGATGGCGGCGCTGCGCTCGGACCGCACGAGCTTCGTGATCGCCCACCGCCTCTCCACCATCCGGGACGCGGACGTCATCCTCGTGATGGAGGACGGCGACATCGTGGAGCAGGGCTCGCACGATCAGCTGCTGGCCGCTCGCGGCGCGTACTTCCGGCTGTACAGGAGCCAGTTCCAGGGCGGGGAACAGGCGGAGGAGCAGGACGACGACGGCGCGCCCGCCGCGCGCGAGGACGCCCGCTGAGGCCGGGGCTGGATGGCGCCGGCGCCCAGCCACTGGCCGCTGGCGTCGCTGCGACACGGGACCACCCGATGACCTTCTCGATCCAGGTGCCGGTGAGTTTCACGAGCCCGCACCTCTCCGGAGCCGGAGGTGTACGGGGCTAGGGCGCGCGGCGGTGACGGGAGTATCGAAACCCGATCGTCGGGCCACCCCTGCCGGTGTGGCCGCGCTCATTCGTCCCCTGAGATTGCGCATCCGTCACGCGCAGGACCCTCTTGACTCCCTGGTGGGGCACGTCTGTGGACCGACCGAGAATTCTCTGGACACAGGGCGAGCACCTTCATAGAGTGTGACGCAGATCACGACTGAGCGTGAACCATAAGGAGGAGCGACATGGGTATGAAGCAGCGGATTTCTAAGGTCGGTGCCGGCGTGGCCGTCGCTGGACCGTTGGCCGTCTCCGGTGCGGTGCCAGCGCAGGCGCTGACGGACTCCGGTCGGCAGGACTGCAGCGCAGGACTCCTCCTGTCGGGCACCTACGGCTACTGCTACTACCCGTACTGACTCGCCGGCACCGATGACTTCATTACGCATTCCTGCGACGGCCGCCCTGGTGGCGGCCGTCGCCCTGACCCTCACCGGCTGCGTCGGTCGGGAGTCTGCGGGCCTCGGCGGTTCATCCACGGTCGCCGCTCCCCCCACCGCGACGGCCGAGAAGACCTGGGACGCCTCGCAGTGGGTTCCCACCGAGAGGATCGAACCCCTCCTGACGACGGAGGCGGAGAAGGAGCGCGCCTACCGTGAGCAAGTCGCGCGGCACGCTCAGGGGGCGGGAATGCCCGCGCCGCCTCAGGTGGAGCGCTCCGGGTGGTACGCCACGTCCCTCGAGTCGGACCGCATGGTGTCCACATGCCTGGCCGAGGCCGGGTGGCCGAACTCGGTCGGTCCGACCGGGGGAATTCAGATCGACACCCCACCTGAGTCCCAGAGGTCTGCTTTCGAGGCGGCCTACGTGACCTGCTACGCACAGCACCCGGTGGATCCGAGCTACACCCAGGACTGGACCGATCCGCAGCTCCGCCTCGTCTATGACTACTGGGACCAATACCTCATCCCGTGTCTCGAGGCCTACGGCTACACGGTCGACACCTCCGCGCGCCCCTCCAAAGAGGCATTCGTCTCCGCGTTCTACACTCCAGGCCGCCACCAGTGGTGGCCCTTCGCGGACAGCATGAGGGGCGTGTCGGCAGAACGCCAGGCCGAGGTCGCGCAGACATGCCCGGAGCTTCCGCCGCAGGATGTCTTCTGGGGGTCATCCGGATGAATCGCCCCGCCCGCTGGGCCGCCCTCGTCCTTGCGCTCGTGGCCGTCGCCGCGCTCGCCTTCTGGGCCGGCCGGGTCACGCTCACCCCTCCGGCTCAGGCCGAGCAGCGTCCGGCCGCGAGCGCCCTCGTCACCGTCGCCGAGCAGGAGCTCGGCCGCGTCATCACCCTCGGCGTCTCCGTGTCGCGCGAGCAGACGCCGGCGGCGGTGAACGCGCTGACCGGCGTCGTCACCCGGGCCGGAGAGTCCGGCGAGGTGGCTGCCGGGGAGGTGCTGTACGCCGTCGCCCAGAAGCCCGTGCTCGTCCTCCAGGGCGAGCTTCCCCAGTGGCGCCCTCTCGGGGAGGGCACTTCCGGCGACGACGTCGCCGCGTTCCAGCGCATGCTCGCCGCCACCGGCGCGAAGGTGGAGGCCACCGGCACGTGGGACGAGGCCACCGCGGACGCCTGGGACGACTGGCTCACCGAACGCGGCTACCCCGCCGCGGACACCGTGGAGCTCGGCCAGCTCGTGGTCCTCGACGCCCTCCCCGCGCCCCTCAGCGTGGACGCGAAGACCACCGCCGTCGGCACCACCCTCGCCGGCGGCGAGAACGTGGTGGCCCGCCCCGGCGACCAACCGGACTTCGCCCTCGAGGTCAACCAGGAGCAGGCCGCCCTCATCCCGGCCGGCACCCAGGTCACCGTGCCCCACGGCGAACACGAATGGAAGGCCGTCGCCGGCGAGTCCACCTCCGACGAGCAGGGCCTGATCCGCATCACCCTCACCGCCCCGGACGGCGGCGTGGTCTGCGGCGAGGACTGCGACACCCTGCCCGCCGACGCCACCACCTCCCTGCTCTCCCAGGTCAGCGTGGTCCCGCCCGTCTCCGGGCCCGTGGTCCCCGTGTCCGCCCTGCGCACCCAGCCAGACGGCGCCGCGACGGTCACGGTGGTCCGGGACGGCGCCGCGGAGGACCGCACCGTCACCGTCCTCGGCTCCGCCGACGGCCTCGCCGTCGTGGACGGCGTGGACGCCGGCGAGCAGGTGCGCGTGCTGAACGGCACCCGATGACGGGGCCCGCCACCCCGGGCACGCCCGCCGCCCCCGTCGTCCCCGCCGCCCTCGCCGTCGAGGACCTGCGCTTCGCCTACACCCGCGCCGCCGAGGAGCTGTTCGACGGCCTCACCCACGCGTTCACGCCGGGCGCCGTCACCGCCCTCACCGGACCCTCCGGGCGCGGCAAGTCCACCCTCCTGTACGTGCTCGGGCTCATGCTCACGCCCACCTCCGGAGTGGTGCGCCTCGGCGACGTCGACGCCTCCACCCGCCCGGACCGGGAGCGCTCCCGCCTGCGCGCCGCCTCCGTGGGATTCGTGTTCCAGGACTCGGAGCTGGACCCGTCCCGCCCCATCCTGGACTCCGTGGTGGAGCCCGGCCTCTACGCCGGGCTGGAGCGCCAGACGCTCGAGGACCGGGCACGGGCGCTGCTCGAGCGCTTCGGCCTCGCCCACCGCGCCGACCACCGGCCCGGGCAGGTCTCCGGCGGGCAGGCGCAGCGGGTGGCCGTGTGCCGCGCCCTCGTGAACGCGCCCGTCGTCGTCCTCGCGGACGAGCCCACGGGCAACCTCGACCCGGACAACGCCGGCCTCGTCATGGACGCCCTCGCCGATGCCGCCGCCGAGGGGCGCACCGTGGTGGTCGCCACCCACGACCCCGCCGTCGTCGCCCGCGCCGACGAGGTGGTGCGGCTGTGAACCGGGAGGACCGCCCATGAACCTGCGCACCCTGCTGCGTGAAGCCGTCACCGCCGCACGCACCTCTCCCGTGCCCTCCGCCCTCGTGCTGCTCGTGGTGGCCGCCATGTGCTTCGCCGCCGTGGCCACCGTGGGCAGGCAGGCCGCCACCGAGGCGGCCGTCGCCGCAGAGCTCTCCGGCCCCGGCGCCCGCGTGCTCACCGTCACCGACACCGGCGGCACCGGTTTCCTCACCGGCGCCACCGCGGCCACCCTCGCCGGACTCGACACCGCCGAGGCCGCCCTCGCCCGGGACTCGCCCATGGACGCCGTGAACACCGGGATCGGCCGGGGCGGCGCCCGCGTGGCCGTGACGAACGTGGTCGGCACCCTGGACCGTGGCATCGAGCTGACCCGCGGCCGCCTGCCCGCCCCCGGCGAGGTGGTGGTCCCCGAGGCCAAGCTCGCCGAGCTCGGCCTCGCCCAGCCCTCCGGAGCGATCGAGGCCACGGACGGCCGCCAGTGGGCCGTCGTCGGGGCGTTTCAGGCCCAGGACCCCTTCCAGGACCTCGACGGCTACGCCCTCACCGTCCCCGCCGCCCCGGACGCCCTCGTGATGCAGCAGGTCCGCGTCCTCGCCGCCGACACCGCCGGCACCCGCGCCATGCAGGAGGCCGCGCTCGCCGTGATCGACCCCGACCCGCGCGCCTCCTCCATCCAGACCGCCCGTGCCCTCTCCGCCGGCAACCAGGTGATCACCGGCGAGCTCGCCGGGCTCGGACGCTCCCTGCTGCTGCTGATCCTCGGAGCCGGCGCGTTCTTCGTGTCCATCGTGGTGCTCGCCGACGTCCTCATCCGCCGCCGCGACCTCGGCCGCCGCCGCACCCTCGGCATCGGCCGCGGAGACCTGATCCTGCTCGTGGCCGTGCGCACCGCCGTGCCTGCGCTGCTGGGCGCCGTGCTGGGCTCCGGAGCCGGGTACGCCGTCGTCGCCGGCCAGGGCGGGACGCTGGGGGTGGACTTCGTGGCGGCGGTGGCCGTGCTGGCCGCCCTCACCGCGCTGCTGGCCAGCCTCGCCCCGGCGGCGTTCGCCGCGTTCCGCGACCCCGTGCGGGTGATGCGGACGGCGTGAGGGGTGGCGGGCGGGCCCGCTCACCGGCGGGCACCCCGCCCGCGCACCGCTACCCTCGGGAGCATGCCCGCCTTACCCGCCGCGCCCCCGCCTGCCCTCACGCCGCTCCAGCGGCAGTCCGTCCTGCGCACCCTGCGCAGCCCTCGGCTGCTGGGCACGGAGGTGCTGGCCGCCGTCGTGGTGGCGCTCGCGCTGATCCCGGAGGCCATCGCGTTCTCGATCATCGCGGGCGTGGATCCGCGCGTCGGGCTGTTCGCGTCCTTCACCATGGCCGTCACCACGGCGATCGTGGGCGGCCGGCCCGCCATGATCTCCGCGGCCACGGGGGCGGTGGCGCTCGTCGTCGCACCGCTGTCCCACGCGTACGGGGTGGGGCACCTGCTTGCCGCGATCATCCTCGGCGGCGTCATCCAGATCCTGCTCGGCGTGTTCGGTGTGGCCCGGCTCATGCGGTTCGTCCCGCGCTCGGTGATGGTGGGGTTCGTCAACGCGTTGGCCATCCTCGTGTTCACCTCGCAGCTGCCCGAGCTGATCGGCGTCCCGTGGCTCGTGTACCCGCTCACGGCGTTGGCCCTGGCGATCGTGGTGCTGTTGCCGCGGCTCACCACGGCGGTGCCGGCGACGCTCGTGGCCGTCGTCGTGGTCACCGCCCTGGTGATGGCCGCCGGCCTGGCCGTGCCGCGCGTGGGGGACCGGGGCGCGCTGCCGGATGCGCTGCCCGTGCTCGGCCTGCCGGACGTCCCGCTGACGTGGGAGACCCTCCGGTTGATCCTGCCGTTCAGCGTCGGCATCGCGTTCGTGGGGTTGCTCGAGTCCCTGCTCACCGCGAAGCTCGTGGACGACATCACCGACACCCGCTCGGACAAGACGCGCGAGTCCTGGGGGCAGGGTGTCGCGAACGTGGTCTCGGGGTTGTTCGGCGGCATGGGCGGCTGCGCCGTGGTGGGGCAGACCATGATGAACGTCAAGGCGAACGGCGCCCGCACCCGGATCTCCACGTTCCTCGCGGGCGTGTTCCTGCTGGTGCTCGTGGTGGCCTTCGGCGGCTTCGTGGCGCAGATCCCCATGGCCGCGCTCGTGGGCGTGATGATGTTCGTGGCCGCCGCCACCTTCGATTGGCATTCGGTGCGCCCCGCCACCCTGCGCGCGATGCCGCGCTCGGAGACCGCCGTCATGGTCGTGACCGTGGCGGCCACGGTGCTCACTCACAACCTCGCGATCGGCGTGGGTGTGGGCGTGCTCGCTGCGCTGGTGCTCTTCGCTCAGCGCGTCTCGCGTCTGGTCACGGTGGTCCGCGAGGTCCACGACGACGGCGACGCCGTCACGTATCGCGTGCACGGCGCCCTGTTCTTCGCGTCCTCGAACGACCTCTACTCGCAGTTCGAGTACGCCCTCGACCCGCCGCGCGTCGTGATCGACATGAGTGCCGCGCACGTGTGGGACGCCTCCACTGTGGCCGCGCTCGACTCGGTGCTGACCAAGTACGCCCGGCACGGGATCCACGCCGAGGTGACGGGGCTGAACGAGGCCTCCGCGGCGATGCACGCGCGCCTCACCGGGCGACTCGGCGCCTGAGCCGGCGGGCTCAGGCGGTGACGAACTCCCACTGGTGCCCGTCCGGGTCGACGATCTCGCGGGAGTGCATGCCGGAGTCGGCCATCTCCTCGCGCAGGTCCTCGGGCAGGGGCACCTCGGCGGCGCCGAGCTCGATCGCCCGGTCCGCCAGGGCGTCCACCGCCGCGGCGTCGCCGACGGTCAGCGCCATGAGGGCGGAGTTGGTGGTGAGGCAGTCGGCGATCTCACGGTTGCCGATGAAGTCGGTGTAGTAGCCGGGGCTGAGGTACATCGCGTACGTCGACTCGGTGAGCTCGATGCACACCGAGTGCTCGTCCGAGTAGTCGTCCATTGCGGTGGCGCCCAGGGTCGTCCAGAACTCACGGATCCGCTCGGTGTCCGTCGTCGGGAGGTTGATGAACACCGGCTGGGAGAACAAGGCCATGGGGAGCACCGTAGACGAGGCGTTCGGCCCGCCGCCACCGCGCGCGTGTCGCGGGCGCGCGGGCGTGGCGTGGGCCACGGAGCCGCTCCCGACGACGGCGCCCGCGGCCTGGCGCGTCCGCCCCCGTTGGTAGCGTGGCCGCCATGAGCGTTCCTCCCTCTGGCCCGCCGGCCGGTCCGCCCGCCGGCTGGCCGCCGTCGGGCCGGCCGTCCGCCCGCCGCGCCGCCGTCGCCCCGAGCCTGCACGGGCACCCCGGCGCCCCCGGTGGCGTCCCCGCCGGCTGGCCCGGCCGCCGGCCCGCGGCCCGCCCCGCGCCGGACTGGACCCCGGGTCGGTTCCACTGGGGCGACGCCGTCGTGGTGCTCGTGTACGTGGCGCTCATGGTGCTCGGGCTGGGGCTGTGGCTGGCGGTGTCGCTCGGCCTGGTCCCCGGTGACCTCGAGGCGTTCGACCTGGTCCGCGACGGGTTCACGGTGAACATCGTCAGCTACGCGATCCTCGTGGTGCTCGTGCTGGCCGTGGCCTGGCGCCCGCTCGTGACGTCGCTGCGGGTGTTCCGCACGGGGACGTGGTGGAAGCTGTTGCTGCTGCCCGCCACGTGGCTGGCGTGCATCGTCGTGAACGTGATCGTGCTGAGCCTCATCGGGGAGGCGCAGACCAGCGCCAACCAGGCCGCGCTCGAGGAGATGACCACGCAGGCCCCGCCCGTGCTCATGATCCTCATGACCGTGGTGGCCGCCCCGCTCGTGGAGGAGTACCTGTTCCGCCACCTGCTGATCGGCAAGCTCTCCCGCTGGATCAACGTGTGGGTGTGCGCCGTGGTCTCCGTGCTCGCGTTCACACTCCTGCACTTCCTCGGCACCGGCGGCGACTTCCGGCTCGTGGAGACCGTCCCGTACCTGACCCTCGCGGTGGCGATCACGGTGTCCTACATCCTGATGGGCCGCTCGTTCGGGTACGCGGTGCTGCTGCACATGGTGAACAACGGCATCGCCATCGCGATGCTCTACCTCGTGGCCCCCCTGCTGCCGGACACGCTGCCCGGCCCCACTGCCCCGACCACGGCGCTGGCCCCGCTGCTGGCCCTGCTGGGCTGAGATGGCGGGACCCTCCGGCTCGACGGCGGCGCCCGCCCCGCAGGACGCGCGCGCCCTCACGCGGCGCATCCTCGCGCTCGCGGTCCCCGCGTTCGGCGCGCTCATCGCGGAGCCGCTGTTCCTGCTGGCCGACACCGCGATCATCGGGCACCTGGGCACGGCCCAGCTGGCCGGCGTCGGGATCGGCACCACCATCCTGCACACGCTCACCGGCCTCATGATCTTCCTGGCCTACGCCACCACCCCGGCGGTGGCCCGGCTGATCGGGGCGGGGAACCTGGCCGCCGCGATGGACCGCGGCCGCGACGGCATCTGGCTGGGCCTGCTGCTCGGCGCGGTGCTGGCCGTCCTCGGCTGGCTCGCGGCCCCCGCGCTGACGGCGGCCCTCGGCGCGACGGGCGAGGTGCAGGCCCACGCCGTCGCCTACCTGCGCTGGTCCATGCCGGGGCTGCCGGCCCTGCTGGCCGTGCTCGCCGCCACCGGGGTGCTCCGCGGCCTCCAGGACACCGTGACGCCGCTCGTGGTGGCGGGTGTGGGCTTCGGCGCGAACATCGGGCTGAACGTGGCCCTGGTGTACGGGCTGGGCTGGGGCGTGGCCGGCTCGGCCATCGGCACGTCCGTGGTGCAGTGGGCGATGCTCGTGACGTACCTGTTCGTGCTGGCCCCGCGCTTCCGCCGCTCGGGCACGGCGTGGGCGCCCCGTGCCTCGGGCATGCGCGCCACGGCCCAGGTGGGGTCGTGGCTGCTGCTGCGCACCGCGAGCCTGCGCGCGGCCATCCTCATCACCGTCATGGCCGCCGCCGGCGCGGGCGACCTCACCCTCGCCGCGCACCAGCTCGTCTTCACGCTGTTCTCCACGCTGGCGTTCGCCCTCGACGCCCTCGCGATCGCCGCGCAGGCCCTGATCGGCGCCGAGCTCGGGGCCGCCCGGCCGGACGCCGCCCGTCGCCTCACCCGGACGATGGTGCACTGGGGGCTGGGCTTCGGCGTCGTGACTGGGGCCGTCCTGGCCCTCGCGGCGCCGGTGCTGCCGGGGCTGTTCACCACGGACCCGACCGTGCAGGCCGCCGCCACCGTGGGCCTGTGGGTGCTGGCCGCCGGGCAGCCGGTGGCCGGGTACGTGTTCGTGCTGGACGGCGTGCTGATCGGCGCCGGCGACGCCCGCTACCTCGCCCTCGCCGGCCTCGTGAACCTCGTGGTCTACGCGCCGGCGCTCTGGGTGCTCGCGCAGCTCGCCACGGGCGGGTTCGGCTGGACCGCGGTCTGGCCCGGACCGAACGCCGCCGTGCCCGACGCCGGCGTGCAGCTGGGCCTGCTCTGGCTCGGCTTCGCGGGGGTCTACATGGGGATGCGGGCGCTCACCCTCGGCTGGCGGGCCCGGCGCGACGACTGGATGCGGCTCGGCGTCGTGTGAGCGCGTCCGGGCGGTGACGCGCGGGCCGGGCCGCGGCCGCACGGCTCCTAGACTGGGGCGGTGGCTACCGTGCAGACCCCCCTCGAGATCTCGTCCGTGGTGTTCAAGCCGATCCTGATCCGCGCCGTGGTGGCGCTGGCGTTCGGTCTGACCACCGTGTTCGTCGCCGAGCCGGGCCTGACGTGGATGAAGGTCATGTTCGCGCTGTATCTGGCATTTTCCGGCTCGGCGATGTGGGAGTACCTGCGCCGCGACCCGGTGCCCGTGGCCATGCGCTCCCCGCTGTCCCTGGCGGCGGCCGCGTGGATGCTCGGCGTGATCGTGCTGCTGTTCCTGGGGTCCCCGGCCGCGGTGGGCGTGGCGGCCGGCGCCGCCCTCGTGCTCGGCGGCGTCGCCGAGCTCGTGGCGTGGGCCCGCCACCGCCACGAGTTCATCCCCGCGCGGGACCAGCTGTGGACCGGTCTCGTGGGCTTGCTCTCCGGGGGCGGCGTGGTCGTGGCCGCCCTGCAGGGCTTCGGCCCGCACGCCCTGCTCGGCATCGCCGGCGGCGGGGCGATCCTGATCGGGGTGCTCCTGATGGTCTCCGGGCTCGGCTTCCACCACGAGGTGCGCCGGGACCGCGGCACGGCCAGGGGCCTCTGAACCGGGCCGACGTCGCCGCTCCGACCCGCGGGGCGGACGTTCGCCGGGGGAGGACCTCGGGGCCCCGAGGGGCCACCCGTCGGCCGGACGCGTAGACTGGCTCCGGTCCGCCGCGCCCCGAGGGCCTCAGCCCCGGGCGCCTGCGTGGGCCGTGTCGCCCCAGCCGCCCCCAGCCGTCAGGAGTCCCGCCGTGAGCGCACCGTCCCCCCGCCCGTCCGCCGATCGCGCCGGATCCGGCCGCCCGGCACGCGGCGGTCTGCGCACCACGGTCAAGGGCCCGCTCGTCTTCTCCGCCGTGCTCGGCCTGATCGGTGGGGTGATCGCCGGCATCACGGCCTCCGGCGGCACGCAGAATCCGCTGCGCATCGACATCGCGCTGATCGCCTTCGGCGTCTTCTTCATGACGTCGCTCGTGGTGGTGGCCATGCTGCAGCTCGCCGCGCGCGAGAACCCGGACCACCTCTCCCAGGGCTCCGGCGTGAACCGGTCCTCCGAGGAGATGTTCCGCAAGGCCGCCGCCGACCGCCGCGCCCAGGCCGCCCGGGAGCGCCGCGAGCAGGGCGGCACCGGAGGCGACGCCCCGCGCGCCTGAGGCCGGCGCCTCAGAACCCGAGGCTGCGTGCCTCCCGCCGCAGCGCGTCCGCCGAGGCGTGCAGCGCCCGCATCTCCGCGGCGTCCAGCTCGGGCTGGATCACGCGTGTGACGCCGTCGCGCCCCACCACGGACGGCATGGACAGGGCGACGTCGGAGAGCCCGTGGACGCCGTCGAGCACGGTGGAGACCGGCAGGATGGCGTGCTGGTCGCGCAGGATCGCCTCGAGCAGGCGGGTCGTGGCCACGCCGACCGCGTACGTGGTGGCGCCCTTGCCCTGGATCACCTCGTAGGCCGCGTTGACCACGGTGTCCGCGACTTCGTCCAGGTCGGCGCGGGTGAACAGCGGGTCGGCCGGCGTCGGCCACTCGAGGAGGGGCGTCGGGCCGATGCGCGCCGAGCTCCACGCGGGGAACTCCGTGTCCCCGTGCTCGCCGAGGATGGCCGCGTGCACCGACGACGCGTGGACCTGCGCCCGCGACGCCAGCAGCCACCGCAGGCGGGACGTGTCCAGCAGGGTGCCCGAGCCGATCACCCGGCCGGCCGGCAGACCGGTGAGGCGCTGGGCCACCAGCGTGAGGACGTCCACGGGATTGGTGACGAGCACGATCAGCGCGTCCGGCGCGTGCGCCTGCACCTGGGGCAGCAGGCCGCGCAGGATCTCCACGTTGTGCGCGCCGAGGTCGAGGCGGGTCTGCCCCGGCTTCTGGTTGGCGCCGGCCGTGATCACGACGACCTCGCAGCCGGCCAGGACGTCCGGGTCCGCGCCGCCGGTCATCGCGGATGCAGAGGTGAACGGGGTGCCGTGGGCCAGGTCGAGGACCTCGGCGCGGACCTTGGGCTCGTCGATGTCGTAGAGGGCGACCTCGCGGGCGACGCCGCGGATCAGCGCCGCGTAGCAGATCGCGGTGCCGACGCCGCCGGCCCCCACGACGCCGACCTTGCGGTGGGCGGGTCCGAGGGACGCGGGGGCGGCGGGGGTGTGCTCGCTCATGCCTCGCAGACTAGGGGTGTCCGGTCGGCCGACGGAACCACGAGGCCGCCCCGTCCCCCGATGTTCAGCGCCGGGTCACCTGGCGGGTGGGGCCGGGTCAGTCCTTCTTCTTGTCCGACTTCTTCTTGCGGGCCTTCTTCTCCGCCTTCTTGCGGGCCTTCTTCTCCGCCTTCCTGCGCTCCTTCTTCTCCTTCTTGGTCTCCCGGCGGGGCTCGTCGGCGGCGGCCTCGGAGTCCACGGCGGCCTCGGGCGCCTCGGAGTCCACGACGGCCTCCGGCGCCTCCGCCTCCTCCGGCCCGGCCGGATCCGCCGCGGGGGCGGACTCCGCCGCCTCGGCCAGCCGTGCCCGGTAGGAGCGCACGTGGGTGCGGTTGGCGCAGTTGGCCTCGTCGCAGAACCGCTTGGACCGGTTCCGGCTGGCGTCCACGAGCGCGTTCTCGCAGTCCTCGCCCTCGCACACGCGCAGGCGGGTCAGCTCGCCGTCCATCGCGGTCTCCGCCAGCGCGAGGGCGGCCATCGCGGCCAGCCGCTCCACCGCGTCGGCGGGGACCTGCGCCGGTGCCAGCCCGACGACGTCGCCCCCGGCCGTCAGCCGCAGCGGCCCGGCCGCGGCGAGGAGGGCGTTCACGCGCTCCACGGCGGCCGCCTCGTCCACGGCGGCGAGGGCCCAGACCTCGGCCAGACGGCCGCGGAGTTCGCGGCCACGCACGGCCGCGGCGGCGGCCAGGCGGAGGCGGACCTCGTCCTCCTGGAGTTCAGGGACGAGGGAGGGCAGCTGCGTGGCGGCGGTGAACCGCTCGTCGGCCGGCTGACCGCCCCGCAGTCCGGGGGCGGTGTTCAGGAACGCGGCCAGGGAGGCGAGGCGGGAGAGCGTCGGCGCGGAGAGCATGGGGAAATCGTACGGCGGGCCCGCCCTCCCGTCACCGGCTTCACGCCGCGTATCGGGTCGCCTCCGGCGCCGTCCCGTCCAGTACCCTGACCCCCACGGACCCCGTCTGCACGGCGGGGTGCACCCACGGGGCCGGAGGGGCCCCCGAACCAGCACAGGAGACCTCCATGTCCCAGACCTCCCAGGCGACCGGTCGCCTCTCCGCCGGGCACGTCATCGTCAAGACCCTCGAGTCCCACGGCGTGAAGCGCGTCTACTCCGTGCCGGGCGAGTCCTACCTGGACGTCCTGGACGGCCTGCACGACTCGGGCATCGAGAACGTGGTGTGCCGCCACGAGGGCGGCGCCACGTACATGGCCGAGGCCGACGGCAAGATGAACGTGGTCCCTGGCGTCGCCATGGTGACGCGCGGCCCGGGCGCCGCGAACGCCCACGTCGGCCTGCACACCGCGTGGCAGGACTCGACGGCGCTCGTCCTGTTCGTCGGCCTGATCCCGTTCGAGCACCGCGACCGCGAGGCCTTCCAGGAGTTCGACCCGCACGCCTGGTTCGGCACCGGTGCGAAGCGCGTGATGGTCCTGGACCACCCGGAGCGCGCCTCCGAGATCGTGGCCGAGGCCATGTTCGCCGCCAGCTCGGGCCGGCCCGGGCCCGTCGTCGTCGGCCTGCCGGAGGACGTGATCCGTGAGGAGATCGATGCGCACCTGCACCCGCAGATCCCCGTGGCCTCAGGCGGCATGACCGTGGGGGACTGGAAGTCCCTGCACGCCGCGCTCAAGGAGTCCCGCAAGCCGCTGTTCATCACCGGTGGCAACGACTGGACGGACGAGGGTGCGCAGACCCTGACGACGTGGCTGGAGGAGCACAAGATCCCCGCCGCCGCCGAGTGGCGCACCGAGGGCACCGTGCCGTTCTCCTCGCCGTCCTACGTGGGCCCGATCGGCTACGGCCGCCCGAAGCCGACCTACGACATGCTCGAGGAGACCGACCTCATCGTGTTCGTCGGCACCGTGCCGGGCGACGTCGTGACCAATGGCTTCACCATCCGCCAGAACTGGGACAAGAAGAACTTCCTGGTCACCATCGACCCGTCCCTGCGCGGCCGCTCCGGCCCCGTGTCCCACCAGATCGTGGCCAAGCCGGACGGGTTCATCCGCGACCTCGTCCGCATGGAGCTCGAGGTCAAGCCGGAGTGGGAGGAGTGGACCTCCCGCATGCGCGGCGAGCAGGAGAAGTTCGCGGCCCTGCCCCCGGCCGAGCCGTCCGAGGGCCAGGCGAAGATGGCCACGCTCATGGCCAACCTGGTGCCGAAGCTGCCGAAGGACTCGATGATCTCCCTCGGCGCGGGCGAGCACACCAACTGGGCGCACCGGTACTTCCCGACCGAGGGCTATCGCTCCATGATCTCGGCCCGCAACGGCTCCATGGGCTACTCGGTGCCGGGTGCCGTGGCCGCGTCCCTGAACTTCCCGGACCGCACCGTGGTGACCATCGCCGGCGACGGCGAGTTCCTCATGAACGGCCAGGAGCTGGCGACCGCCGCGCAGTACGGCGCCACGCCCCTCGTGATCGTCATGGACAACCAGGAGTACGGCACCATCCGCACCCACCAGGAGCGCCAGTACCCCGGGCGCGTCTCCGGCACCCAGCTGAAGAACCCCGACTTCGCCGCCATGGCCCAGGCGTTCGGCGGCTTCGGGGTGCGCGTGGAGCGGGACGCGGACGTGCCGGCGGCCGTGGACGCGGCGCTCAAGGCGGTCCAGGAGGAGGGCCGGTTCGCGCTCATCCACCTGATCGTGGAGCAGCGCGTCAAGGCCTACTGAGGCCGGCGGCGCGGTCCCCGCCGTCCCTCCGGTCAGGCCGCCGTCGTGGGGACGTCGAAGCGCAGCTGGGGCACGGGGAAGGGCGCACCGTCGAGGTCCGCCTCGACCCGGTCCCGCAGCACGCCCCCGCACGCACGGATCGTGGCCACGGAGGCGGTGTTCGTCTCGTCGCACGTGAGCAGGGCGGCGGGCACCCCGCGTGCGGCCAGCAGCGTCAGGGCGCCGCGCAGCAGCCGCGCGGCGTGGCCCCGCCGCCGGAACGCGGGGCGCACCGCATAGCCCACGTGTCCGTTGACGTGCCGCAGCGCCTCGTTCAGCTCCCACCGCACGGACACCCGGCCCACCAGCTCACCGTTCTCGTCCACGCCCACGTAGAAGGAGGCGGGCGCGCGGCCGGGCTCGACGTCGCCGCGCGCCTCGGCGGCGAACGCGCGGCGGACCGCGGGGAAGGAGCGGGTGCCGGCCATCAGGAAGTCGAACCCCTCCCGATGCAGCTCGGCGTCCGCCTCGCGCGCCGCGATCTCGTCCGCGGCGCGCAGCGGGCGCAGCAGGAGGCCGTCCACGGTGACGGTGGGGCTGGGGTCCGGGAGCATGTGCCGAGTGTACGAGGGGGACGCCGGGCGTGGCCGCGTGAGCCGCCCGCCGCCCCAGCCCTCGTGCTTTCCCCACCTCCGCGCCACCCCCGCGCCGTGAGCCAGACGTTTCGGTCGTGATCAGCCCCTGATTGCAGCCGAAACGTCTGGCTCGCGGCACAGCCCCCGGGCCGCCGCGCCCCCCACGACACGAGCAGGGGTGACGTGGATCACGTTCGAGGCTAGGGTGTGGGGACCGACGATCGCCCATCCCCAGGAGGTCGCGATGACCGTGCCGTCCTCGTCGGCGGAGCATGCGCTCGACGCTCGCCCCGAGCTGCCGGGCGAAACCGTGTCCCGCGTCGCCATGACGCCCGCGGCGCTCGAGCTGATCCGCCGACTCCTCCCGATCCACGGCCCGCTCATGTTCCACCAGTCCGGCGGCTGCTGCGACGGCTCCGCGCCCATGTGCTATCCCGCCGGCGACTTCACGACCGGCGCCGCCGACGTCCTGCTGGGCACCTTCGCGCTGCCGGCCGAGGGGGACCAGGCCGCCGTGGAGATCCCGTTCTGGATGTCCGCCGCCCAGTTCGAGTACTGGAAGCACACCCACCTCACCCTGGACGTGGTGGACGGGCGCGGCTCCGGCTTCTCCGTCGAGGCGCCCGAGGGCAAGCGGTTCCTGATCCGCTCGCGGTTGATGGCAGGCTCGGGATGAGCTCGACCCTCGCCACCAGCGCCTACCGACGCGCCGTGGACCGGGCCCACGAGTCCCTCGCCGCGGTCCGCCTGTCGCTCGCGCCGTCGTCGCCCACCGCTCCGGCCGGCGCAGACCAGGGCCTGCGCGCCGCCCTGCAGGGGCTGCGGCGAGAGGTCCGTGAGTCCTGGCTGCGCTCCCTCGGCGCCCTCACCCCCGCGGTACCCGGCCAGACCGACCCGGCCACCCTCTCCGACGACGACCTCGCCGCCGCCCGCCGAGACCAGCGCCTCGCCGTGGCCCTGCCGGTGGTCCGCCGCATGCTCATCCACCCCGCGGCCGAGGCCGGGATGCTCGCCGCGATCGGCAACGCGCGCGGCCACCTGCTGTGGGTCGAGGGCGACCGGACCGCGGTGCGCCACGCCGAGACCATGGGCTTCGTGGCGGGCGCCGACTGGTCCGAGGCGTCCATGGGCACCTCCGCCCCCGGCATCGTCCTCGCGACCGGCGCCCCCACGCAGGTCAGCCGCGGCGAGCACCTGAGCCCGCGCGTGCACCCGTGGAGCTGTTCGGCCGTCCCGCTCACGGACCCGGCCACCGGGCGGCTCGTCGGGGTCCTGGACCTCACGGGCGGGGAGGACGCCGTCAGCCACCTCGCCCTGCCGCTGCTCCAGGCCACCGTGGACGCCGTGCACGCCGCCTGGCGGGACCTGCCCGCCCCGTCCCGGGGCCGTCCCCGCGGCACCGCCCCGACGCCGGGCCCCTCGGCTCCGCCGTCCGCCTCGCCGGGGCCGAGCCCCGCCGCCGCGCCGCACCGCCACGACGCCGCCGCGGGCCTGCTGCGCGTCACCGGCCACCTGCCGCCCACGCTGGACGGGGTCGAGCTCACCGGCCGGCACGCCGAGATCCTCACCCTCCTCGCGTGGCACGGCCCGGGCCTGACCGGCGCCGAGCTCGAGGTCGCGCTGTATCCGGAGGAGACCGCCGGGCCCCGGCCCGCGCCGGGCGATTCCCCCGCCCGCGCCATCTCGCTGCGCGCCGAGGTGCATCGACTCCGCCGGGCGCTGCGGGACGTGGGGGCGCCGGTGGCACTGCTGTCCCGGCCGTACCGGCTCGTGGGGGAGGTGCACGCGGACCTGCTGTGCGCGCGGGAGGCGCTGCGCGCCGGGGATCTGGACCGTGCGCTGCACGCGGCGGCCGGGCCGGTGCTGCCGCGGTCGGCGTCCCCCGGTGTCGCCTCGATCCGCGCGGAGCTGGGGGAGGCGCTGCGCGAGGCCGTCGCCCAGGACGCGGATGTCGAACAGCTCTGGGCCTACCTGGGCCGCCCCGAGGCCCGCGACGACGTCGAGCTCTGGGGCGCCGCCCTGCGTCTGCTGCCGGCGGACTCGCCGCGGCGGGCGCTCGCCGTGGCCACGCTCGAGCGGATCGAGCGGGACCTGGCCTGACCCGGCCCGCCCCTCACCCGCGCCCGGCTGCAACCTCCGTGCAACCTCCTTGTGACTAGGGTCACAGCCACGGCAGGGCGCCACCGGCGCCGAGGCAACCGCAGGCAAAGGAGCCAGCACCATGACCGTCTACGCATTCCCCGGCACCGAGGGCGCCAAGGTCGAGTTCAAGTCCCGCTACGAGCACTTCATCGGAGGAGAGTGGACACCCCCGGTCAAGGGCCAGTACTTCGAGAACGTCACGCCCGTGACGGGCAAGGTGTTCTGCGAGGTCGCCCGCGGCACGGCCGAGGACATCGACGTCGCCCTCGACGCCGCCTGGAAGGCCGCCCCGGCCTGGGGCGCCACCTCGGCGGCCGAGCGTGCGCTCGTGCTGCACCGCATCGCGGACCGCATGGAGGAGAACCTCGAGATGCTGGCGGTCGCGGAGACCTGGGACAACGGCAAGGCCGTCCGGGAGACCCTCAACGCGGACCTGCCGCTGGCCATCGACCACTTCCGGTACTTCGCCGGCGCGATCCGCGCGCAGGAGGGCGGCCTGTCCCAGGTGGACGAGGACACCGTCGCCTACCACTTCCACGAGCCGCTCGGCGTGGTCGGCCAGATCATCCCGTGGAACTTCCCGCTGCTGATGGGGGTGTGGAAGCTGGCGCCCGCGCTGGCCGCGGGCAACGCCGTCGTGATCAAGCCCGCCGAGCAGACGCCGGCCTCGGTCATGGTGTTCATCGAGCTGATCGCGGACCTGCTGCCGGCCGGCGTCGTCAACGTGGTCAACGGCTTCGGCCTCGAGGCCGGCAAGCCGCTCGCGCAGTCGCCGCGCATCCGCAAGATCGCGTTCACGGGTGAGACGACGACGGGCCGGCTGATCATGCAGTACGCCTCGGAGAACATCATCCCGGTGACCCTGGAGCTGGGCGGCAAGTCGCCCAACGTCTTCTTCGAGGACGTCATGGCGGCCGACGACGCCTACTGGGACAAGGCGCAGGAGGGCTTCACCCTGTTCGCGCTGAACCAGGGCGAGGTCTGCACGTGCCCGTCGCGGGCGCTCGTGCAGGAGTCGATCGCGGAGAAGTTCCTCGACGCCGTCGTGGAGCGGACCTCGCGCATCGTGACCGGCAACCCCCTCGACACGGACGTGATGATGGGCGCCCAGGCCTCCAACGACCAGCTCGAGAAGATCACGTCCTACCTGGACATCGGCCGTCAGGAGGGCGCCGAGGTGCTGATCGGTGGCGCCCGCGCCGAGATGGAGGGCGAACTGGCCGGCGGCTACTACGTGCAGCCCACGATCTTCCGCGGGGACAACTCGATGCGCATCTTCCAGGAGGAGATCTTCGGGCCGGTGGTCTCGACGACCACGTTCACCGACTTCGACGACGCCATGCGGATCGCCAACGACACGCTCTACGGGCTCGGCGCCGGCGTGTGGTCCCGGAACGGCAACACCGCCTACCGCGCGGGCCGGGCGATCCAGGCCGGCCGCGTGTGGGTGAACAACTACCACGCCTACCCGGCCCACGCCGCGTTCGGCGGGTACAAGTCCTCCGGCATCGGCCGCGAGAACCACCTGATGATGCTCGACCACTACCAGCAGACCAAGAACCTGCTCGTCTCCTACTCCGAGGACAAGCTCGGGTTCTTCTGAGCCGACGCCGGCACCGCACGACCCCCCCTCCCCACTCCACGAAAGGTGATCCCCATGACCACGATGAAGGCAGCCGTCGTCACCCAGTTCGGCACAGAGGCCGACGTCACGGAGGTCGAGCGCCCGACGCCCGGCCAGCACCAAGCGCTCGTGAAGCTCATCTCCTCGGGCGTCTGTCACACGGACCTGCACGCGATGGAGGGCGACTGGCCGGTGAAGCCGACCCCGCCGTTCATCCCGGGCCACGAGGGCGTGGGCATCGTCGAGGAGGTCGGACCCGACGTCGAGAACCTCAAGGTCGGGGACATGGTCGGCAACGCGTGGCTGTGGCGAGCGTGCGGCCACTGCCAGTACTGCCGCACCGGGTGGGAGACCCTGTGCGAGGAGCAGGTCAACGGCGGCTACTCCGTGGACGGTTCGTTCGGTGAGTACATGCTCGTGGATGCCCGCTACGCGCCCGTGATCCCCGAGGGCGCGGACCCGATGGAGGTCGGCCCGATCCTGTGCGCCGGCGTCACGGTGTACAAGGGGCTGAAGCAGACCGAGGTGCGGCCCGGGCAGTGGGTCGTGATCTCCGGCATCGGCGGCCTGGGGCACATCGCGGTGCAGTACGCCGTGGCGATGGGCATGCGCGTGGTGGCCGTGGACGTCGCGGACGACAAGCTGGCGCTCGCCTCTCGGCACGGCGCGGAGCTGACCGTGAACGCGAACGTCGCGGACCCCTCCGTGGAGATCCAGGAGAAGATCGGCGGCGCCCACGGTGTGCTCGTCACGGCCGTGCACCCCCAGGCGTTCGGCCAGGCCATCGCGATGACCCGCCGCGGCGGCACCATCGTGTTCAACGGCCTGCCCCCGGGCGACTTCCCCGCGCCGATCTTCGACATCGTCCTCAAGGGCCTGACCATCCGCGGTTCGATCGTGGGCACCCGGCAGGACATGGTCGAGGCACTCGAGTTCTACGCGGCCGGGAAGATCCACCCGACGTTCCACACCCGTCCGCTCACCGAGATCAACGACGTGTTCGACGAGATGCGCCACGGCAAGATCGAGGGCCGCGTCGTGATCGACTACGCGATGCAGGACTGACGTGTCGCCTGGGCGTCGGCTGGGCGCGGGGTAGTATCGGCACATCACGCGCACCAGTGCGACGGCGGTCGTCCCACCCGGAGATCCGGGCCGGGGCGGCCGCCGTCGTCGTCGCGGGGACGGGGCGGGCCGCAGCGCGCCCGACGCCCGAGCCTCAGCGGGCCGCGTCCGGGGCGACCCCGTCGCGCAGCCACTCCAGCGTGGCCGGCCAGAAGGTCGGCGCGAACCGCGCGTGGAGCAGTCCGAAGTGCCCGATCTCCGTGACACCGAGCTCCTCCGGCCGCACCCGCCAGCGCACCGTCCGCCGGCCCGGCGAGTAGGCGTCCGCGCGGTCGAGGGCGGCGTCGGTGCCGAAGTCGTCGTCGACGGGCGCCACGATCAGCGCGTCCGCCGTGAACGCGGCCAGACGACGGCGCAGCTCGTCCCGGCCGGCGGCGGTGCGGGCGCTCGCGGTGAAGTCGCGGCGGCTGCGCGCCCAGTCCAGGGCGACCCCGCGCGGCAGGTCCTCGAGCCAGCCGAGCCGCCGCCCCGGGAAGTGACCGCGGGCCAGCGTGATCGCCGGCATCGCCGCGTGCCACCGCGCCCACATCCGCACGCGCCCCGGCCGCGCCCGGTAGTCCCGCCAGTGGGCGTGCTGACCGCCGACGGCCACATGGCGGGCCACGTGACGCGCCTCGTCCGCGAGCCCGATGCCGAACCCGCCGTAGCTGTGGCCCACCGTCAGGAGGGGGCCGGGCAGGTGCGTCCGGGCCCAGCCGAGCACGGCGTCCGCGTCGAGGGCGCCCCAGTCCGCCCACCGCGCCTGCCGGGCCACGGCGAACGGCTCGCGGGACTCCCCGACACCCCGGTAGTCGAACGTGACCGCGTGGAACCCGTGGCCGGCGAGGAACTCGGCGTAGCGCCGGTAGTACGTGGCCTTCACCCCGGTCGCGGGGGCGATCACCACCGCGCCGGCGGGCCGGGCCTGGGGCGCCGTCGTGGGGGCGAAGTGGCGGGCCGCGAGCACGAAGCCGTCGCGGGCGCGGAGGCGCGCGGGGGTGGAGGTGGTCTGCGTCACGCCGCCACCCTAGGCGCGGGGCGGCGCGACCTGCGACACAATGGGCCCATGACTGAGACCCCCCAGAGCTCGTCCGGCCAGAGCCGGGACGAGATCCTCGCCCGCCTCGAGGAGATCTACGCGAACGACCCCGCGGTGCGCGAGCACGGCGTCACCCTCGGCGAGGTGGCCGAGGGCCGCGTGGTGCTGCACCGCGACGTCACCGCGGACATGGTGAACTCCCACGAGATCTGCCACGGCGGCTTCCTGTTCCACCTCGCGGACTCGGCGCTGGCGTACTGCGTGGCGACCTTCGGCGCCGCCCCCGTCACCCGGCGCGCCGAGATCACCTACGTGGCGCCCGCCAGGCTCGGCGCGCACCTCGTGGCGACCGCCCGCCAGTCGGTGGAGTTCGGTCGCGACCGCATGATCGAGGTCGGCATCGAGGCGGACGGCCAGCTCGCAGCCTGGTTCACCGGCCACTCCACGAGCCCGCGGGCGCGCGCGTGAGCGCCGGGCAGGGCGCGACGACGGCCGGTCCGGTCATCGAGTCGGTGGAGCTGCACGTGGCGGCGGGGGCGGAGGCGGCGTTCGAGGCCGCCGTCGCCGAGGCCGAGCCGCTGTTCCGGGACGGGGGCGCGACGTCCTTCGCGCTGTCCCGGCAGGTGGAGGACCCGGCGCGCTACCGGCTGCTGATCGGCTGGCGCACGCTCGAGGACCACACCGTGGCCTTCCGCGAGTCCGACTCGTTCCTCGCGTGGCGTGCGCTCGTCACCCCGCACCTGGCGCAGCTGCCGGCCGCGACCCACTGGTCCGCCGTCTGACCCCCGCACCCCCCCGCTTTCGTTCGGGAAACGGCGGTCCCCGGCGCGTTTTCGTTCGAGAAACGGCGCGAGGGCCGACCGTTTCCCGAACGAAAGTGCCCGACACGCCGCCGTTTCCCGAACGAAAGTGCCGACTGAGACGCGGTCGGTTCAGAGGTGACGGCCGGCCAACCGCGTGAGGCTCGACTGGATGCCCCGCCCGTTGTCCGCCGGCACCCGCAGCAGCTCGTACGCGCGGCGCACGGCCGGCCGGGCCCACGAGTAGTCGAAGGTCTCGGTGACCTCGGTGGTGCCGTCCCCGTTGTCCCGGAACGCCCAGCGCCACCGGTGTCCGCCCGGGTGGGCCCACTCCACGAGCTCGTCCTCGTCCACGGCGGTGGCGGTCAGCGTCATCGTGTACGGCACCCCGTACTTCCGCATGGCCACGCGGAACCGGTCGCCCACGGCCAGCCGGTGCGGCCCGCTCACCTTCGGCCGCACGGTCCCGGACCCGTCCGCCTCGTGATGGCGGTGCGGGTCCGCGAGCATCGCCCACAGCTCGTGCGCCGGCGCGGCCACGGTGGCCCGGTAGGACACCTGGTGCTCGCCGGTCTCCACGCGCTCGGGCCACGCCGCCTGCGGGGCGGCCTGCGGCAGCCCGGACGACGACGGCGCGGCGGCGGACTCGGTCTCGGGGGTGGCGGACGAGGGGGTCGGCTCGGTGTTCATGCCGCCCAGTCTAGGAACCGCCGCGGACACCGGAAGTGGAGGCGACGGCACCCCCTCGGCGGGACACCACAGCACTCTTGCCGGGGGCCCGCCCCGGGCCTAGGGCGTGTCTGAGAATAGATGCACGAGTCAGCTGAGACCCTGGGGACATGTCCCGGTTCCAGATGCTCTCCGACGCCCAATGGGAGTTGATC
>NZ_JBEPNB010000009.1:0-116647 GCF_040546065.1 Micrococcus sp. UYEF5
GCCCGCGGCGGGCGCCCCGTCAGCCTCGACGCGGACGCCTACAAGGGCCGCAACGTCATCGAGCGCCAGTACGCGCACCTGAAGCAGTGGCGGGGCCTGGCGACCCGGTATGACAAGTACGCGATCATCTACTGGGCCGCTGTGGTCCTGAATGCTGTGCTCGCATGGTCAAAACGATTGTCAGACATGCCCTAGGCGGTGCCCCCGGACCCGGCCCGGCCCCGCACCCCTGCTCCCCGGCCGGCCTCACCCGGGCCGGCCCACCGCCTTGAGGTACCCGGAGAACCCGCCGGGGGTCCGCCCCTCCAGGCGGGACGAGGTGAGCACGCGGGTGGTGTCGGTGGCGATCACGCGCACCCGGCGGCCCTCACCACCGTCGCGCTCCCCCGCCAGGGCCCGCACGGCCTCGGCCAGGCCGACGTCCTCGTGCTCGGCCACCGGCGGGAATCCGCCCACGGCCTCGTAGAGCGACCACGGCAGCCCCAAGTTCGCCCCGTGCACGTGCGCGTGCCCCTCCTCGTGCCGGTAGCCGCGGAGCCAGGCCTGCCGCAGCGGCCCCTGGCGCACGTCCACCGTGCCCAGCACGAGCGCCTCGTCGCGGCCGGCGGCCACGGTCTGCGCCAGCAGCCAGTCGGCGGGGACGCGGCTGTCCGCGTCGGTGGAGGCGAGCCAGAGGCGCTCGGCGGGCACGTCGGGGAACAGCGCGCGGGCCCGGCGGGCGCCCTCGAGGCGGGCCCGCCCGACGCCGGCCTGCCCGGCGGTCGGCTCCCCCAGTTCGAGGACGTGGATGCGCGGGTCGGCGGCGCGGGCCTCGAGGGCGGCGGCCACCGTGGCGTCGTCGCAGCGGTCCGCGGCGACCACGACCGCGGCCGTGCCCTGCGCGTGGTGCTCCTCCCAGCGGTCCAGGGCGGCGGCGAGGGCCGCGAGCGCGGCCGGCAGCCGCTCCTGCTCGTCCTTGGCGGGCACCACGACGACGGCGTGGGTCGCGGCGGCGGCCCGCACGTGGAGGCTGAGCCGGAAGTCGTCCTCCACGAGCTCGGTGCGCGGCCGCCAGCGCGGGTCGGCGGCGACGCGCGCGTGCACGGCGTCGCCGTCCAGCGGCCAGCCCTCGATGGGGTGGCGCCAGTGGCACAGCAGCAGCTCGCCGCCGGGGGCGAGCGCGGCGTCGGCATCGTCGATCAGCGCGTCGAGCTCCTCGGGCTGCAGGAAGTAGCCGATCTCGGAGGCGATCACGAGGTCCGCGCCGGCGACGTCGGCCGGCCAGTCCGCGGGCAGCACGGCACGGCGCACCTCGGCGTGCGGCGCGCCGGCCAGCCGGGCGGCGGCGCGCTCGACGGCGGTGGGGGACGCCTCGAGGCCGACCACGCGGTCCGCGCGCGCGGCCACGGCTGCGGTGAGCACGCCGATGGACGCGCCCGCCTCCACCACGGTCCCGTAGCGGGGCCGGGGCAGGGCGGCGAGGGTGAGCGCCCGCTTGCGGGCCTCGTACGACGAGCTGAGGTAGCGCCACGGGTCCTCCTGGGCCCGGTAGAGCCGGTCGAAGACGGCGGCGGCCCGGTGGGCGTCGGCGTCGTCGGGGCCGGAGACGCGGTGGGCCTCGAACGGGCGCTCGTGGTGGGCGAGCACGGCGGGGCCCAGGATCGCCTCGTCGCCGGGCGCGGCGGAGAGGGGCCGGACCTGGGAGGCGTGCGCGTCGAGGGCGGCACGGCGGGCGGCACGGTCGTCGTCGGTGAGCGGCAGCCGTCGGTAGCGGCGGGCAGGCAGGTCGGCCGGGTCGGCCCAGTGCCAGAACCAGATGGGGAAGGCGTAGAGCGGCAGGTCGCACTCGCCCGCGACCGCGCCGACGGCCCGGCCCACGGCCTCGTGGTCCGCGTGGCCGTCGCCCGGGTCGTGGGAGGCGAGCACGGCGGGGCCGGGGTGGGCGTCGAGGGCCGCGGCGACGGCGTCGCGCACGGCGTCCTCGTGCTCGGCCACGCCGGAGTCGGGCAGGGCCAGGGACGCCCAGGTCAGCCGGTCCCGCGCCGGGGAGCCGGGGCCTGCGGAGGCGGGCAGGCCGGCGGCGAGGGCGTCGAGGGCGTGCTCCATCTCGTCCCGACGCAGCCGGACCAGGTCCTCGGGCGTGTGCGTGGGCGAGTGCGGGTGGGAGGCCTCGCCGGCGGTGGCGACCAGCACGTGCACGCGTGCCCCGCCGCGCAGGGCGGAGCGGATCAGGCCGGTGGCGGCGAGGGTCTCGTCGTCCGGGTGGGCCACGGCCACGAGCAGCAGCGTCTCCGCGTCCCAGACGGGCAGACGCAGCTCCGGCAGCTCGCCGACGCCGCCCTCGGCCCAGGCCGCCTCGGACGTGCCGTCGTCGGTGTGGGAGAAGCTCACCACGTCCAGCCGCCGTCGGTCTCGCCGGTCAGGAGCGCGGCGCCCAGCCGGGCGTCGTCGCGGTGTCCGTGGTGCTGGCGCAGGTAGACCTGCAGGTCGGCGACGGCGCGGGCGTGCGCGGCGCTGCCGGTAAGCGGGCCGGGGCCGGTGGCCTGCCCGACGACGTCCATCACCTCGGTGCACAGCTGCGCCACGGTGCCGCGGATCCGGTCGGCCTCGACCATGCCGCGGCCGTGGTCCAGGCGGCCGGCGTCCACGTCGTCGGCGGCACGGGCGAGCAGGGCGGCCATCGCATGGAGCAGCCGGTCGACGCGGCCGAGCGCGGCCTGGCCGATCTGGTCCGGGCCCGGGCCGCGGCCCTCGGCCTCGGCGGTCGCGCGGGCGGCGGTGGCGTTCCGCAGGGTGCGGGCGATGCCGACGGCGCCGCCGAACCACACCGCCGCCACGCCGATGCCGCCCCATGCGAAGCCGGGCCGGCGCAGGTACCACTCGGCGCCGCCGACGGCGCTGCCGGGGACGGCGTCGAAGGCCAGGCCCACCGTGCGGATCGGGGCGAGGCCGAGCGCGGGCCAGGCCGAGTCGGTCTCGGCGACGCCGGGGTGGGACAGGTCCACGAGCAGGGCGCGGCGGGTGCCGTCCGCCTCCCGGCCGGTCACGACGGCGGCCGCGCACCGGTCGGCGAGCGAGCACCACGGCTTCTCCCCGTCGAGCAGCCAGGCGGTGTCGGGGCCATCCGGGACGGGGCGCAGGGCGGGGGTGCGGCCGCCGGACTCGGAGGCGTAGACGCCGAGCAGCCCGGCCGGGGCGGGGACGCCGGCCTGGGACAGGATCGAGAGCGCGTCCAGATGGGGCTCGAGCACGCGGGCGGCCGAGAGGTCCTGCGCGGCGACGGAGGCGAGCAGCTCCCACTGCTCCCGGGTGCGCCCCGCGCCGGTCAGCGGCAGGTCGAGCGGGGCGGCGTCTTCGTCGGACCCGGCGCCGGACGCCGCGCGGAGCAGCTCGACCATCGCGTCGACGTCGCCGTCGCAGGCCGCGGCGGCCGCGAGGAGGGCCTGCTCGGCCGGGCGGTCCACGGCTCCGCCCGGGACGAGGCGGACGGGCTCGGGTTGGGCCATGGGTGGGGACCTCCTCGTCAGTGGCGCCCGGGCCGGTGCGCCCCGGGGTCGAGGATTCACCGTAGTCAGCACGGGCACGGCGGGGAATGGCCGGTGCGCCGGGGGCGAAGCGGCCCGCTCTTTCTTGACATGTTCCAGAGAACCGGATGGGATCGACTGGCATGGAGACCACGACGCGGGACGAGGACGAGCGCACGCTGCTGCGCGGCGTCGGCCTGCGCGTGACCCGGCCCCGCCTGGCGGTGCTGACCGCCCTCGCCGACCACCCCCACGCGGACGCGTCCACCGTGCTGGCCGCCGTGCGTCGGGCCCTGCCCGGCACCTCGCACCAGGCCGTCTACGACTGCCTCCACGCGCTCACCGAGGCCGGGCTCGTGCGCTCCCTGCAGCCCGCCGGCTCCCCGGCCCGCTACGAGATCTGCACGGGCGACAACCATCACCACCTCGTGTGCCGCGGCTGCGGCACGGTCGTGGACGTGCCGTGCCGCACCGGCTCCGCCCCGTGCCTCGACGCCCCCGAGGACCACGGCTTCGCGGTCGACGAGGCCGAGGTCTACTACTGGGGGCTGTGCGCCGGCTGCCGGGAGTGACCGCCGCCGTCGTCCCGCTGGGCCGCGCGTCTTCCCCCGTCCGCCCGCCCGTGCCAAGGTGTGGCACATGACCGAGAACACCGCCGCCCTGCCCGCCGCCGAGCGTCCCGGCACCCCCGCCCTGCCGCAGGACCTCATCGACGTCGACGCCCTCCTGGAGGCGTACCGCACCGGTCACCCGGACGTGACGGACCCGACGCAGAAGGTCGTGTTCGGCACCTCCGGCCACCGCGGCTCCGCGTTCACGACCTCGTTCAACGACGACCACATCGCCGCCATCACGCAGGCCGTGGTCGAGTACCGCGCGCACCACGGGATCACGGGGCCGGTCCTCGTCGGCAAGGACACGCACGCCCTGTCCGGGCCCGCGCAGGACACCGCCGTCGAGGTGCTGCTCGGCAACGACGTCGAGGTGCTCGTCGACTCCCGCGGCGGCTACACGCCCACCCCCGCCGTGTCCCACGCGATCCTGCACCTGAACGCCGGGCGCGAGCTGTCGCCGTCGGGCTTCGCGGTGGACGGGGACAACGCCGGCCTCGTGGACGGCCTCGTGATCACCCCCTCGCACAACCCGCCCGCGGACGGCGGCTTCAAGTACAACCCGCCCCACGGCGGCCCCGCGGACACCGAGGCGACCACGTGGATCGCCGACCGCGCCAACGAGCTGCTCGCCGGCGGGCTGGCGGGCGTGCACCGGGTGGCGGACGCCGACGTCGCCGGCCACGCGAAGCTGGGCAGCTTCGACTTCCTGGACCGGTACGTGTCCGATCTGCCGCAGGTGATCGACGTGGAGGCGATCCGCGAGGCGGGCGTGCGCATCGGCGCCGACCCCATGGGCGGGGCGTCCGTGGCGTACTGGGGCGAGATCGCCGACCGCCACGGGCTGGATCTGACCGTGGTGAACCCGGAGGTGGACCCGCGGTTCGGGTTCATGACCCTGGACTGGGACGGCAAGATCCGCATGGACTGCTCGTCGCCGAACGCGATGGCCTCGCTGATCGAGCGGATGACCCCGGACGCGGACGGGCAGGCGCCCTTCGACGTCGCCACCGGCAACGACGCCGACGCGGACCGGCACGGGATCGTCACCCCCGACGGCGGGCTGATGAACCCGAACCACTACCTCGCCGTGGCCATCGACTACCTGTATCGCCACCGCGAGCGGTGGCCCCAGAGCGCGGGCGTGGGCAAGACCCTGGTGAGCTCCTCGATGATCGACCGCGTGGCCGGGGACCTGGGCCGCGAGCTCGTGGAGGTGCCGGTGGGCTTCAAGTGGTTCGTGCCGGGCCTGCTGACGGGCACCGGTGTGTTCGGTGGCGAGGAGTCCGCGGGCGCGTCCTTCGTGCAGTTCGACGGCAGCCCGTGGTCCACGGACAAGGATGGGCTGCTGCTGTGCCTGCTGGCTGCGGAGATCATCGCCGTGACGGGCCAGTCCCCGTCCGAGCGGTACCGCGACCTCGTGGCCCTGCACGGCGACCCGGCGTACGCGCGCATCGACGCCCCCGCGACCGCCGAGCAGAAGGCGAAGCTGAAGACCCTCTCCCCCGACGACGTCTCCGTGACCGAGCTGGCCGGCGAGACCATCCTCGCGACGCTGACCAACGCCCCGGGCAACGACGCCCCGATCGGCGGGCTCAAGGTGGTCACGCAGCACGCGTGGTTCGCGGCGCGGCCCTCCGGCACCGAGGACGTCTACAAGATCTACGCGGAGTCCTTCCGCGGCCCCGAGCACCTGACGCAGGTGCAGGCGGAGGCGCAGCGGCTGGTGGACGCGGTCATCGGCTGACCCCCGCCCCATCTCCCCTCCCCCCGTCCGCTTTCGTTCGGGAAACGGCGGCGTGTCGCACCGCTTTCGTTCGGGAAATGGCGGGGCGCGTGCGCCGTTTCCCGAACGGAAACGCCGTGGCGCCCGTCGGGGCGGCACCAGCGGCCGGAGGACGACGACGGCGCCCCGCCCTGCCGCCGCACAGGGCCGCTCGGTAGCGTGGCCGGCATGAGCACGCAGCCCCCCGGTTCGACCACGGACTCCCCCGACACCCCCGCCGACGATCCCGTCCGCGAGCCGTTGCCCACCGAGGCCCTGCCGATCGCACCGGCCGGGCCCCGACCCGAGGAGCCGCGGGCCGCCGTCGAGCGGCTGCGCGCCGCCGCCCGCTCCCGCGCCGCCCACCCGCGCGCGGTGCGGGTGCGCCAGCTCAAGGGCCTGAAGCGGATGCTGACCGAGCACGCGGACCGGTTCGTCGCGGCGCTCGGCACGGACCTGGGCAAGCCGGCCACCGAGGCGCTGATCACGGAGATCGTCTCGGTGCGCTCCGAGGTGGACCACGCGCTGCTGCACCTGACCGACTGGATGGAGCCGCGGCCCGTGAAGCTGCCGCTGGCCCTGCGGCCCGCGAGCGCGGAGGTCCGGCCGCGGCCCAAGGGTCTCGTGCTGGTCATCGGCGCGTGGAACTACCCGGTGCAGCTCGCGCTCGCCCCGGTCGTGGGCGCGCTGGCGGCCGGCAACACGGTGGTGCTCAGCCCGTCGGAGAAGGCCCCGGCCACGGCGGCGGCGCTGCAGGAGCTGGTGCCGCAGTACCTGGACTCCGCGCTGGTCTCCGTGGTGGCGGGCGGCAAGGAGTGCAACACCGCGCTGCTGGCGGAGCCGTGGGACCACATCCTCTACACCGGCGGGGAGCGCGTGGGCCGGATCGTCTACGAGGCGGCGGCGAAGACCCTCTCCCCCGTGACGCTCGAGCTGGGCGGCAAGTCGCCGGCGGTGGTGACGCCGTCGCGGAACACGGGCGCGATGGCCCGCCGCATCGCGTGGGCGAAGTTCACCAACGCGGGCCAGACGTGCGTGGCCCCGGACTACGTGCTGGCCGTCGGCGAGGCCGCGCTGCGCCAGGTGACCGCCGAGCTCCCCGCAGCCCTGCGCGAGTTCTACGGCGACGACCCCCGCGCGTCGAGGGACTACGGCCGGCTCATCTCCGCCGAGCACGCGGAGCGGCTGCGGGCGATGCTCCAGGCGGACCTCGACGCCGGCGCCGAGCTGCTCGTCGGCGGCGACGTGGATGTGGCGGGGCGGTACATGGCGCCGACCGTGGTGACGGGCGTCACGCCGGACGGCGCGCTCATGCAGGAGGAGCTGTTCGGCCCGATCCTGCCCGTGCTGACCGTGGACACCTTCCAGGACGCCCTGGACTTCATCGCGGAGCGCCCGCACCCGCTGGCCGCGTACCTGTTCACGGACCGGCCGAGCTATCACCGGGCCTTCGACGACCAGGTGCAGGCCGGCGGCCTCGGCTACGACGTCGGCCTGCTGCACGCCGGCATCGCGACGCTGCCGTTCGGCGGGATCGGCGCGTCCGGGATGGGCGCGTACCACGGCATCCACGGGTTCGAGACGTTCTCCCACCTGCGCCCGTCCATCACGAAGTCGGACCAGGTGGACACGCTCAAGACCGCGTACCCGCCGTACGGGCGGATGAAGCGGGCGCTGCTGCCGAAGATGCTCTGAGGGGTGGGGGTCAGCGCTGCGGCCAGAAGCCGCGGCGGTCGTAGACCTCGGCGAGGACGTCGGCACGGTCGGTCATGATCCCGTCGACACCGAGGTCGAGCAGGCGCTCGATCTCCGCGGACTCGTCCACGACCCACACGTGCACCGGCAGGCCCGCCGCGTGGCAGCGGCGCACGAAGTCGGCGGTGGCCACGGGCACGCGGCCGTGCCGGACGGGCACCTGCACGCAGTCGACGTCGAGGGCGTACCGGCGCAGCCAGCGGGTCAGTCCCAGCGGACCCAGCGTCACGAGCGCCGCGATGGCGGCCGCCCCGCCCGACGTCGCCACCCGCTCCGGCCCGTACGCCCGCTCGGGGTGGCCGAGGCGGGCGAGGGCGCGTCGGAAGAGGCGGCGCCGCGAGTCGTGGAACGAGGCGACGAGCACGCGGTCCCAGGCGCCGTGCTCGGCGAGGATCCGGGCCAGGGCCGGGGCCGACGCGCGGTCCTTGAGGTCCACGTTGAGGCGCGCCTCGGGGAGCGCCGTGAGCAGCTCGGTGAAGCGCAGCAGCGGCTCCCCGCCGACCGTGACGTCCGCCAGCCGCTCCCACGTGTGGTCGCGCAGCCGGCCGCGGCCCGTGCTGACGCGGTCCAGGGTCTCGTCGTGGAACACGATGAGCTCGCCGTCCGCGGTGGTGCGCACGTCCAGTTCGAGGTAGGTGAACCCGGCGGCGTGGGCGTCCACGAACGCGGCCAGGGAGTTCTCCCGGTCGACGGCGGCGCCCCGGTGGGCGAACCCCAGCGGGTGGCCGCGACGGGCGGGGACGGAGTCGCTGAGGTAGGCGGGGGCGGGACGGGGCGAGGTCGGACGCACGGGATCACCGTAGCGGGACGGGCGGTGGGGTACTCACTGCCGCAGCCGGGAACGCGAGAGGTCGGAATGAACGTCAGATCGGCCCTCATTCCGACCTCTCGCGTGACAGGAGGGGCCGAAGCGCCCGCCCTCAGTCCTCCGCCGGCAGCTCCAGCATGGGGCGGTGCTCGTAGAAGGTCTGCAGCACCACGGTGGTCCGGGTGGACACCGACGCCGTCTGGCGGATCTCCGTCACCAGCGCCTCGAGCTCCCGCGGGGAGCCGACGCGGACGAAGAGCATGTACGCGGCGTCGCCGGCCACGGAGTGGCACGCCTCGATCGCCGCGATGGACTCGAGGAGCTCGGGGGCGTCGTCGGGCTGGCGCGGGTCCAGCGGGCTGATCTCGATGAACGCGGAGAGCGGCTTGCCCACGGCCTCGGGGTCGAGCAGCGCGCGGTAGCCCGTGATCACGCCCGTGCTCTCGAGCCGACGCAGGCGCGCCTGCACGGCGGAGGTCGAGAGGCCGACCCGCTCGGAGAGCTGGGCGAGCGTGGCGCGCGGGTCATGGGAGACGGCGGCCGCGAGCCGCGCGTCGACAGGGTCGTCCATGCGCCGCACGCTATCAGCCGGCCCCGGCCGCCGGGTTGACAGCCCCGTGCCCGCATGGAACCCTTCCGGCAAGTGATCCGCGTCACCGGATATTTTCCGGCGATTCGACCTCAGGAGGGGTTCCATGTCCACCACTCTGCAGCCCGCCCGGACCGACGTCGTCGTCCCGGAGACCCCGGCCGACGCGCGCACCGTCGAGACCCACCCGGCCTGGCTCCGCCTCAAGGCCGCCGCCACCGCCCTGCAGCCCCTGCAGGTCAAGGACGGCTCCATCCCGGACCCCGCGGACCACGCCGCCGCGCGCGAGCACGTGGAGACCATCGTCGCCGCCGTCGAGGAGCTCGCCCCGCTCTTCCCGCACGACGCCGCCTACCTCGCCGCCCTGCCCCGCGACTTCGCCCGCTGGGCCGACGGCGGCTTCGCCGAGCCCGACTTCCTGGACTCCCTCGTCGCCTTCCAGCCGCAGGAGCACCGCGTCGACGGCGTCCGGCACCTCATGGTCTTCCCGATGTACACGCAGAACGGCTCCCCCGACCGGCACGTGGAGGCCCTGATCGTCGAGACCATCTGGCCCGAGTTCATCGCCGAGCTCGAGGCCGGCGACTATGGCAACCGCCTCTTCGTCTCCCTGCGCCTGATCGACTTCACCCCCGGCTACGACACGAACTCGGCGGTGCTCTTCCCCGAGACCGTGGCCATGCGCGAGATCCCCACCTTCACGTGGGGCGCCATCTTCCAGGACCGCGAGGCCGCCCGCTTCCGTCGGGTCGTCACCGCCGCCGCCGAGGTCACCCAGCTCGAGCTCCCGGCCGAGCTCGCCGAACTGCTCTCCAGCCAGGAGCTCGCCGAGGGCACCTTCGTGATGTGGGACCTCATCCACGACCGCACGCACATGCGCGGCGACCTGCCCTTCGACCCGTTCATGATCAAGCAGCGCATGCCCTTCTTCCTCTACACGCTCGAGGAGATGCGCTGCGACATGACCGCCTTCCGCGAGTGCGTGGCGATCGAGCGCCGCCTCACGGCGCGCGCCGCCGCCGGCGAGCAGCTCACCGCGCTCGAGGAGCAGACCCGCCGCCACGCCGGGCTCGTGCAGCACGCCGTCCTCTTCGACCGGGTCTTCCGCTTCGCCCTCACCGGCTCCCGCGTCCGCAACTACGACGGCCTCGGCGGCCAGCTGCTCTTCGCCTGGCTGCACCGCAAGGACGTGATCCAGTGGCGCGACGTCGAGCTCAGCGTGGACTGGGACCGGCTCGCCGACGCCGTCGTCGAGCTGGGCGACGCCATCGACACGCTCTACTGGGAGTCCATCGACCGCCCCAAGACCGTGCACTGGCTCCAGGCCTACGAGCTCGTCGCCTCCGTGGTCACCCCGCACCCGGCCTCCGTGTGGGCGCAGGGCCTGCCGCGCGAGGTGCTCGCCGGCCCACCCAAGGGCTACACCGACCTCGTGCTCGACGACGAGTTCCCGCTGTCCATGTTCTTCGAGGCCCTCGAGAAGAAGATGCGCGGCGTCATCGAGTCCACCGCCGGGATCCGCGGCACGGACGCCTGACCCGTGGCCGCCCTGACCGACCGCGCCGTCCTGATCGCGGGCGCCACGAGCGCCTCGGGCCGGGCCGCCGCCCGCACCCTCCTCGACGCCGGCGCGCACGTCGTCGCGACCGGGCGCGACGCCGCGAAGCTCGCCCCCCTCGCCGAACTCGGCGCCGAGACCGCGGCCCTGGACCTCACGGACGAGACCGCCGTCCGCGGCCTCGTCGAGGACCTGCACGCCCGCGGCACCCGGATCGACGGCCTGCTCCACCTGGTGGGCGGCTGGCGCGGCGGCGGGGGCCTCGCCGGCCAGACCGAGGAGGACTACCGCGCCCTCGAGGCCTCGTTCACGGCGCTGCGGCACGTGAGCCGGGCCCTCGACGACGACCTGCGGGCCTCGTCCGCCGGTCGCCTCGCGATCGTCTCGTCCACGGCGGTGACCCGGCCGCTCGCCGGCGGTGCGAACTACGCCGCGGTGAAGGCGGCGAGCGAGGCATGGACCCGCGCGGTGGCGCAGGGCTGGGCCAAGGCCGCCCGGGACGCGGGGACCCCGCTGCGCTCGGCGGCCGTCGTGTTCCGCGTGACCTCCCTCGCCGGGCTCGAGGCACGGCTGGCCGAGGAGTACACGCGACTGTGGGAGGCTGAGGCGGGCGCGCTGAACGACGCCGTCCTCACGCTCCAGGAGAAGGGAACGGACTGACATGCAGAGGATCCACGATCCGCAGGAGCGGGGCTTCGCCTCGGACAACTACTCCGGCGTCCACCCGGAGGTGCTCGCGGCGATCGCCGAGGCCAACGGGGGCCACCAGGTCGCCTACGGCGAGGACGTGTACACGGCCCGCCTCCAGGAGGTCGTGGCCCAGCACTTCGGCGAGGACGCCACCGTGTGGCCGATGTTCAACGGCACCGGGGCGAACGTCGTCGGGCTCCAGGCCATGCTGCCCCGCTGGGGCGCGGTGATCTGCGCGGACACCGCGCACATCCACGTGGACGAGGGCGGCGCGCCCGAGAAGTCCGCCGGCATCAAGCTGCTGCCCGTGGCCACCGACGACGGCAAGCTCACCCCCGAGCTGATCGCCGCCGAGGCCTGGGGCTGGGGTGACGAGCACCGCGCCCAGCCCCTGGTCGTCTACCTCACCCAGTCCACCGAGCTCGGCACGGTCTACACCCCGGACGAGGTCAAGGCCATCACGGACTACGCCCACGAGCACGGGATGCGCGTCTACATGGACGGCGCCCGCATCGCCAATGCCGCGGCCTCCCTGGGCCTGCCGCTGCGCGCCTTCACCACCGACGTCGGCGTGGACGTGCTCTCCCTCGGCGGCACCAAGAACGGGGCGCTGCTGGCCGAGGCCGTCGTCGTGCTCGACCCGGACGCCGCGGACGGCCTCGTGTACCTGCGCAAGAACCAGATGCAGCTGGCCTCGAAGATGCGCTTCATCTCGGCGCAGCTGCTCGCCCTGTTCGACGGCGACCTGTACCTGCGCTCCGCCCGCCACGCCAACGCCATGGCCGCCCGGCTGCGCGCCGGCATCGAGGCGGGGGTCGCCGACGGCTCGCTGGCCGGCGTCGAGTTCACGCAGGCCACGGACGCCAACGCCGTGTTCGCCGTCCTGCCCGAGGGCGTGGCCGACCGGCTGCGCGCCCGCTTCCGGTTCTACGACTGGGACGCGGCGCGCCGCGAGGTGCGCTGGGTGTGCGGCTTCGACACGACCGAGGAGGACGTGGACGCGTTCACGGCGGCGCTGCGCGCCGAACTCGTCCCCGCCGCCTGACGGACGCGCCCGGCCGGGATACCCTTCTACCACCGTGCAGCAGGGTGGGACGCCGCGGCCTTCGACGCGCGTCCGACCGCTCCTCCACCGAAAGGCCACCGTGGACACCAGCGCACCCCGGACGTCCCCGTCGACGCCGCGCGCCTCCGCCGCCCACGCCACCCATGAGGGCGGCTCCCTGCAACGCACCCTCAAGTCCCGGCACCTGACGATGATCGCGATGGGCGGCGCCATCGGCACGGGCCTGTTCGTGGCCTCGGGCAACACCATCGCGACCGCCGGCCCCGGTGGCGCCCTCGTGGCCTATGTGGCCATCGGCTTCATGGTGTTCCTGCTGATGCAGTCGCTCGGCGAGATGTCCACGTACCTGCCGGTCTCCGGCGCGTTCGAGGAGTACTCGACCCGCTTCGTGAGCCCCTCGTTCGGCTTCGCCATCGGCTGGAACTACTGGTACAACTGGGCGATCACGGTGGCCGCCGAGCTCGTCGCGGCGGCCCTGATCATGCGGTACTGGCTCCCGGACGTGCCCTCGTGGATCTGGTCCGCGATCTTCCTCGCGCTGCTCTTCGGCCTCAACGCCCTCTCCACGCGCGCCTACGGCGAGAGCGAGTTCTGGTTCTCGCTCATCAAGGTCGCCACGGTGGTGATCTTCCTGGTGCTCGGCGTCCTGATGATCGTCGGCATCCTCGGCGGCTCCTCCCCCGGCTTCCACAACTGGACGGACGGCGAGGCCCCCTTCGTGGGCGGCGGCGCCGGCATCCTGGCGATCTTCATGGTGGCCGGCTTCTCCTTCCAGGGCACCGAGCTGGTCGGCGTGGCCGCGGGCGAGGCCGAGGACCCGGAGAAGAACGTGCCCAAGGCGATCCGCACCGTGTTCGTGCGCATCCTGCTCTTCTACGTCGGCGCGATCACCGTCGTCGGCTTCCTCATCCCCTACACCAGCCCCCACCTGCTGGGCAGCGACGTCGAGGACATCTCGATCTCCCCGTTCACGCTCGTCTTCGAGAACGCGGGCGTGCTCGCCGCCGCCTCCGTGATGAACGCCGTGATCCTCACGGCCATCCTCTCCGCGGGCAACTCGGGCCTGTACGCCTCCACCCGCATGCTCTGGGCCCTGGCCGACTCCGGCAAGGCCCCGCGCTTCCTGGCGAAGGTGAACCGGCGCGGCGTGCCCATGAACGCCCTCTACGCCACCACCGCGGTGGGCGCGGCGTGCTTCCTGACCACGTTCATCGGGGACGGCGCCGCCTACGTGTGGCTCGTCTCCGCCTCGGGCCTGGCCGGGTTCATCGTGTGGATGGGCATCGCCTGGAGCCACTACCGGTTCCGGCGGGCCTACGTCGCGCAGGGCCACGACCCGAAGGACCTGCCCTACCGCGCCTTCCTGTTCCCCCTGGGCCCGATCGTCGCGCTGGTCATGTGCGCCGTCGTGATCCTCGGCCAGAACTACCAGGCGTTCATGGGCGACGTGGACCTCGTGGCCGTGGCCAGCGCGTACATCGGCCTGCCCCTGTTCCTCGCGCTGTGGCTCGGCCACAAGCTCGTCACCGGCTCGAAGCCGGTCCGCTACGAGGACGCCGACCTCACCCGCGTCCTGGACTGAGTCCCCCACCTCGGAGGTCGCCGTGCCCGCCCCCTCCTCCCACGCTCCCGCCGCCACCCACACCGCCCGGGGCCGCCTGGTCTGGGTGGACGTCGCGCGCGGCCTGGCCCTGGTCGCGATGATGGTCGCCCACACGGCGCCCGCCGGCGGCCCGGGTGGGGTGCTCCACCTCTCCGAGCACCTCACCGCGCCCCTGTTCGCGGCGCTCGTGGGCGTGGGCGCGCGCCTCGAGGCGGAGTGGCTGGGCCGTGGCCGGGCCGTGCCCCGCGCGCTTGTGCGGGCGGCCGCCCTGTGCGGGGCGGCGTGGCTGACCGGGCTCTTCGGGGCGGCCGTCGTGAACGTGCTGGCGCACCTGGCTGTGCTCACGGTGCTCATGGCACTGCTGGCCGCCCTCCCCCTCGCCGCGCACCTCGTGCTCGCCGTCCTGGCCGGCGGAGGCGGCCTCCTGCTCGCCGCCACACCGACGGCCGACGTCGTCGACCGGCTCGTCCCCGCCGCGCAGGCGCTCGGGCTGAGCCGCGCGACGCTGACCCCGTGGGTCTCCGCGTTCCTCACGGACGGCCCGTACCGCCTCCCCCTGTTCCTCGCGTGGGCGCTGCTGGGGGCGGTGCTGGTCGCCACCGTCCACGGCACGACGACGGCGGCCCCGGCCCGGAGCGCACGGCTCACGGGACTCGCCTGGGCGGCCGGGGGGATCGCGCTGGCCGGCGTCGTGCTCGCCCTGTCCCGGACACGGACCGGCGCCGCCCCCGTGCCCTACACGGCGACCCCGGCGGAGGCCCTGCTGGACACGGGCCTCGTGCTGATCGTGCTCGGCGGGTGCGCGGCCCTGGCGCCGCGGTGGGCCGGGCTGCTGGCCGTGCCCGGCGCGATGACGCTGTCCGTGTACGTGGCGCACCTGTGGTACCTCGGCTGGGTGCGGGGGCTCGGACCCGGGCCGTGGCGCAGCGCCACGGGCACGGACGACACGTGGTTCAACCTGGCCGTGCTGGTGGCCGGCGCGCTGCTGCTGCCGCTGCTGTGGCGGGCCGTCGTGCGTATCGGCCCGTTCCGCGCGGGGCCGCTGGAGGGCGTCGTCCGCCTGCTGACGGCCCCGTTCGACCGCGCGCGCTGACCGACGTCCACCCCAGCGGGTAGCCTCGAGAGCGTGAGCGAGCGAACCACCTACCTGCTGATCGACGGCGAGAACATCGACGCCACCCTCGGCACGTCCATCCTGCAGCGGCGCCCCCAGCCCGACGAGCGGCCACGCTGGAAGCGCCTGCTCGGCTACCTCGAGGACCGCTGGGACCAGCCGGTCAAGGGCCTGTTCTTCCTCGCCATCGACGGTGAGATCCCCATCCCGTTCGTCCAGGCGCTCACCGCCCTCGGCTTCCAGCCGATCATGCTGCGGGGCGAGGGCAAGGTCGTGGACATCGGCATCCAGCGCACCGCGGAGGCGCTGCTGGGCCGGGAGGACGACGTCGTCCTCGTCAGCCACGACGCCGACTTCGCCCCCCAGCTCACCGACCTCGCGGCCACGCCGGGCCGACGCACCGGGATCATGGGCTTCGAGGAGTTCCTCTCCCACGAGCTGCGCCGCATCCCCGGGGTCGAGTTCTTCGACCTGGAGCACGCGGTGGGCGCGTTCGACTCGTCCCTGCCGCGCCTGCGCGTGATCGACGTCGAGGCGTTCGACCCGTACGAGTTCCTCTGACCCGCCGGGGGTGGCCCGCGGCTCAGTCCGTGGGCAGCTCCAGCAGGCGTTCGACGGTGGCGGCCACCCCGTCGTCGTCGCACGCCCCGACCACGCCGTCCGCCGCGGCCAGCAGCGACGGATGGCCCGAGGCCACGGCCAGGCCGAGACCGGCCCACTGGAGCATCTCCAGGTCGTTGGGCATGTCCCCGAACGCGACGACGTCGACCGGCGCGACCCCCCGGCTCGCGGCGAACTCGGCGAGGGTCGCGGCCTTGTGCACGCCCGGGGCGGACATCTCCACGAGCGCGATGCCGGGCGCGGAGTGCGTGGCGCTCACGAGCTCGTCCAGCTCGGCGCGGGCCGCGGCGAGGAAGGCGTCCGGGGCCAGGGTGTCCGAGCGGGCCAGCAGCTTCACCACGCCCAGCCGACCCGGCAGCGCGGCCTCGAGCGTGGCCGCCGCGTGGACCTCGGCCCGGAACTCGGCGCGCTCGGAGAACGCGTGCTCCCAGAAGAAGCCCTCGAGGGTCTCGGCGCCGAAGGACACGGTGCGGTCCAGGGCGCGCAGCCGGTCCGTGGCGGTCCACACGGCCTCGACGGGCATGGGGTGGGCGATCAGGACGTCGTCCGTGGCGGTGTCCACGAGGACGGCGCCGTTGGAGCAGATCACCGGTCCGACGGGGCCGAGCTGCGCGCTCAGCGGGCCGAGCCAGCGGAGGGGACGGCCGGTCACGAACACCACCTCGACGCCGGCGTCGTGGGCGTCCCGCAGCGCCGTGATGGTGCGCGGGCTCAGGCGCCCCGACCGCGTGTGCCGGTACCCGATGATGGTGCCGTCCAGGTCCGTCGCGATCATCCGCGGACGGCGCGAGGGCAGGGGCAGGGCGGGCATGCGCCCAGTCTAGGCCGGGGCCGTGCGGCGGGCCGGGGTGTCCTCCGCGGGCGAGCGGGGGCACGATGGGGGCGTGGACACCGCACAGCAGACCACCGCACAGGACACCGCCCCGGACCCCGCGTCGACGACGCCCCGCACGGTCACCGTCACCGGCGCCGCCGGCAACATCGGCTACGCGCTGCTCTTCCGCATCGCCGCCGGCGGGATGCTCGGCCCGGACACCCCGGTCCGGCTGCGCCTGCTCGAGATCCCGGCCGCCCTGGGCGCCGCGGAGGGCACCGCCATGGAGCTCGCCGACGCGGCCTTCCCGCTGCTGGCCGACGTGGAGGTCACGGACGACCCGGCCCGCGCCTTCGACGGGGTCCAGCACGCGCTGCTCGTCGGCGCGCGGCCGCGCACGAAGGGCATGGAGCGGGGCGACCTGCTCGAGGCGAACGGGGGGATCTTCGGCCCTCAGGGCCGGGCGATCAACGACCACGCGGCGGAGGACGTGCGGGTCGTCGTCGTCGGGAACCCGGCCAACACCAACGCGCTGATCGCCGCCGCCCACGCCCCGGACGTGCCGGCCGAGCGCTTCACGGCGCTGACCCGGCTGGACCACAACCGGGCCGTGGCGCAGCTGGCGGCGCGGGCCGGCGTCGCGGTGACGGACGTGGCCGGTGTGACGATCTGGGGCAACCACTCCGCGACCCAGTTCCCGGACCTCACCCACGCCCGCGTGCGGGTGGACGGGACGTGGCGGCCGGCGCTCGAGGTGGTGGATCCGGCGTGGGCGGGCGAGGAGTTCGTGCCGCGCGTGGCGAAGCGGGGCGCGGAGATCATCGAGGTGCGCGGGGCGAGTTCGGCGGCGTCGGCGGCATCCGCGGCGATCGACCACATGCGCGACTGGACCCTCGGCACCGGTGCGGACGCGGACGGGGCGCCGCGCCGGACGTCGGCCGCGGTGGTCTCGGACGGCTCCTACGGGGTGCCGGAGGGGCTGATCAGCTCGTTCCCCGTGACGTCCGACGGCGGCACCGCGTGGCGGATCGTGCCGGGGCTGGAGCCGGACGAGTCCGTGCTGCCGGGTGAGGGCGGGCGGCTGGCTGCGACCGTCGCCGAGCTGGAGGCCGAGCGCGACGCCGTGCGAGGGCTGGGCCTGCTCTGAGGCGACCGGGATCTTCTGCGTCTCTGACCCTTCTGGGGGCGTCCCCGCCCGCCGGAAGGGTCGGATGCGCAACAGATTCGTGCGGGGACGGGCGGGCGTGGGATCAGTCCGCCAGCTCGGCCCGCGTGGGCGGGTCCGCCCCCGGGCGGGAAGCCGTGATCGCCGACGCGCGGGAGGCGTAGATCAGCACCGACTCGACGTCGGCCGGGTCCATCGCGTGCAGGCGGCCGCGGTTCGCGGCGCCGAGCAGGGAGCGGTCGTCGAGGGCGGCGAGCAGGGCGGCGGTGAACGAGTCACCGGCGCCCACGGTGTCCGCGACGTCCACGGGCACGATCGGGCGCTCCACCACGCCGTGCGCGGTGACGGCCACGATGTCCTCGGCGCCGCGGGTCATCACCACGAACGCCGGGCCCATCTGCTGCCACGCCTGCAGCGACTCGCGCAGCGGGCGGTCCGGGTACAGCCACGCGATGTCCTCGTCCGAGGCGTGCACCACGTCCGCCAGCCGCACGGACTCCTCCGCGCGGGCGCGGGCGAACGCCCGGTCCGGCACGATCGTGGGCCGCACGTTGGGGTCGTAGCTGATGGTCGTGACCGCGGAGATCCGCTCGAGCAGGGCCATCACCTCGGCGTCGCCGGGGGCGAGCATGGTGGCGATGGAGCCGGCATGCATGTGGTGCAGCGGGCCGCCGGCGGCGTCGTCGAAGTCCCGGGCGAGCGCGGCGGCGGGCGGCAGCGTCCAGTCCAGCTCGAACTCATAGCTGGCGGCGCCCGTGGGGTCCAGGCGGGCGGTGGCCACGGAGGTGGCGGCGGCATCCGGCTCGAGCAGGCAGCGCACGCCGTTCTCCCGCAGATGCGAGGCGATCATGTCCCCGTGCGCATCGCGGCCGAGGCGGCCGGCGAACAGGACGGGCCGCTCCAGCCGACTCAGGCCCACGGCCACGTTCAGGGGGCTGCCCCCGACGTGCACGCGGGGGGTCGCGGTGTCCGAGACCACGACGTCGACGAGCGCCTCTCCGATCACACCACAGTACTGAGCCACGCGCCCCACGGTACCCTAATCACCGGCGCGGAACCGGGGCTGTGCTCAGGCTTCCAGGCCCCCGAGAAACGCCCGACACCCCCATCCCCGACCCCTCGGCAGGCGGCCATGTCCCCCACCCCCACCCGGCCCTCGCGCGGCCCCGGCTGGCGCCTCCACGGCGACGGCCGCACCATCACCCCGGGCACCGTCGTCGCCCCGGACGAGCGGCTGAGCTGGCCGCGGACCGTGGGCATCGGCGTGCAGCACGTGATGGCCATGTTCGGTGCCACCGTGCTCGTGCCCGCCCTGACCGGCATGCCCGCGACGACGGCGCTGCTCTTCTCCGGCCTCGGCACCCTGCTCTTCCTGGTCATCACGGGCAACCGCCTGCCCTCGTACCTGGGCAGCTCGTTCGCGTTCATCGCACCGCTGACGGCCGCCGCCACGATCGGCGGCACGGGGGCCGCGCTCGGCGGCATCCTCGTGACGGGCCTGCTGCTCACGGTGATCGGCGTGATCGTGCACCGCGCCGGCACCGGCTGGATCCACGCGCTCATGCCGCCGGCGGTGATGGGCACGATCGTGGCCCTGATCGGCCTCAACCTCGCCGGCGCCACGACGACGGCCATGCAGGAGGTGCCGGTCACCACGTTCGGCACGGCCCTGGCGGTGGTGCTCACGGCCGTGACGTTCCGGGGGCTCCTGGGCCGCCTGTCCATCCTCGTGGGCATCGTGGTGGGCTACGTGCTGGCCCTCGCGCAGGGCCAGGTGGACTTCGCCGCCGTCGGGGAGGCCGCCTGGATCGGGCTGCCGCCCTTCCACGGCCCGGAGCTGCGCTGGGACCTGCTGCCCCTGTTCCTGCCCGTCGTGCTCGTGCTGGTCGCGGAGAACATCGGCCATGTCAGGACCGTCGGGCTGATGACCAAGCGCGACCTGGACCCGCTCACCGGCCGTGCCCTGATCGCGGACGGCCTGTCGACCATGCTCTCCGGCGCGGGCGGCGGCGTCGGCACCACCACGTATGCGGAGAACATCGGCGTGATGGCCAGCTCGCGCGTCTACTCGACGGCGGCGTACTGGGTGGCCGGCCTGACCGCGATCGCCCTCGCGTTCCTGCCGAAGTTCGGGGCCGCCGTCGCCACCATCCCGGCCGGGGTGGCCGGCGGCGCGGGCATCATCCTCTACGGGATGATCGGCATGATGGGCGTGCGCATCTGGGTGCAGAACCGCGTGGACTTCTCCAACACCGTGAACCTCATGACGGCGGGTGCGGGCCTGATCATCGCGATCGCCGACCCCCAGCTCGTGGTCGGCGGACTCGTGTTCGGCGGCATCACGCTCGGCACGGTCGCCGCCCTGGTGGTGTACCACCTCATGACGACGATCGCCCGCGCCCGCGGCACCGAGCCGGTGCCCGAGGACGAGGAGCAGTTCGAGGCCTCGGAGGCCGGCCGGCTCGGCTGACCCCGATCCCGCGCCACGCGCACTTTCGGTCGTGAGGTAGGGCCGATCCCACGACCGAAAGCGCTCAGAACCCCCCTTTCACGTTCGAAAACGCGGGGGGTCGGCTGCGCGGGGCCGGGCGGGGCTGGGGGGCGGGTCCCGTCAGCCGGCCGCGACCTCCTCGTCGGCGAGGGCGAGGACCTGGTCGAGCACGTCGAGGCCGAAGCGCAGGTCCTCGTCCGAGATGTTCAGCGGCGGGCACAGGTGGAACCGGTTCTCGGCCATGAACAGCAACAGCCCGCGGTCCTTGGCCTCGGCCATCATCCGCCCCATCACGGGCGCGACCTGACCGAGCGGGGCCAGCCGCTCCCGGGTCTGCCGGTCCTTCACCAGCTCGACGGCCCAGAACGCGCCGGCGCCGCGCACGTCGCCCACGCTCGGGTGGGCCGCGGCGATCTCGGCCAGGCGCGGCCCGATGACCTCCTCGCCGATGCGCTTCGCGTGGGCGACCATGCCCTCCTCCTCCATCGCGGTGATCGCGGCGACGGCGGCCGCGCACGCGAGGGGGTGGCCCGAGTAGGTCAGGCCGCCGGGGTAGGGCGTGGTCGCGAAGCTCTCGTAGACGTCGTCGCTCATGGCGACGCCGCCCAGCGGCACGTACCCGGAGTTGACCCCCTTGGCGAACGTGACGATGTCCGGGGTGACGCCCGTGAGCTGGTGGCCGAACCACTCGCCCACGCGGCCGAAGCCGACCATGACCTCGTCGATGATCAGCAGGATCCCGTGCTCGCGGCACAGCTCCTTGACGCCGGCCATGTAGCCGGGCGGCGGCAGGAAGATGCCCGCGGTGCCGGGGACGGCCTCGAGGATCACGGCGGCCACGGTGGAGGGGCCCTCGAGTTCGATCACGTCGCGCAGGTGGGCCAGCGCGCGCTCGGCCTCCTGCTCGTCGCTCTCCGAGCCGAACGCGGAGCGGTACGTGTACGCGGGCTGGAAGTGCACGACGCCGTCGGACGCCGAGTCCGAGCCCACGCGCCGCAGGGAGCCGGTCAGGTTCGCCGTCAGGCGCGTGGCGCCGTGGTACGAGAGGTACGCGGAGAGCACCTTGTGCCGGCCCGTGTGCAGGCGTGCCATCCGCACCGCGTGCTCGTTGGCCTCTGCGCCCGCGTTCGTGAAGAACACGTGGTTGATGGACTCCGGCAGCCGCTCCGTGATCAGCCGGGCCGCCTCGGACCGGGCGTCGTTGACGTGCTGCGGGGCCACGGTGGCCAGCGTCTCGGCCTGCTCGCGGATCGCGGCCACGATCTTCGGATGGCGGTGGCCGACGTTCGTGAAGACGAGCTGCCCGCTGAAGTCGACCATGGGCCGACCCTCGCCGTCCCACACCCACGACCCCTCGGCATCGAGGATGGTCATGGGATTCAGGTCGCGCTGCGCGCTCCACGAGTGGAACACGTGCGCGCGGTCGAGCTCGTGGGCGCGGCGGCCCCGCTCGATGGCCTCGTCGCTGATCCGGGGGTCCCGGCGGCCGACGTGCTGCTGATGCTCGGACATGCGCCCTCCTTGAGTGTGATGCGGGTCATTCCGAGCATAGGCGCGCCCGCCCTCAGCGCGAGCTGGCGCCCCGCCGCCCGCGCGCCACCCCCACGAACGCCTGCACGAGCTCCGAGTCGGCCGCCTTGAGCCAGGCCAGGGCGACGTCCCAGCCGGGGTGGCGGGCGTCGTCGTCGCCGTGGCCCGCGGGATCCGCCCCGTCGACGACGGCGGCGCCCGCCTCCGCCTCGGCCCGCGCCTGCTCGTCCGCGAGCGCGGACCGCGTGGCGGCGGCCTCGCGGTCGGCGCGGGACAGGCCCACGGTGTCGTCGAGGGTGGAGGCCAGCGGCAGCACGATCACGTCCTTGCGGCCGAACATGCGGGCCACGGACATCGGCAGCACGACGTGGCCGGCGCCGGACGCGGCGATCTCCAGGGCCATCCGCTCGCCCGCGCCGGGCAGCTCGGCGGCGTCCATCGGCTCCGGGCTGGGGGCCGGGGCGAAGCGGGCGGGATCCAGCTCCTCGTCCGGGTCGAGCTCGGCGGGCGGCACCGGGCCGTCCGCGTCCACGTCCCACGCGGCGAGCAGGTGGTCCCTGCCCACGCACACCACCGGCAGCTCGGAGTAGACGCCCACGAGGTGCACGTGCCGCGGGTCGACGCCGCCGGCGCGCAGGAACTCCTCGACGGGCACGTCGCGTCGGCGCCGCACGTAGCCCAGCTGCGGCAGGAAGTGGCGGGGCTGACCGGCGGCGTCGTGGGCGAGGTGGGCCAGCTGGGCCGCGTCGTCGTGGTTGACGAGCTGCACCGTGCGCTGGCGCGTGGTGAACCGCTCCACCCACGTGGACGGCGTGGCCCCGGGGATGGTGGCCAGGAAGAGGGTCTCGGGCGGGACGGGCAGGTCGGCCGGTGGCGCGGGCGCGGGACGACGCCGGCCCTCGCCCCCGGCGCGGCCCGCAGGCTTCACGCCCTTGGCCACGCCGCGCCCGCCGCCGGAGCGGGTGGACCGGGCGGGGCCGCCCCTGCTCGCGCGGGACTTCCCGCCCCGGCCGCCACGGGAGCCGCTCAGCGGACCTTCTCCTTCAGGAAGGAGACGGCGCGGTCCCAGGCGAGGGCCGCGGCCTCGGGCCGGTAGTTGCCCTGGGGGTTCTCGTCGTTGTGGAAGGCGTGCGGGGCGTCGTAGTAGAAGTACTCGACGTCGGCCCCGGACTCCTCACGGATCTGCTGCTCCTGCTCCCGCGCGTCCTCGACGGGGAAGGAGTCGTCCTGCTCGGCGTAGTGGCCCTGGACGGCGGCGGTGACGCCGGAGAAGTCGCCGGGCACGCCCTGGCCCACGCCGTAGAAGGGCACGGCGGCGGAGACCTTGTCGCCCTGCTGGGCCGCGAGGGCGAGCACGAAGCCGCCGCCCATGCAGAAGCCGATCGCGCCCACGGTCTGCGAGGTCACCTCGTCCCGGGCGAGCAGCCAGTCGACGGCGCCGGCCAGCTGGCGGGCCCCCTCCTCGGCGGGCAGGTTCTGCATCATCTCGCCGGCCTCGTCGCCGTCGTGGGCGATCCAGCCTCCGTAGAGGTCGGGGGCGAGCGCGACGAAGCCGAGGTCGGCGAGGCGGTCGCACACATCCTTGATGTGGTCCACCAGGCCCCACCACTCCTGGATCACGATCACGCCGGGGCCCTTCCCGGAGGCGGGCAGCGCGAGGTAGCCGTGGCCCGTCCGGTCGCCGTCCTGGCCGGCGTCCTTGGTGGGCAGGTCGAACGTGACGTTCTGGTGCGGGGTCTTCGAAGCCATCATGGGCCCCACCCTATGAGGAGACCGGGCCCCTCATCGAGGGACCCGGTCTCGACGCGCGAGGTCGACTCAGGCTCAGGCCTGGGCGTCGGCCTCGGACAGCACGAAGGCGGCGCCGATCTCGAGCTTCACCTTGTCCGAGACCAGGACGCCGCCGGCCTCGGTGGCGGCGTTCCAGGTCAGACCGAAGTCCTTGCGGGAGATCTCGCCGGTGGCCTCGAAGCCCACGCGGGTCGCGCCGAAGGGATCCTTGTCCTGGCCGCCGAACTCGGCCTCAAGCTCCACGGTCCGGGTGACGCCGTGCAGCGTCAGCTCCCCGACCAGGGTGAACTCCTCGGGCTCGCCGCGGACCTCGGTGGAGCGGAAGGTCATGGTGGGGAACTGCTCCACGTCGAAGAAATCGGCGGAGCGCAGGTGGCCGTCGCGGCCCTCGTTCTTGGTGCTGATGGAGGCGACGTCGACGGTCACGTCCACGGAGGACTGGGCGAACTGCTCGGCGATGACGAGCTGGCCCTCCACGGCGTGGAAGGTGCCGCGCACCTTGGAGATGCCCGCGTGGCGGACGACGAAGTCGACGTCCGAGTGGGCGGCGTCGAGATTCCAGGTTCCGGTGGTGATGGCGTTCATGGGGTGCTCCTTCTGAAGCGGGTCTGTCTGGTGTGTCCGGGGTGGGCCGCCGCGGCGGCGATGGCTCCTGGGCCTCCGAACTTGTTTCAAATTCAAACATCATCCGGGCAGGCCGTCCACGCTTGATCGTCAAAATTCGAAATAGAGACGGAGGTCACGGTCCGGGGGCACATCAGGCCGCGTCCGCCCACGACGACGGCCCGGAACCTCCGGGGTTCCGGGCCGTCGGCCCGCGGTCGGGCAGCGGGGCCGCGCTCGGGCGGCCGGACGGGGTCAGGCGGCGGGGCCGCCCCCCGTCACGGGTAGAGGCCGCGGGTGCGGTGGGCCTCGGCCACGCGCTGGACAGCGGTCAGGGTGGCGGCCTCGCGCAGGCTCACGCGGCGGCTCTCGGAGGTGGCCAGCACCGCCTTCCATGCGGCGACCATGCGCCGCTTCAGGCGCTCGTCCACCTCCTCGCGGCTCCACCAGTAGGCCTGGTTCGCCTGGACCCACTCGAAGTAGGAGACGATCACGCCGCCGGCGTTGGCCAGGATGTCCGGGACGACCAGGACGCCCTTCTCCTCGAGGATGCGGTCGGCCTCGCCCGTGGTGGGGCCGTTGGCGCCCTCCACGACCAGCCGGGCGCGCACGCGCGGGGCGTTCTCCTCGGTCAGCACGGACTGCACGGCGGCCGGGACCACGAGGTCCACGTCCATCTCGAGCAGCTCGTCCGCGTCCATGGGCGCGGTGCCGGGGGTGTCCTTCACGGAGCCGGTGTCCCAGAGCTGCCTCTGCAGGGCGTCGTAGTGCAGGCCCTCGTCGTCGCGCACGGCGCCGTACTGGTCCGACACGGCCACGACCTTCACTCCGGCCGCCTCGAGCAGCTCGACCGTGCCGGCGCCGACCTTGCCGAAGCCCTGGACCGCGGCCGTCGCCCGCGACGGCTCGATGCCGAGGTGCTCGAGCGCGGCGAGCGCCACGTAGACCACGCCCGCCGAGGTGGCGGAGGCGCGGCCCAGCGAGCCGCCGAGCGAGACGGGCTTGCCGGTGACCACGCCGAGCGTGGTGTGGCCGACGTTCACCGAGTAGGTGTCCATCATCCAGGCCATGGTCTGCTCGTCCGTGCCCACGTCCGGGGCGGGGATGTCCACCTCGGGGCCGATGATCGGCTGGATCTCGGAGGTGTAGCGACGGGTGACGCGCTCGAGCTCGGCCTTCGAGTACTGGCGCGGGTCGATGGTCACCCCGCCCTTGGCGCCGCCGTAGGGCACGTCCAGCAGGGCGCACTTCCAGGTCATCCACATGGCCAGTGCGCGGACCTCGTCCAGGTCCACGTCCAGGCTGAAGCGCACGCCGCCCTTGGCCGGGCCGCGGGAGAAGTTGTGCTGCACGCGGTAGCCGCGGAGCACCTCGGTGGAGCCGTCGTCGCGGCGCAGGGGGATGGAGACGGCCATCTCGCGGCGGGGGGCGGCGAGCATCTGGTGCAGGCCCTCGTCGTAGCCGAGCGTCTTCACGGCGGCGGAGAGCTGGGCCAGGGCGTTGTCGAGCGGGGAGGACGGGGCCGTCACGGCCTCGTCCTCGGCGGGGATCCTCGTCATTGAGCGTCCTCGTGGTCCGGTGGGCAGGGATGTGTCGCGGCCCGACCGACGCGCGGAGGGCCGCGCCCCATTGCGCGGCCGACGTCGTCCGGACCCCGATGAACGCTACGCGCTCCCCCCGCACCCGTCACCCCTCCTGAGCCGAGATCCACGCCCACCCGGGTGACGTCGGACACGGCGGCGTGTACTGTGCTGTGGACGCGCCGCACACCCGCGGCGCCCTTCGGCGTCGAACCGACGCTGCTCGCTCAGGGCCCACCTGGTCCGTCCCCCGGCCGTCCGCCGCGCGAGGCACCCCGCCCGCGACCTCGGCCCGACGCCCCAGCCCCGTGAAGGAGCCCCTCATGACCGTGACCCTGCCCGCCGCGATCACCCCCTCCCCCGCGTTCCAGCCCGTGCCCGGCCAGCGCATCGACCCGGAGCTCGCCCGCTCCTGGCTGCTGGTCAACGCCGCCCAGCCCGAACGGTTCCAGCCCGCCGAGGACTCGGCCGCGGACATCGTCATCCTCGACATCGAGGACGCCGTGGCCCCCAAGGACAAGGACCAGGCCCGCGCGGACGCCGTCTCCTGGCTGACCTCCGGGCACACCGGCTGGGTGCGGCTCAACGGCTTCGGCTCGCGGTGGTGGGAGGAGGACGTCGAGGCGCTCGCCGCGGCCCTGCCCGCGCACCTGGGCGGGCCGGTCGCCGAGGGCGGCCTGGCCGGCGTCGTGCTGGCGATGGTGGAGTCCACGGACCACGTGAACGAGACCGCCCGACGGCTGCCCGGGGTGCCCGTCGTGGCGCTCGTGGAGACGGCGCGCGGGCTGCAGCGGATCGACTCGATCGCCGCCGCGAAGGGCACGTTCCGGCTGGCCTTCGGGATCGGCGACTTCCGCCGCGACACCGGCCTGGGCGAGTCGCCGCTGGCGCTGGCGTACACGCGGTCCCAGTTCACGATCGCGGCGCGGGCCACGGGGCTGCCGGGCGCGATCGACGGGCCGACCGTGGGCTCCACCGGCGTGAAGCTCGCCGAGGCGACGGCGGTGACCGCGGAGTTCGGCATGACCGGCAAGCTGTGCCTCGCGCCGGAGCAGTGCGCGGCCGTGAACGAGGGCCTCAGCCCGTCCCAGGAGGAGCTGGCGTGGGCCCACGAGTTCCTCGCGGACTTCGAGGCCGACGGCGGCGAGATCCGCAACGGCTCCGACCTGCCCCGCAAGGCGCGTGCGGAGAAGATCCTCGGGCTGGCCACCGCGTTCGGGGTGCACTCCACGCGGTACCCGGACCAGGACAACGCGATCACGGCGCCGTCGGACACGTACCACTACTGAGCGGGCCGCCGCCCACCAGAAACGCGGGTTGAGTTGTCACGGGTGCGGAGGCCGCACACCGGTGACAACTCAACCCGCGTTGCCTCGGGGGACGTGGATCCCTCCTCCGCTCACACGTCCTGGCGCGTCCGGCGCACGACGGCGGCCCGCACCGAGAACGCCAGCACGATCGCCAGGATCCCGTAGATCACCCACGTGATGGGGGTGGAGACCAGCACGGCCGGGTCGCCCACCGAGCTGAGCAGGGCGTCGCGCAGGCTGGTCTCCGCGAGCGGGCCGAGCACCATGCCGATCATCAGCGGCGCCAGCGGGTAGCCGTACCGCCGCATCAGGAAGCCCAGCACGCCGATCCCCAGGAGCATCAGCAGGTCGAACACCGCGCCCGTGGTGGCGTAGATGCCCAGCCCGCAGAACAGCGTGATCCCCGCGTAGAGGTAGTGCTTCGGGATGAGCAGGAGCTTGGCCCACAGCTGCGCGAACGGCAGGTTGATCGCCAGCAGCACGATCATCGCGATGAAGAAGCTCGCCAGCAGCGCCCACACGAGGTCCGGGCTGCGGTCGAACAGCAGGGGGCCGGGCTGCAGCCCGTACTGGCGGAACGCCGCCAGCATGATGGCCGCCGTCGCGGAGACGGGCAGGCCGAGCGTGAGTAGCGCGCCCATCGCCATGCCGGTGGTCGAGTTGCCCGCGGCCTCCGGGGCCGCCAGCCCGCGGATCGCGCCGCGGCCGAACTGCGGATGCGCCCGGCGCCGGTCCAGGCGCCGCTCGGCCGAGTACGCCAGGAACGTCGGCACCTCGGAGCCGCCCACCGGCACGATGCCGAATGGCAGGCCGATCGCCGTGCCGCGCAGCCACGCCGGGGCGGCCTCGCGGAACTCGGCGCCCGACAGCCACGGCCGGCCGGTGCGGCGGATGCGCAGGTCCTCGTGCTCGCGGCGCACCCGGGAGGCCACGTGGAACACCTCGCCGAGCGCGAGGATCGCCACCGTGACGGTCACGAGCGGAATGCCGTCGAACAGCTGCGGGGAGCCCATCGTGAAGCGCTCGGTGCCGGTCACCGCATCGATCCCGACGACGGCGATGCCCAGTCCCAGCACCAGGGAGGCCAGGCCGCGCAGCACCGAGTCCGCGACCACCGAGGAGGTGGCCACGAACGCGAAGAGCGCGAGCGCGAAGTACTCCGCGGGCCCGAAGCTCGTGGAGAACTCCGCCAGGACGGGGGCGAGGAACACGACGCACACCGAGGCCACCATGCCGCCGATGAAGGCGCCGAGGGCCGCCGTCGCCAGGGCCTGGGCCGCCCGGCCGTCCTGGGCCATGCGGTGGCCCTCGAACGTGGAGGCGATGGCCGAGGCCTGGCCGGGGGTGTTCATGAGGATGGCCATCGTGGAGTCGCCGAAGAGGCCGCCGAAGTACACGCCGGAGAACATGATGAACGCGGCGGTGGGCTCGAGGGCGAAGGTCATGGGCAGCAGCAGGGCCACGGCCATCGAGGAGCCGAGTCCGGGCATCACGCCGACCGCGGTGCCGAGCAGACAGCCCAGCACCACCCAGATCAGGTTCATGGGGGTGAGGGCTCCGGCGAAGCCCTCCATGAGGAGTCCGAGGGTCTCCATGTCAGAAGCCACCTCCCAGGATGCCCGAGGGCAGGGTCAGGCCCAGGGCCACCGCGAAGCCGAGGTAGGCCAGCGAGGAGACGAACAGGGCGACGAGGATGTCGAACACGGGGTGCGGGGCGCCGAACGCCCGCGTGATGCACCAGAACAGCAGCGCCCCGGCGAGGATCCACCCCAGCCAGGGCAGCAGGACGGCGAACGCGAGGAAGCCGAGGAAGCACCAGGCCAGCGCGCCGAAGTCCGAGTGGAACAGGGTCAGCGGACCGGCCGCCTGGCCGACCTCGCCGTCCGCGTCGGCCTGACCCTCGGGGGACTGGCGCACGCGCACGACCTCCACCGCGAGCGCGGCGGCGATCACGAGGCCCGCGACCGCGAGGATCAGCGGGAAGAAGTCCGGGCCGGGGAAGTCGGCGCCCTCGGTGTCCATGGCCAGGGATCCCAGCAGCAGGTAGAGGCTGAACGCGGCCAGCACGGCCGGCATGACGAGTCCGGAGAGCCCGGCGGCGCGCCCCCAGCGGGAGGGGGCGTCGGCGGCGGGGGGGACGGTGGATGCGTGGCTCACTTGATCTCCTCCGTCAGCGTGCCGATGCGCTCCTTCTCGGCGGCGATGAACTCCTCGAGTTCGGTGCCGGAGAGGGGCACCGGATTCCAGTAGTTGCGCTGCACCGCTTCCTTCCACTCGGGGGTGTCGACCGCCTCGGCGATGAGGGCCTCGAGCTCCGTGCGCTCCTCCGCGGAGACGCCCGGCGGCACGAACAGGGCGCGCCAGTTGGTGAGCGTGACGTCGTAGCCCTGGGAGCGCAGGGTCGGGATCTCCTCGACGCCGGCCAGCGGCTCGGCCGCCACCACGCCGAGGGCGCGCAGTCGGCCGGCCTGGACCTGCGGGTAGATGTCCGCGAAGCCGCCGGCGGAGGCCTGGGCGGTGCCGTTGAGCAGGGCCTGGATGGCCTCGCCGCCGCCGTCGGACGGGATGTAGGTGGTGTCCGCGACCGGCACGTCGGCCGTGCGGGCGATGTCCGCCATGACGAGCTGGTCGAAGGAGCCGCCGCCGGTCCACGCCACGTGGGCGGGGTCGGCGCGCCAGGCGGTCACCAGGTCGTCCATGCTCTGGTACGGCGAGTCCGCCGGGACCACCACGAGGCTGTACTCCTCGACGACGCGGCTGACCGCGGTGACCTGGGAGAGCTCGGGGCCGGTGCCACGGGCCGCGTGGGCGGCGATCTGGCCGGTGCCGCCCACCATGAGGTTGTTCGCGTCCTCGAGCGTGGTCAGCTGACCGAGGGCGATGGTGCCGCCGGCGCCGGGGATGTTGACCACCTGGACGTTGTTCACGAGCCCGTTGACGCGCATGGTCTGCTGCAGCTCGCGCTGGAACGAGTCCCAGCCGCCGCCGGCGGCCGCGGGAGCGATGAGGGTCAGGTTGGTGCGGATGTCGTTGCCTCCCGAGGCCGAGCGGATGGAGAAGGCGGAGGCCGCGAGCACGGTGAGCACCGCGATCACGCTGAAGACGATCCGGCCGATCCCCGTGCGTCGGCGCGGGGGGCCGTCGGGGGAGGTGGAGGACATGGCGGTTCCTAACAGAGACACCCCGCCGCCAGGGAGTGGCGCCGGGGACAGGTGCGAGTGGTGGAGGTCACCGTAACAGCGCGACGAGGCTGCGTGCGCTCCGCGTCCGCAGAGTCGCCGACGACAATCGGCCCGGGTGGTGACGGGGGCCGCGTCCATGACGCACAGTGGTCCCCATGACGATCATCAGCACCGGAACCAGCACCCCCGAGAGCGCCGCGGCCTGGCGGGCCGCCCTGGCCGAGGCGGCCCTGCGCGGAGAGGACGTGGTCTGGTTCTCCCTCGACGGGACCGAGCCGGACGAGGCGGAGGCGCGCGAGGCCGGCGTCGTCGCGTCCGTGGCGCACGCCCAGGAGCGCGGCCGGGACGCCGTCGGCGACCTGCTCGAGCACGCCGAGCGCGTGGGCGCGAGCCGGATCGTCGTGGGCGTGAAGCACCGCTCCCCCGTGGGCAAGCTGCTGCTGGGATCGGCCGCGCAGCAGATCATCCTCGAGGCGCGCGTCCCGGTGGTGTGCGTCAAGCCGTGAGGGCCGGCGTCGGGCGCGCGGCCCCGCACCCGGCCCACCCCGCGGCGTTTGGGGGCGGTTTCGGGCGGTATTCGGCGTGGATACCGCCCGAAACCGCCCCCAACGGGTGAGTGGGACCAGCCCGGGAACGCCGAAGGCCCCGGAACCACACGGTTCCGGGGCCTTCGTCCTCGGTGCGCGAGGGGGGACTTGAACCCCCACGTCCTTGCGAACACTGGCACCTGAAGCCAGCGCGTCTACCAATTCCGCCACTCGCGCGAGTGGCTCCCCGCTCTCAGCCCCGGACATCCGGCGACCGTCACAGGCAGCGAGGAATACTCTAACCCCCGCCCGCCCGGGCATGCAAATCGGCCCCGACGCCCACCCCCGCGTCCCCGCCACGCCCGCGGCCCACCCCCTCCAGCACCTCTCCCACCCGCGCTCCACCCCGCAGAATCCCGCTGTTCTCGGCGGTCTCCCAGCCCGGCCCGTAGTATCGGGACGGACAACTGTGGAAAGGAGCCCCGTCGTGGGACTTCTGGACAACCTCGAACGCGGCCTGGAGCGGGCCGTGCGCTCGGCCTTCTCGGCCGGCGGTCCGCGGGCGGTCAAGCCGGTGGAGATCGCCTCGGCCCTGCGACAGGCGATGGACGACGAGTCTCTCGCCCTGTCGGAGGGCCACACGGTCGCGCCCAACAGCTACGTGGTCCACTTCTCCCCCGCCGACTTCGAACGCGCCCGCTCGTGGGGGTCCACCCTCGCCAGCGAGCTGTGCGATGAGGTCATCCGCCACGCCGACTCCCAGGGCTATGCGCTGCCCGGCACGGTCCGGGTCGCCTTCCACCCGGACGCGGACGTGCGCGCCGGGGACCTGCGCGTGGTCACCCGCCTGGACGACGGCTCGCTCACCGCCCCGGCCCCCCACGACGACGGCGCCTCGCCCGCCACCGCCCACGGCCCGGGAGCCTCCGCCGCGGCGCCGGACCGACTGGTCGAGGACCTGCCGGCGGCCGCGCCCCGCAAGCCCTCCCCCGCCCCGCGCGTCGGGCCCCGTCCGGCGCCCCGCCGGGCCGCCGCCTCGACCGCGCCCGCCGCCCCCGCCCACGCCGACCAGCCGACCGTCGTGATGGGCCGCCCCGTGACCGGGCCCGCCGGCCCGGCCCTCGAGCTGGACGGCCGCATGCTCCCCCTGGACGGGGACGACCTCATCCTCGGCCGCTCGGCCGAGCGTGCCGACCTCGTGATCCCGGACTCCTCGGTGTCCCGCGAACACCTGCGCCTGCTCACCGTCGGCTCCACGGTCACGCTCCTGGACCTGGGCAGTCGCAACGGCGTGCTCGTCAACGGCCGCCGCGTGGACGGCTCCGTCACCCTGCGCGACGGGGACGTGGTGACCGTCGGCCAGACCGAGCTGCTGTTCTTCGGCGGGACGGGGGGCCGCGCATGAGCGAGCTCGCCGTCGCCGTGCTCCGCATGGGCCTGCTGCTGGCCCTGTGGGTGCTGATCATCTCCATCGTCATGGCGCAGGGCCGCGACCTCGTGGTCGGCCGACGCAACAAGACACGCCTCCAGCAGGCCCAGCGCGACGCCGGCCTGGTCACCGCGGTGCCCGCGGCCGGGGCCGCCGGGGCGGGCTCGTCCGCGGTCGACCGCCCCGCGCCCGCGTCGACGCCGGCCCCCGCCGCGTCCGCGCCGACGACGCCGGCCCCGCGGCTGTCCCGGACCCTGCGGGTGGTCGAGGGCCCGAAGGCCGGGCAGACCATCGCCCTGGAGGGCCGTCCCCTGCTGATGGGCCGCGCCCAGGACGCCGACCTGGTGCTCGTGGACGACTACGCCTCCGGCCGCCACGCCCGGCTGTTCCCGCAGGGCACCCGCTGGTTCCTCGAGGACCTCGGCTCCACGAACGGCACCTACGTGAACGGCGCCCCCGTCACCCGCGCGCTGCCCGTGGGCCCCGGCACGGCCATCCGCATCGGCAAGACCGTCATGGAGCTCGAGGCCTGACCCATGACCCTCGTCCTCCGCTACGCCGCCCGCTCCGACGTCGGCCGCGTCCGTGCCAAGAACGACGACTCCGCCTACGTGGGCCGTCATCTGGCCGTGCTCGCGGACGGCATGGGCGGGCACGTGGGCGGCGACGTGGCAAGCGCGTCCACGGTGCTGGACCTGGCCCCGCTGGATGCGGTGGGCTACGAGGACCCGGCCACGGTGCTGCCGGACGAGATCCAGAACGCCAACCTGATCCTCAACGAGCTGGTGCACGCCAACCCCAAGCTCGCCGGCATGGGCACCACGTGCACCGCCGGCCTGCTCGCGGGGACCACGCTGCACATCGCGCACATCGGCGACTCCCGTGCCTACCGGCTCGCGGACGGCGAGTTCTCCCAGGTCACCACGGACCACACGTTCGTGCAGAAGCTCGTGGACGAGGGGCGCCTCGAGGCCGGGGAGGCCCCGTTCCACCCGAACAAGAACGTGCTCATGCGCGTGCTCGGCGACGTGGACGCCTCCCCCGAGCTGGACGTGTTCGAGGTGCCCGTCGCCCCCGGAGAACGGTGGCTGTTCTGCTCGGACGGCCTCACGGACGTGGTCCCCCCCGAGAAGATCCACGAGGTGCTGCGGGACTCGGAGGCTCTCAACCAGGCCGTCGACACCCTCGTGGACCTCACCCTCAAGGGCGGCGCCCCGGACAACGTCACCGTGGTGGCGTTCGAGATCGCGGAGGGCACGGCGGAGGAGCTGGCCCCCGTCCCGGACGTCCACCTGTCCGAGCAGGCCCTCGCCGCCGCCCACCCGCCCGAGGTCGGCCCGGTCTCCGGCCTGCTGCTGCGCGAGGACCTGGACGCACGGCCTCACCTGCTCGTCGGCGCGGCCTCCAACGCCGTGAAGACCGATCGCATCCCCGTGGTCACCCGCAGCTCCACGCGCCGCCGTGCCGCCGCCCTGCTCGGCGAGACGCCCGTGCCGGAGAACCGTCCCCGGCGCACCGCGGCCGTCCTCACGGACGGGCCGGATCCCGCCGCCGCCCCGCGCCCGGACGCCTCCGTCCCGCCCGCCGCGCAGAGCGGCACCGCTGCCGCCGCCGGCTCCTCCTCCGCCGCCACACCGGCCGCCACCGCTGCCGACCACCCGTCCGACGAGGCCGCCGAGCCGATGACCACGGCCCCCACCCCGGCCCCGGCGACCGCCGGGCCCGCCGGCGGCCCCGAGGACGGGGCCGCGCGTCGGCGGCGTGGAAAGGACGACCGCCCGGTGCAGTACCGCCGCGGCTGGTTCATCCCCGTGTTCACCACGCTGCTCGCCCTCACCCTCGCGGCCGTGGCCGTGTGGGGCTACCTGTGGACCCAGACGCAGTACTACGTGGGGGCCAACGACGGCCGGATCGCCGTGTTCAAGGGCGTCTCCCAGCGGCTGGGCCCGCTCGAGCTGTCCCACGTGGACCGCCAGACCGACCTCCCGGTGGACGCGCTGCCCGCGTACGCACGCGACCGCGTGAACGCCGGCATGCCCGCCCGGGACGTGGACCACGCGGAGCAGATCGTCGCCGAGCTGCGCGACTCGCTGCACCCGAACGCCCCCGCCCCCGCCGGTGAGCCCTCCGAGCGGGCCCGGCCGAGCACGACGCCGTCGTCGTCCTCCGCCCGCCCCTCGGACGCGTCCGGCTCCACCGCGCCGACGAGCCCGGCGTCGTCCCCGAGCGCGACGGGAGGTGAGGCCCCGTGACCGAGGTGATCTCCCCCGCACGCCCGCGCCGGAACATCGAACTGGTCCTGCTGCTGGCCGCCCTGGCCATCGCCCTGGGGGCGGACCTGCTGGGCATGATCGGCACGGACGCCCCGCTGGACTCCACCGCCTGGGTGCCGCTGGGCGTCTTCGGCGCCGCCACCCTCGTGCTGCACGTGGTCCTGCGGCTGCGGGCCCCCTACGCGGACCCGTTCATGCTGCCGATCACCGCCCTGCTCAACGGGCTGGGCCTGGCCATGATCCACCGGCTGAGCCAGGACGCCGCGATGGCCAACCCCACCTCGCAGCTCGTGTGGTCCGTCCTGGCCGTCCTGGTGGCCTCCGCCCTGGTGTTCCTGGTGCGCGACCACCGGGTGCTGCGGCGCTGGCCCTACCTGTTCCTCGCCGCGTCCGGCGTGCTGCTGCTCCTGCCGCTCGTGCCCGGGCTGGGCCTGAGCATGTACGGGGCGCGGATCTGGATCGACGTCGGATTCGGCACCTTCCAGCCCGGCGAGATCGCCAAGATCACGCTGGCCATCTTCTTCGCCGGCTACCTCTCCGCGAACCGCGACCTGATCCTGCTGGCCGGCCGCCGTGTGGGCCCGGTGACCTTCCCCCGAGCCCGGGACCTCGGCCCGTTGCTGGCCGGCTGGCTCCTGGCGCTCGGCGTGCTCGTGTTCCAGCGCGACCTGGGCTCGGCCCTGCTGTTCTTCGGCATGTTCATGGCGATGCTCTACATCGCCACGTCCCGCGCCTCCTGGATCCTCCTCGGCCTGGGCCTGATCGCCTTCGGCGCGGCGCTGGCGTTCCTGTTCATGCCGCACGTGACCGCCAGGTTCGAGATCTGGCTGAGGGCCTTCGACCCCGAGATCTACCATCGCGACTTCGGCGGCTCCTACCAGGTGGTCCAGGGCCTGTTCGCGATGGCCTCAGGCGGGCTGATGGGCACCGGCCTGGGCGCGGGCAACCCCACCCAGGTGCCGCTGTCCTTCTCGGACATGATCCTCACGGCCATCGGCGAGGAGCTCGGCTTCGTGGGCCTGGCCGCCGTGCTCGTCCTGTACCTCCTGCTCGTCACCCGCATGATGCGCGCCGCCCTCGGCGTGCGCGACGCGTTCGGCAAGGTGCTCGCCTCCGGCCTGGCCTTCACCATGGCGTGGCAGGTGTTCGTGGTGATGGGCGGCGTGACCCTCGTGCTGCCGCTCACCGGCCTCACGACGCCGTTCCTCGCCGCCGGCGGCTCGTCGCTGCTGGCCAACTGGATCATCGTGGGGCTCGTGCTGCGCATCTCGAACGCCGCCCGCCGTCCCGTGGTCGTGGACGGGATGGTCAACGCGTCCGGGCCCGGCGCCGGCCACCTCGACCCCGGCACGGCGCTCCCGGCGGCGGCCGTGCCCCCGGGAGGAGGTGAGGAGCGGTGAACGAGGCGATCCGACGCACGTGGACCGTCATGGCGGCCATGATCCTGGTGCTCGCGCTGGCCGCGTCCGTCATCCAGGTGCTGGCCGCGGACCAGCTCAAGACGCACGCCCTGAACTCGCGGCAGATGTTCCTGGAGTTCGGCGCCCCGCGCGGGCCGATCCTCGTGGACGGCGAGCCGATCGCCGAGTCCGTCCCCTCCGACGACGCGTACCACTACCAGCGCGTCTACCACGAGCCCGAGCTGTACGCCCCGCTCACAGGCTTCTATTCGCTCACCTACGGCACCGACGGGCTGGAGGCGGCCATGAACGAGCAGCTCTCCGGCACCCCCACGTCCCAGTTCGTGGACCGCGCCATGGAGATCATCACGGGTGCCACGCCTGAGGGCGACCAGGTGGAGCTGACGATCGACCCCGAGCTGCAGCGCCTGGCGTACGACGCGCTCCCGGACGGCGTGCGCGCCTCCGCCGTGGTCACGGACCCGACGACAGGCGAGATCCTGGCCATGGTGTCGAAGCCGAGCTTCGACTCCAACGCGCTCTCCTCGCACAGCCCGGCCGAGGCGCAGGCGGCCATGGCCGCGATCGACCAGATCCCCGGTGCCAGCGCGTACCGCAACCGCGCCGCGGAGCAGCTCGTGTCCCCCGGCTCCACGTTCAAGCTGATCGACGCGGTGGCCATGCTCGAGTCCGGTGACTACACCCCGGACGGGACGGTGGACATCCCCGCCGCGTGGACGCTGCCCGGCACGACCACGGAGCTGCCCAATTACGACGGCTCACCGTGCAACACCGTGGGGCGTCAGACCCTCACGTGGGCGCTGGCGCAGTCCTGCAACACGCCGTTCGCCATGGCCGCCGTCGAGCTGGGCCAGGACCGGATCCGGGAGGTCGCCGAGCGGTTCGGCTTCAACGACTCCTTCGACTACCCGCTGCCCGTGACCGGCTCCGTGTTCCCCTCCGACCTGGACGACGCCGCGCTGGCGCAGTCCTCGATCGGCCAGCGGGACGTGCAGGCCACCGCGCTGCAGATGGCCATGGTGGCCGCCGGCATCGCGAACGACGGCGTGGTCATGGAGCCGCAGCTGATCAAGGCGGTCCGCCGTTCGGACCTCACCACGGTGCAGGAGTTCAGCCCCCGTGAGCGCGGCCGGGCCACGACCCCCGAGGTGGCCGGGCAGGTCTCGGACATGATGGTCTCGGCGGTGGAGGACGGCATCCTGGGATCCGTGCAGTCGGACACGGTGCGGATCGCGGCGAAGTCGGGCACGGCCGAGGTCGGGGACACGGGCAACGTGCACTCCTGGATCACCGGCTTCGACGCGAGCGAGAACCCCCGGGCGGCCGTGACGATCGTGGTGGAGGACGAGCCGCCGGGGGTTGGACATCAGACAGTCGTCAGTGGCATGAAGGCAATCATGGAAGCGGTGGTCACGGAATGAGGCCGACATCGGGCATCACCCTCGGCGGCAGGTACCAGTTGACCGATCGCATCGCGATCGGCGGCATGGGCGAGGTGTGGAAGGCGCGGGACAAGGTCCTGGGCCGGATCACCGCCGTGAAGATCCTCAAGGAGGAGTACACAGGTGACCCCAACTTCCTGCGCCGCTTCCGGGCGGAGGCCCAGCACACGGCGCTGCTGAACCACCCCGGCGTCGCCAACGTCTACGACTACGGCGAGGAGAAGGGCTCCGCCTACCTCGTCATGGAGCTCGTGCCGGGCCAGCCGCTGTCCTCCATCCTCGAGAAGGAGAAGGTGCTCTCCCCCGAGCGGACCCTGCGGATCATCGCGCAGACGGCGGCCGCGCTCTCGGCGGCCCACGCCCAGGGGCTCGTGCACCGCGACGTCAAGCCCGGCAACCTCATGATCACGCCCACCGGCCGGGTGAAGGTGACGGACTTCGGCATCGCGCGCCTGGCGGACCAGGTCCCGCTCACGGCCACCGGCCAGGTGATGGGCACCGCCCAGTACCTCGCGCCCGAGCAGGCCACGGGGCAGCAGGCCACCGGCTCCTCCGACCTCTACTCGCTGGGCATCATCGGCTACGAGGCCCTCGCCGGGCATCGCCCGTTCACGGGCGAGTCCCAGATCGCGATCGCCCTCGCCCAGGTCAACGACACCCCGCCGCCCCTGCCGGACACCGTCCCGGCCCCGGTGCGCGCCCTGATCATGTGCATGCTCTCGAAGGACCCCAAGGAGCGGCCCTCGGACGCGACCGCGCTCTCGGAGGCCGCCGACGCGCTGCGTCGCAAGGACACCCGCGGCGCGGTGGAGGCCGTGCCCGGCCTGGCCGCCTTCCTCGAGGAGCAGGGCGTGGCCGACCCCTCGGGCGCCGAGACCGCCCCCCTGGACTACGACGGCATGCGCACCACCCATCCCCGCGCCGAGGGCACCCGGACAGACGGCTCCCCCGCCACCGCGGCGCTGCCGGTGACCGCGGCCCAGCCCCGCACCGACGACGACGCCCGCGGCCCCGGCGCCGCCGGTGCGGCGGCCGTGGGCGCGGCCGGTGCGGCCGGCGCCGCCGCGAGCGCGAGCACGCGCGACCACGAGATCGCCGCCGTGCGCGACCAGCAGACCCGCCCGGGCGACGTCGTGGACCCGGGCCCGCCCGCCGGGGGTGGCTCCGCGCCCGCCCGCCGGCGACGCGCCAACCCCTGGCCGCTGTGGGCGCTGCTCGGTCTCGTGGTGTTCGCCCTGTTGGGGGCGCTGCTGTGGCCGCTGCTCACGGGTGGCCGCGGCGACGGCGGCTCGGCGCCGGCGACCTCGCAGGAGGAGTCGTCCGTGAACGTGGACCCGGAGGCGTACAAGGGTCGCCCCGTGAGCGAGGTGCGCGCCGAGCTCGAGGGCCTCGGCCTGGCGGTGCGCGAGGAGGACCGCGACGCGCAGAGCCCGGAGGGCACCGTCGAGGAGATCAACCCCGTGGGGGCGCTGCAGCGCGGTGAGACCGTCACGCTGGCCGTCTCCACCGGGGAGGGCGTCATCCCGGAGGGTCTCGTGGGCCAGCCCGTGGACAGCGCGATCCAGACGCTGCGCGACCGCGGCTTCACCGTGGACCGGGTGGACGACCCGTCCGCCGACGGCGCCGACGGCGAGGTGGTGCGCGTGGTGCCCGGCGAGGGCGAGCGTCACCGCTACGACACGCACGTGCAGCTGATCGTGGCCACCGGCGGGTCCGACGCCGCGCCGACCCGCGAGGCCTCCCAGCCCGCCTCGGAGCCGGAGCCCAGCGCGTCGGAGGAGCCGAGCACCGAGCCGAGCAGCGAGCCGAGCCCGTCGGCCTCGGACGAGCCCCGCCCGTCCCCCACCGCCGAATCCCCGAGGGCCACCGCCGACCCGGAGCCCATGCCGGAGCCGTCCGAGGAGCCGACGACGCCCACGGGGGATCCGACGACGGAGTCCTCCGGGGAGTCCACGGCACCGACGGGCGAGCCCACCACCGACCCGTCCGCTGACGCGCGTGGTGCGGAGGCCTCGTCCGCCGACGCGCGTGGCGCGGAGGCCTCGTCCGCCGACGCCACGCCCTCCGCCTGAGCGGCGGGCGGGACGAGCACGCGGACGTGTCTGTGGACGAGCAGAGGACCCTGAACGGGCGGTACCGGATCGGTGAGCTGATCGGGCGCGGGGGCATGGCGGACGTCTTCCGCGGCGAGGACCTGCGGCTGCACCGCCCGGTGGCGGTCAAGCTGATGCGCCGGGACCTGGCGCGCGACCCGCACTTCCAGGCGCGCTTCCGCAAGGAGGCACGCTCGGCGGCCTCCCTGAACCACCCCTCGATCGTCTCCGTGTACGACACGGGCGAGGTCTCCCTCGAGGACGGCCTCCATCCGGTGGACTGCCCGTTCCTGGTGATGGAGCTCGTCTCCGGCCGGACGCTGCGGGAGATCCTGCACGCCGAGGGCGCCGTGGGCACGGACCGTGCCGTGGCCTGGACCCGGGGCGTGCTGGAAGCGCTCGAGCACGCGCACGAGGAGGGCATCGTCCACCGCGATGTGAAGCCCGCGAACGTCATGGTCACGGAGACGGGCGCCGTGAAGGTCATGGACTTCGGGATCGCCCATGCGCTGGCCGACACCTCCGCCACCACGTCGCAGACCCAGGCCGTGGTGGGCACGGCCCTCTACCTGGCCCCGGAGCAGGCGACGGGCCGCACCGTGGACGGCCGCGCCGACCTCTACGCGGCCGGCTGCCTGCTGTTCGAGCTGCTCACGGGCCGACCCCCCTTCACGGGTGACACGCCGCTGGCCGTGGCCTATCAACACGTGCGCGAGGAGCCGCCGGCGCCCTCCGACGTCGACCCCGACCTGCCGCCCGCGTTCGACCCCGTGGTGCTGCGCGCCCTGCGCAAGGATCCGGAGGACCGGTTCCCCACGGGCACCGCGTTCCTCGCGGCCCTCGAGGAGGCCGCGGCGGATCCGCACGCCGGCCCCGGCCGTCACACCCCGCCGCTCGATGCCTTCCCTCCCGCCCTCGTCGGCGCGGGCGGCGCGGTGCTGGGCGCCGCGGCCGCGGAGCACGGGGCCGACGTGCCGATGGCCGCGGTCCCGCTGACCCGGCCGACGCCCTCCGTCCCGGCCGAGCCGGACGCCGCACAGCCCCAGGCGGCGAACCATGCCGTGGCGGGTGCGGGACTGCCCGGCGCCGCCTCCGCCGCGCAGCTTGCCGCCGCCGCCGCCATGGACGGCCCCCGCCCGGTGACGGTCGGCCAGCCGGTGATGCCCGGTGCGGCCGCGACGCCCCGGCCCGAACCGCAAGGGGACACGCCGGCGCCGGCGACGGCCACACCCCGTCGCGTCCGACGCCGCGTCCGCCGGCGCACGCTCCTGGCGGCCGGCATGGTCCTGGTCGCGCTGGCCCTGGTCCTGGCGCCGTGGCTCGCGGCGGCCCTGCGCAACACCGTGGAGGTGCCCGCGGTGGTGGGGCTGCAGCAGGACGAGGCGGTCGCGGCGCTCGAGGACGCGGGCCTGGTGGCCGTCGTCTCGTCGGCGTACATGGCCGACGCCCCGGACGGGGCCGTCACCCAGAGCGACCCGCAGACGGGCACGGAGGTGCCCCGCGGGGCCGAGGTGCGGATCCGGGTGTCCCGCGGCGAGGAGGGCATCGCGCTGTCCGACTCCCTGCACGGGCTGTCCGAGGACGCGGCCCGCCGCGAGCTGGAACGGCTGGGCCTGCGCGTCTCCTCCGTGCAGTACCAGGACGACGGCCGACTCGAGCGCGGGCTGCTCGCCCGCACCGACCCCGCGATGGGCACCCACGTGCCGCCCGGCTCCTCCGTGGTGCTGCACCTGTCCAGCGGCATGGTCGCCGTGCCGGACGTGGTGGGGATGAGCGCTCCGGACGCGCGGCGTCAGCTGGCGCTGAGCGCCCCCGAGCTGCGCGTGCGGATCCAGGACGAGGACGGCGCGACCACCGACACCGGCACGGTCGTGGCCCAGGATCCGCCCGCCGGCGTCCGCATGGACAACCGCTCCTCTCTGACCCTGACGGCGTCCTCGTGGATCGCGCCCACGGCCGAGCCCTCCGAGCCGGCGCCGCCGTCCAGCGAGGCGCCCGAGCCCACGCCGTCGGCGTCCGCGTCACCGAGCCCCCCGCCGTCGGAGAGCCCCGAGCCCTCCGAGAGCGCGGAGCCGTCGCCCTCGCCGTCCGCCTCGGCCACGCCCACCCCCGAGCCGACGGCGACCGCGACGCCGTCGCCGACGCAGAGCCCGTCGTCGACGTCGGCGGCCCCGTCGACCTCGCCGGAGCCGGCCGAGCAGTCGCCGAGCACCTCGCCCACCGGGACGCCGGTGGACCCGCTGCCGACGCTGACGCCGGACCCCGAGCCCTCGATCGATCCGCCGCCGTCCACCTGAGCGGACGGGGCGCCGTCGGACCCGCGAACCGGGCCCCGGGACCGGTCAGTCCTGGCGGACGAGGGGCGAGAGCCGGCCGCCGCGCTCGGCGGCCCCGGAGAGCCCCACGGACTCGAGCCAGTTGCCGAGCATCCGGTAGCCGCCCTCGGTGAGGACGGACTCGGGGTGGAACTGCACGCCCCACAGGGGCGCGGTGCGGTGGGCCAGACCCATCACGACGCCGTCCTCGGTCTCTGCGGTGATCTCCAGGACCGCCTCGTCCACGGTGGGCCGCACGGCGGCCAGCGAGTGGTAGCGGGTGGCGGTGAACGGCGAGGGGACGCCCTCGAACATGGGGTGCTCGCCGTGGCGGACCAGGGACGTCTTGCCGTGCATGAGGGACTCCGCGTGCGTCACGGTCGCGCCGAACGCCTCCGCGATGGCCTGGTGCCCCAGGCACACCCCGAAGAGCGGGCGGCCGCCGTCGGCGGCGGAGCGGATGAGGTCGAGGGAGACACCGGCGTCGGCGGGTGCGCCCGGCCCGGGCGAGATGAGCACGGCCGTGTGCTCGGCCGCGAGCTCGAGGGCGCGGGCGGGGGTGACCTCGTCGTTGCGGATCACGGTGGTGCGGGCCCCGAGCTGCTCGAGGTAGCCCACCAGGGTGTAGACGAAGCTGTCGTAGTTGTCGACGACGAGGACGGAGACCTCGGGGCTCTGCACGGGGGCGCTCTTTCCTCCCCGCCGCGTGGGAGCGGGGTGCATAGACTGGCCGGGCACGTCGCTGACCCCGGTCCTGGGCAGGTCAGCAGGATACCGTCCCCGCCCCGGTCTCCGCCGGTGGGGGCGCCCATCACCCCCCCACCCGAGGAGAAGACCCGTGGCAGCACCCGCCGGCAAGCGCAAGGACTCGGCCCGTCGGAAGCGCGAGGAGCTCGAGGCCGCGCGCCGCAGCCGCTCCGCCGTGCGGACGGACCTCGGGGACGTGGACCCGGGTCCGAAGCCCCTCTCCCCCGGGTACAAGGTCGTGATGTTCGGCCTGCTGATCCTCGGCCTGCTCTGGATCATCGTCTACTACCTGACCCAGGGCCTCTTCCCGATCGTGCAGATCGGCGGCTGGAACATCCTCGTGGGCTTCGGCATCGCGCTCGTCGGGTTCCTGATGATGTCCCGCTGGAGCGAATGACACGCGTGTAGTTCTCCACAGCGGTGGACAACCCTGTGGATGGCCGATCCGCACGATCCCGCCCGGAGACGAGTTGTCCCCGGAGTTGTCCACAGGTGTGGACACCCCTGTGGGAAGAAGTGCACACCCGGCTGTGGAGAACTCCGGGGACGGTCGGGGACGACGGTCTAGCCGAGCAGGCCGGCCACCGTGACCCGTGCGGCGCCGAGCACCGTGAGCGCCGCCAGCGCCGCCGCCACGACCACGAGGCCGGCTGCCTGGGCGCCCACGGACGGCACGCGCGCGCGGCCGGGCCGCAGCCCGCCGGCCAGGGAGAACACGACGGCGACGACGGCGCCCGTCAGCAGCCCGCCCACGTGCACCTGCCAGGCCACCCCGGGCAACAGGAACGAGAACACGAGGTTCAGGCCGATCAGCACGGCGATCGAGCGCACCTGGCCGCCCCGCACCCGGGTGAGCAGGAACAGGGCCGCGAACATGCCGTACACGGCGCCGGACGCCCCGACGACGGGCTGCAGCGGGTCCGAGACCCACAGCGCGAACACCGCGCCGCCCACGGCGGAGAGCACGTAGAGAGCGAGGAACCGCCACCAGCCCAGCGCGGGCTCGAGCACGCGCCCGATCACCCACAGCGCGAGCATGTTCAGCAGCAGGTGCGTGGGACCGGAGACGTCGTGCACGAGCGCGTAGGAGGCCATCCGCCACGGCTCCATGCCGTACGGGGACGTGTAGAGCCCGGCGTACCAGAGCGCCTCGGTCACGCCGGACGCCTGATCCCGGGTCATCCACTGCGCCGCGTAGACCACCGTCGTGACCGCCAGCAGGATCCAGGTGACGGGCGAGGCGGTGAAGCCCGTCCGCCGTCGGGCTGGGACCGTCGCGGCGGCGCCGGGCGGGGCCGCCGTCGGAGCAGGGCCGGCCACGACGCCGGACGCACAGTCCACGCAGACCGGTCCGGCCGTGGAGCCGGGACGCTGGCAGTCGAGGCACGCGGGGCGCCGGCAGACGGCGCAGCGCACATACGCCGCACGGCCCGGATGCCGCGGGCACACCGGGGGTGTGCCGTCCGCGGAGTCCGGGCCGTGCGGGTCAGAGGGGGTGGTGCTCACCGAGGGGCTGCTCAGGCCTCGTCGATGTCGATGGACTCGATGACGACGTCCTCGAGCGGGCGGTCACGGGGATCGGTGGCGACGGCGTTGAGCTCGTCCACGACCTTCTGGGAGGCCTCGTCCTTCACCTCGCCGAAGATGGTGTGCTTGCCGTTGAGCCAGCCGGTGGGCACGGAGGTGATGAAGAACTGCGAGCCGTTGGTGCCGGGGCCGGCGTTGGCCATGGCCAGCAGGTAGGGACGGTCGAACTGCAGCTCGGGGTGGATCTCGTCGCCGAACTGGTAGCCGGGGCCGCCGATGCCCATGCCGAGCGGGTCGCCGCCCTGGATCATGAAGTCCTTGATGATGCGGTGGAACACGGTGCCGGAGTACAGCGGGGCGCCGTTGTTCTTCTCACCGGTCTGCGGGTGGGTCCACTCCTGCTCGCCGGTGGCGAGGCCCACGAAGTTCTTCACGGTCTTCGGGGCGTGGTTGCCGAACAGCTCGACGACGATGTCGCCGTGGTTCGTGTGGATGGTCGCGGTGTGCGTCTTGTTCGCCATGCGCCCCATTGTTCCATCCGCGGCGGCGGGCCGTCCGGATCCCGCCGTCCGGGGTCGGGATCTTCCGCGATCGGCGTACGCACTCCCGGCGTGCCGGGACCCGTGCCACGGCGGGGGTCGGCCACTAGGCTGGGCCCCGAGGACCACCGCGTTCAACGACCATCCAGAACCCACGGGAGGCATCACATGGCTCGCAAGACCCTGCACGACGAGATCCAGCACGACGGCGGCGCGAACGCGTTCGTCGCACGCCAGGCGGAGAACCTGCGCCACTGGGCCGCCCCGAAGGTGGAGTCCACCCGCGCCTGGAGCGAGGTGGCGGCGGCCTACGGGCTGATCGGCGGCTCCGCCGCGGCCGAGGAGGGCCGCCGCAAGGCCCAGGACGCCAAGGAGGAGTACGGCCCCGTGGTCGAGCGCGGGGCGCGGAAGGCCGGTGAGGCCGTCGCGCACCAGTACGGGCTGCTGGCCCCGGCCGTCGCCAAGGGCGTGGACACCGTCCAGGACTTCCTCGAGCACCTGCAGGCCCAGGCGCAGGACGCCGGCCACGAGGTGCAGCAGCAGTTCGCCGCGGCGCGCAAGGACGCTGAGAAGGCCGCGAAGAAGGGCCGCCGTCGTGGGGGCCGCAAGGCCAAGCAGCTGCGCCGGGACGGCCGCCAGGCCGCCAAGGGCCTGCGCAAGGACGCGAAGAAGGCCGCCAAGGGCGCCCGCAAGGACGCGCAGCGGTCCGCCGCCCTGTTCAGCGACCGTGCCGGTCAGGCCAAGGACGCCGCCGCGGCGGGCGGCCTGACCCTCGCCGGTCTCCTCGCCACGGGTCTGTCCGCGCTGCAGGAGCAGGGCGGGAAGGTGGCCCCGCAGGTGCAGGCCCGCCTGGCCGACGCCGGCGACTACGCCCAGCGCCGCAAGGAGGAGGTCCTCCCCGTGGCCGCCGCCCGCCTGGCCGACGGCGCCGCGCACGCCCGCAAGACCGCCCACGACGTCGAGGTCCCGGACGCCCTGGAGCAGGCCCTGATCAAGCTCACCGGGGACAAGGCGATCGTGAAGCGCCTGCGCCAGGGCGCCGAGCAGTACGCCGGCGCCGCCGAGAAGGACCTGAACCGTGCCGCCGGCCGCCGTGCCTCCCGCTCGGGTGGCCGCGCCTGGATCGTCGCGGGCATGGCGGCCGCCGCCGCCGGCGCCGGCTTCGCCCTGTGGCGCCTGACCAAGCCGGTGCAGGATCCGTGGACCGCCCCGGTCCCGGGCCCGATCACCGCGAACATCCCGGTGGTGGAGGCCAACAACCCCTACGCCCAGCAGCAGAAGGTCGTGGCCGAGGCCGGCTCGGCCGCGGCGGGTCAGGGCGTGCGGGTGGACACCGCCACGCCGGACCCGGTGGCCGCCGCCAACGCGAAGGTGCTGGGCGTCCAGCCCGGGCAGCAGCGCTGACCCGCTCCCCCGCGCCCTGAGCGCGCAGCGGACGGCGACCGGCCCGCGCATCCTCGGCAGGACCGAGGGGGCGCGGGCCGGCGCGCGTCCGGGCGCAGGTCGGGGCGGGAGCCGGTGGGCCGCCGTCGAACGGGGCGCGGGCCTTGTCCACCGCCGGGAGCGCGCGGGAGGCTGGGAGCGCCCGGGATCCCGACGCCGGGCGGAGGAGTGATCTGCATGAGCACGACCCTGACCCTCTTCGGCCACTCGGCCGTCCGCCTCGAGAAGGCCGGCCGGCGCCTCGCGTTCGACCCCGGCGCGTTCAGCGACGCGGCGGTCCTGGACGGCGCGGACGCCGTCCTCGTGACGCACGGCCACCCGGACCACGTGGTCCCCGAGCAGCTGGCCCGGGCGTTGGCCGGCACGGAGGCGCACGTGTGGGCGCCACGGGACCTCACGGGGCCGCTGGCGGAGGCGGGGCTCGACGCCGGACACGTGCACACGGCCGTGCCCGGGGAGACGTTCGAGGCCGCCGGCTTCCGGGTGGAGGTGCTCGGCGGGGAGCACGCGGTGATCCACGCCGAGGTGCCGCGCCCGGTGAACGTGTCCTATCTCGTGGACGGGGCCGTGCTGCACCCCGGCGACTCGTTCACGGTGCCGGACGCCGACGTCGAGGTGCTCCTGCTGCCCGCCGCGGCGCCGTGGCTGCGCATCGCGGACGTGGTGGACCAGATGCGGGCCATCGCGGCGACGCACACCCGGCCCATCCACGACGGCATCCTCAGCGAGGACGGCAAGGGCGTGGTGGATCGGGTGCTCTCGGGTCTCGCCGAGGGCGTGACCGACTACCGGCGCCTGGCCCCCGGGGAGCTCTGGACGTTCTGAGGCACGGGGAGGCAGCGGCCGCCCCGGGGCCGGTCACCGGCTGAGGGTGATCTCCAGCTCGGCGTCGCCGCCGTCCTCGACCTCGAGCTCCACCTCGAGGCCCACGCGGTCCGGGACGGTGACGACGACGTCGCGGCCGCCGTGCTCGACCCGCACCTCGTTCTGCCGGGAGAGCTGGTCGGCGAGGTCGCGCAGGCGTGCGGCGGCCTGCTCACGGCTGAGGGTCTGCTGCTGCTCGTGCTCGAAGAGGTCCTTGCCCATGGCACCGACGGTAGCCGGTGGGCGGGGTGCGCGCGACGGACGGGCCCCGGCGCGGCCGCGCCGGGGCCCGTGCGGGTCAGCGGGACGCGGCCGGGGCGAGGGCGGGATCGTCGTCGCGGTGGATCTCGAAGCCGGGTGCCCGGTAGGTGGGCTCCCGGCGCTTGAGGGCGCGGATGACGAGCAGGGTCACCGGCACGATGAGGATCTCCACGAGAGTCTTGTACGCGAAGCCGGTCACCGTGTAGTTCGCCAGTTCCAGCAGCGAGATGGTGCCGGCGTAGGCGATGGTGCAGAAGATCAGGGTGTCGAAGAACTGGCCGACCACGGTCGAGAGGATGAGCCGGAACGCCACGTGCCGTTCCCTCATGCGCTCCTTGAGGCGGACCACGATGGACGCGTTGAGCAGGGAGCCCACGAGGAACGCGACGACGCCGGCCACGGTGATCCGCAGCATGGGCGCGAGGGCCTGGTCCCACACCTCGAAGCCCTCGACGGGCGTGGTCCAGGAGACCACTGTGTAGGTGAGGGCGGCGAGCACGAGCATCGCGAAGCCGAGGACGATGGCGCGGCGGGCCCGGCGCCAGCCGTACACCTCGGCGAGGATGTCGCCGACGATGTACGCGAACGGGAACAGGAAGGCGCCGCCGTCGAAGATGAGGGGGCCGCCGTCGTAGAAGAGGTCCGAGATGACCGGGACGGTGGGGCCGTAGAAGAGCTTGGCCGCGGTGACGCCGGAGAGGATCAGGAGGGCGATGAAGACGCCCACGAAGATGTCGTAGTAGCTCGCGGGCACCCGGGCGTAGGCCGGAGTGCCCTGCCCAGAGGCGGGTCGGTCGGGGGACGGGGTGTCGATGGTGGTGTTCACCGGACCATCCAACACCACGCACGACGACGGCGGGCACGGTGGGCGGGTCCGGCGGCGGGGGTTCGGGGCAGGCCATCCCCGTCCCTCCGTGGGCAGAAACGCCCTCTCTTCTGCCCACGGGGCCCGAAGTCCTGCGGTTTGTGCCCCAGGAGCCCCCGGGTCGCCGGTTTCTGCCCACGGTGCCGGCGCCGGCGGCCACCCTGGGCATACGAAAGGGCCCGGGAGTCTCACGACTCCCGGGCCCTTCTTCGGTGGAGGCAAGGGGACTCGAACCCCTAACCCCCTGCTTGCAAAGCAGGTGCGCTACCAATTGCGCCATGCCCCCGTGAGGACCGGTCAGTCCTCCGGTGCCGGCTCGACGCCGTCGGCGTCCTCCGGCAGGTCGTCCGTGGCCGTGGCCCAGACGTCCTTCCCCGCACTGTTCTCCCGCCAGAGACGCGCCCCATAGGCGGCTGCCGCGGCGCTGACCACGAGGGCCACGCGTGCCAGTCGACCCATGGGAAGACCTCCGGAGACGAACGGAGCCCCAGCGGACCGGGGCTCTGTGTGGTGGGAGTGGGCGTACCAAGACTTGAACTTGGGACCTCTTCGTTATCAGCGAAGCGCTCTAACCGCCTGAGCTATACGCCCTCACCGTCGCTCACGGCTGACGCCGTTCACAACAGGAGATGACTGTACAGGAACGCCGACGCCCCGCGCAAATCCGCGCGGGGCGTCGTCGAGGGTCTGCTCAGTCGTCCGTCAGCGTGACGCCGAGGCCGCCCACGAGGCTCGCGCAGAGGTTGTAGAGCAGCGCGGCCACGGTGGCCAGGGCGGTCAGCAGGATGACGTTGACCACGGCCAGCACGGTGGCCAGCGAGGTCACGGTGCTCAGCGGGGCCAGGGACGCCACGGTGTAGCGCCCGGCCTCGGAGCCGAGCACGGTGCCGATCACGTCGTTGACCCTGTCGAAGATCCCGAGGACGTCGGACAGCGAGTACAGCGCCACCGCCGCCACCACCGTGAGGATGCCCAGCGCCACCGAGAGCAGGAACGCCAGCTTCAGCACGGACCACGGGTCCACCCGGGTCAGGACCAGGCGGGCGCGGCGCACCTTGGCCTTCGGGACGGCGCGGACCAGGTCCTCCTGCGAGGACCCGCTGGCCTTGCGCACCGGGCGGCCGGACCGCGGCTCGGCGGCCTTCCCGGTGCTCCGCCCCTGGCCGGGACGCGACGACGCGGACGTGCTCACTGCTCTCCTCCGTCTGCACCCTCACCGGCGTCCTGCGTCAGGGCGTCCTCCGGTGCGGCTACGGGGTCGGTCGGGTCGATGTCTGCGTCCAAGGGTACATCCGGCCCCGCCTCGGCCTCGGCGTCCGCCTTCGCCTCCATCTCCTGCTCATTGTTCAGGGTGACGGCGACGATCCGGTCCCGCTTGTCCGGCTTGGCGAAGATCACGCCCATCGTGTCGCGGCCCTTGGCCGGCACGCCGGCGACGGAGGAGCGCACCACCTTGCCCGAGGCCATCACCACGAGGACCTCCTGGTCCTCGCGCACCACGAGACCGCCGGCGAGCTCGCCGCGGTCGTCCACGAGCTTGGCGACCTTGATGCCGAGGCCGCCGCGGTTCTGCAGGCGGTACTCGTCCACGTGGGTGCGCTTGGCGAAGCCGCCGTCCGTGACGGTGAAGACGTAGCCGTCCTCCTCCACCACGTCCATCGTCAGCAGGGAGTCGTCGTCGCGGAACTTCATGCCCGTCACGCCCGAGGTCGCACGGCCCATGGGACGCAGCGCCTCGTCCGTGGCGGTGAACCGCAGGGACTGGCCCTTGTGCGAGATCAGGATGAGGTCGTCGTCGGGCGAGACCACGCGGGCCGAGACCAGCTCGTCCCCCTCGCGCAGCTTGATGGCGATCAGGCCGGCGGTGCGGTTCGTGTCGTAGTCCAGCAGCGGCGTCTTCTTCACGAGGCCGCCGCGCGTGGCGAGCACGAGGTACGGGGCCCGGCCGTAGTCCACGAGCGGCTGGATCTGGGCGATCCGCTCGTCCGGCTGGAACGCGAGCAGGTTGGCCACGTGCTGGCCCTTCGCGTCGCGGCCGGCCTCGAGCAGCTCGTACGTCTTGATGCGGTACACGCGGCCGAAGTTCGTGAAGAACAGCAGCCAGTGGTGCGTGGACACGGTGAGGAAGTGCTCGACGACGTCGTCGCCGCGCAGCGTCGCCCCGCGCACGCCCTTGCCGCCGCGCGCCTGGGACCGGTACTGGTCGATCCGGGTGCGCTTGACGTAGCCGCCGCGGGTGATGGAGACGACCATCTCCTCCTCGGGGATCAGGTCCTCGATGGACATGTCGCCGTCGAAGCCGGCCATGATCTCGGTGCGGCGGTCGTCGCCGTGCTTGGCCACGATCTCGGCGAGCTCCTCGGAGATGACCTCGCGCTGACGCTGCGGGGACTCCAGGATCCGGTTGTACTCGGCGATCTTCGCCATGAGGTCGTCGTACTCGTCCTGGATCTTCTGGGACTCCAGGGCGGCGAGCTGGCGCAGCTGCATCTGCAGGATGGCCTGGGCCTGGACGTCGTCGATGTCCAGGAGCTCCTTGAGGGCCTCGCGGGCCACGTCCGCCGAGGCCGAGCGGCGGATGGTCGCGATGACCTCGTCCAGCATGTCCAGGGCCTTGAGCAGGCCGCGCAGGATGTGCGCGCGCTCCTCGGCCTTGCGCTTGCGGAACGCGGTGCGGCGCACGATCACGTCGATCTGGTGCTTCACCCAGTGGTGCACGAAGCCGTCCAGGGACAGGGTGCGCGGCACGCCGTCCACGAGCGCGAGCATGTTGGCCGAGAAGTTCGACTGCAGCTCGGTGTGCTTGTAGAGGTTGTTCAGCACCACCTTGGCGACGGCGTCGCGCTTGAGCACGATCACCAGGCGCTGGCCGGTGCGGCCGGAGGTCTCGTCGCGCATGTCCGCGATGCCGTTGATCTTACCGTCCCGCACCATCTCCGCGATCTTCGCGGCGAGGTTGTCCGGGTTGGTCATGTAGGGCAGCTCGGTGACCACGAGGCACGTGCGGCCCTGGATCTCCTCCACGTTGACCACGGCGCGCATGGTGATGGGGCCGCGGCCGGTCCGGTAGACCTCCTCGATGCCCTTGCGGCCCAGGATCTGGGCGCCCGTGGGGAAGTCGGGGCCGTGCACGCGGGCCAGGAGCGCCTCGAGCAGCTCCTCGCGGGTGGCCTCGGGGTGCTCGAGGTACCACTGCACGCCCGCGGCCACCTCGCGCATGTTGTGCGGCGGGATGTTCGTGGCCATGCCGACGGCGATGCCCGAGGAGCCGTTGACCAGCAGGTTCGGATACCGGGCGGGCAGGACGACGGGCTCCTGCTGCTTGCCGTCGTAGTTGTCCTGCATGTCGACGGTGTCCTCGTCGATGTCCCGGACCATCTCCATGGCCAGCGGGGCCATCTTGGTCTCGGTGTAGCGCTGGGCGGCCGCGCCGTCGTTGCCCGGGGAGCCGAAGTTGCCCTGGCCGAGCGCCAGCGGGTAGCGCTGGACCCAGTCCTGGATGAGGCGCACGAGGGCGTCGTAGATCGCGGTGTCGCCGTGCGGGTGGTAGTTGCCCATCACGTCGCCCACCACGCGGGCGGACTTGTTGAACGCACGGTCCGGGCGGTAGCCGCCGTCGTACATCGCGTAGAGCACGCGACGGTGCACGGGCTTGAGGCCGTCGCGCACGTCCGGCAGCGCGCGGCCGACGATCACGGCCATCGCGTAGTCCAGGTACGAGCGCTTCATCTCCGACTCGAGGTCGACGGGCTCGACCTTGTCGGCGGCGCCCTCGGGGAGCACGTAGTGCTCGACCTCGATGTCCAGGCCGGTCTGCGGGGGCTGCGGGGTCGGGGCGCCCTCGACGGGCTCGTCCGGGGTCTGGGGGGTGGTCTCGTCGCTCACGCGGGTCCTCTCGTGCTCCCCGCGACGGCGGGGAGGATGGTCGGCTCAGGCAGGTCTGCGGGTCCGGCTCAGACGTCCAGGAAGCGGATGTCCTTGGCGTTCTGCTGGATGAAGGTGCGGCGGGACTCCACGTCCTCGCCCATGAGCATGGAGAAGACGGCGTCCGCGGCGGCGGCGTCCTCCATGGTCACCTGCAGCAGGGTGCGGTGCTCCGGGTCCATGGTGGTGTCCCACAGCTCCTGGTAGTTCATCTCGCCCAGGCCCTTGTAGCGCTGCACCCCGTTGTCCTTGGGGTAGCGCCAGCCCTTGGCAAGGCCGGCCTCGACGGCGGCGTCGCGCTCCTCGTCCGAGAACACGTAGTCGTGCGGGGCGTTGGACCACTTGATGCGGTACAGCGGCGGCTGCGCGAGGAACACGTGGCCGGCCTCGATGAGCGGGCGCATGTACCGGAACAGGACGGTCAGCAGCAGCGTGGTGATGTGCTGGCCGTCCACGTCCGCGTCCGCCATGAGCACGATCTTGTGGTACCGCAGCTTGGAGATGTCGAACTCCTCGCCGATGTTGGTGCCGAACGCCGTGATCATCGACTGGATCTCGGCGTTGCCGAGGGCCTTGTCCAGGCGGGCGCGCTCCACGTTCAGGATCTTGCCGCGCAGCGGCAGGATGGCCTGCGTCTCCGGGTTGCGGCCCTGCTTGGCCGAGCCGCCGGCGGAGTCGCCCTCCACGATGTACACCTCGCAGCGCTCGGGGTCCTTCGAGGAGCAGTCGGCCAGCTTGCCGGGCATGCCGAAGGACTCCAGCGGGGACTTGCGGCGCGCGTTGTCCCGGGCCTTGCGGGCGGCCAGGCGGGCGTGCGAGGCCATGATGGCCTTGCGGATGATCTCCTTGGCCGGGCCCGGATTGCGCTCGAACCAGTCGCCGAGGTGGTCCGTGACCGCCTTGGACACGAACCCGCGGGCCTCGGAGTTGCCGAGCTTGGTCTTGGTCTGGCCCTCGAACTGCGGCTCGGAGAGCTTCACGGAGATCACGGCGGTCAGGCCCTCGCGGATGTCCTCGCCCGTGAGGTTGTCCTCCTTGGGCTTGAGGATCTCCTTCTCCCGCGCGTAGCGGTTGACCAGGGAGGTCAGCGCGGCGCGGAAGCCCTCCTCGTGGGTGCCGCCCTCGTGGGTGTTGATCGTGTTCGCGTAGGTGTGCACGGACTCCGAGTAGGCGGAGGTCCACTGCATGGCCACCTCGACGGCCATGGAGCGGCCGTCCGAGACGTCCTCGGCCTCGAAGGCGATGACGTCGTCGTGGACGTACTCGACCTTCTTGGCGGAGTTGAGGTGCTGGACGTAGTCGAGCAGGCCGTTCTCGTACAGGTAGGTGACGGAGCGGCGCTGGGGCTCCTGCTCCGCCTCCTCCGCCAGGCCGTTCTCCGCGACGTCCTCACCGGCGGCGCCCTCGCCCGCGATCTCGTCGTCGACGACCTCGTTGGACTCCTGGACGCGCTCGTCCGTGAGGGTGATGCGCAGGCCCCTGTTGAGGAAGGCCATCTGCTGAAAGCGGGCACGCAGGGTCTCGTAGTCGAACTCGATCGAGTCGAAGATCTCCGCGTCCGGGTAGAACGTCTGCACGGTGCCGGTGGCGTCCGTGGCCTCCCCCTTGACCAGCTCACCCTGGGGCACGCCGCCGTCCGCGAAGGACATGCGCCACACGTGCCCCTGACGGCGGACCTCGGTGTCCACGCGGCGCGAGAGCGCGTTGACCACGGAGATGCCCACGCCGTGCAGGCCGCCCGAGACGGCGTAGCCGCCGCCGCCGAACTTGCCGCCGGCGTGCAGGATCGTCATGACGACCTCGACGGTCGGCCTCCCCTCGGTGGGGTGCAGGTCCACGGGGATGCCGCGGCCGTCGTCCGCCACGCGCACGCCGCCGTCGGCCTGCAGCGTGACGTCGATGCCGGTGGCGTAGCCGGCCAGCGCCTCGTCCACGGAGTTGTCCACGACCTCGTACACGAGGTGATGCAGGCCCCGCGGGCCGGTGGAGCCGATGTACATGCCGGGGCGCTTGCGGACGGCCTCGAGGCCCTCGAGCACGGTGATGGCGCTGGCGCCGTACTCACCGGGCACCTTCCGGTCCTTCACCGGGGCCTCGGGCTGCCCGACGGCGTCCGGCACGGCCTCCGGGTTCGGCGCGGCCGACGCGGCGGTCGGCTCCTCCGCGGGGTTCTCGGGCATGGCGTCAACCACGGGTGGCTCACTTCCTCGGACGTCGGCGACAGGGTCGACCCGCGCGCAGGCGCGCGACGCCGCCCGGACAGGACCGGCACGCGACACGCTCCCGCAGATCCACGGGGGCGGGGGACGGACGACGGCCGGCCCCCTTTCACTGGTTCCAGTGTACCGCCTGACACCCCGAGGGCCCGCATCGACGGGGGTCCGCCGCGGGAGAACACCCGCTCAGCGGCCAGGGACACGGCTCAGGACGTGCGCAGGAGACCGCCCATGCCTCCCGGGCCGTCACCGACCCTGTGAGCGCGCCAGAGCGGCACCCATGGCCTCGCCGCGTCCGGGACGCCGTCGTGCGCCGCGGGGGGCGGCCCCGGACTCAGCCGTAGGTGTCGCGTGGCCCGCGGCCGCCGCGCACGGTGCGCGGCCCCTTGCGCCAGCTCGGGGCCTGCGGCCCCGCCACCTCGATGCGGGTCACGACGCCGGGCCCGAGCGCCTCGTCGAAGCGCTGCAGGAGCACGGGGCTCATCAGGCGCAGCTGCGTGGCCCACGCGGTGGAGCTCGTCCGGACCCGCACCACGGAGTCCTCGAAGCTCTCCGGGCGGCAGTGCAGCGCGATCTCCGGCCCCACCAGCTCGGCCCAGCGAGTGAGCACGGAGCCGACCGCCACGGGGGTGGACCAGCCGCGGTCGCGGATGAGCCGGCCGAACACGGTGGACACCGTGGCCGGGTCCCGGTCCGCACCCCCGAACGGGCGTCGACGGTCCTGCCGCTCCCGGCCGGCCGACGTCGTGCCCGCCATGGCCCCGGCCAGGCCCGCGCCCGTCCCCCGCGCCCGCAGCGGCGCCTCGCCCCGCTCCCGGGCGGCCTCGCGGACCCGGCGCAGCTGCACGAGCGCCAGGTCCGGCCGGTCCGGCTCGAACGGGGCGGGGGTCTCAGCCATCGGCGCCGCCCTCGCGCCGGGGCTCACGGATGTCCCCCTCCACGGGGGCCGCGGCGGCCACGGCCTCGGAGCCCTCTGCGTCCTGGCGGATGAGCACGCGGTGGGCCGTGAGCTCCTCGGGGACGTCCTCGAGCGCGGCGGCCGTGACGATCACCTGCTCGGCCCGGTGGACGAGCGCGGCGAGGCGGCGGCGACGGGCGGCGTCGAGCTCCGCGAACACGTCGTCCAGGATCAGGACGGGGCGGGCGTCGGGGTCCGGGTCGTCGGCCACGAGCACGTCGTAGGCCGCCATGCGCAGGGCGAGCGCCAGCGACCACGTCTCCCCGTGGGAGGCGTAGCCGCGCGCGGGCGCCGGGCCCAGGAAGAGGGCGAGCTCGTCCCGGTGCGGGCCCACCAGGGTGAGCGCCCGCGCCCGCTCCTCCTCCCGTTGGGCCTCGAGCGTCCGGTGCATGTCCGCGGCCAGGTCCGCCACGGCCGGGACCTCCGCGTGGGTGCCGCGGGCCAGCGGGACGGTGGACTCGTAGGCGTAGGCCGCGGCCTTGGAGCCGTTGGTCAGCGCCGCGTACATCTCCTGGAGGGGGCGGGCCAGCAGGCGCAGCACGTGCAGGCGGCCGTGGAGCAGGCGGGCGCCGGCGGCGCAGAGGTGCTCGTCCCAGACGGCGAGGGTCGCGTCCTCCTCGGGGCCCCAGCGGCGAGAGCCGCGGCTCGACTTGAGCAGGGCGTTGCGCTGGCGCAGCACGCGTTCGTAGTCGGCGGCGGCCTCGCCGAGGGCCGGACGCAGCTGCACCATGAGCTGGTCGAGGAGACGACGGCGGCCACCGGGCTCCCCCGTCACGAGGCTCAGGTCCTCCGGGGCGAAGACCACGGTGCGCAGGATCCCGAGGCCCTCCTTCGCCCGCACGGGGGCGCCGCGGTTGATGGCCACCCGGTTGGACCGGCCCGGCAGGATCTCCAGCTCGAGGGCGACGGCGCGCGACCCGCGGTGCACGCGTCCGGCGATCCGGGCCCGGTCCCGGCCGAAGCGCACGAGCTGAGCGTCCGAGCTGACCCGGTGGGACTGCTGGGCGCCGAGGTAGCCGATCGCCTCCACGAGGTTGGTCTTGCCCACCCCGTTGGCCCCGAGCAGCACCGTGGACCCCGGCGTCAGCTCCAGGTCGGCCCAGCGGTAGGACCGGAAGTCCGCGACGGTGAGGTGGGACAGGTACACGGGAGCGTCCGGCCCCCTGCGTCAGGCGATGCGCACCGGCATCACGAGGTAGCGGTAGTCGGAGACGACGCCGTCCTCCTGGTTCACGCCGGTGAGCAGGGCGGGCTTGGGCGCGGACGTGAACGCGAAGCGCACCTGCGGCTGGTCCACCACGGCCAGGCCCTCGGAGAGGTAGGACGGGTTGAACGCCACGGTGATGTCCTCGCCCTCGAGCGTGCACGGCACGGACTCGTTGGCGCTCGCGTCGTCGCCGGTGCCGGCGTCCAGGGTGACCTGGCCGTCCGTGAACACCATGCGCAGGGCGGTGTTGCGCTCGGCGACGAGGGCCACGCGGCGGGACGCCTCGACCAGGGCGGCGGTGTCCACCACGGCCTGGATGGGGCTGGACTCGGGGAAGAGCGAGCGGATCTTGGGGTACTCGCCGTCCACGAGCACGGAGGTGGTGCGGCGGCCGCCGGAGGCGAAGCCCACGAGGTCGGCGGTCTGGCCGAGCAGGATCTCCAGGTCGCCGCCGGAGCCGAGGGACTTGGCGACCTCGGTGAGCGTGCGCGCCTTGATGAGCAGCGACGTCGAGAGGGACGGGTCCGCCGGGGTCCAGCGGATCTCCTTCATGGCCAGCCGGTAGCGGTCCGTGGCCAGGAAGGTCATGGTGTCGCCCTCGATCTCCACCTTCACGGCGGTGAGGATCGGCAGGGTGTCGTCCTTGGAGGCGGCGACGGTGACCTGGGCGACGGCGTGGGCGAACGCGGCGCCGTCCACGGTGCCCGCGGGGGCCGGCAGCTCGGGCAGGGCCGGGTAGTCGCCCACGGGCATCGTGGCCAGGGCGAAGCGGGAGGAGCGGCAGGTGACGAGCACCTTGCCGCCGTCGAGCTCCACCGTGACCTGGGCCTGCGGCAGGGAGCGGACGATGTCGTTCAGCAGGCGGCCGGAGACGAGGACCTGGCCCGCGGTCTCGACGTCCGCCTCGATCTCCAGGCGCGCGGAGGTCTCGTAGTCGAAGCTCGCGATGGACACGACGCCGGCCTCGGCCGTGATCAGCAGGCCCGAGAGCACCGGCACCGGTGGGCGCGGGGACAGGGAGCGGGCGGCCCAGGAGACGGCGTCGGTGAGGATGTCGCGTTCGACGGTGAACTTCACGAGCTGCACTGCCTCTCTGGGGTGATGACGGGGGTTGCGGGCCCGGGGGGAACGGCGACACGCGGGCCTCAGCATAGGCGGTCCGCGCGGCGGGTGTCAGGTCGCCGACGAATGACAGCGGTGTGATTCCACGGATCTCGGGCGCCCGGGCGGAGCCCGGGCCGTCGAGGCGCTCAGCTCGGTGCGGGGCGGTGGAGATGATGTTGCTTGGCGGGATCTCTCCAGAGGGATCAGAAGGAGTGGTAGCGGGTGTGGATCCTGTGGAGAACGCCGTTCTGCCGCGTCACCATGCGGATCCGGTTGGGGGAACCGTGTGGACGCCCGCTCGTTCGGGGTGTGCGTCCGGTGTGGACGAGCCCTGGAGGCCCTCCCCCCGCTCTGCACAGGTTCGACCGGAGTTGTCCAGACTCGTCCCCGGATCCACCCCCCAGTTGTCCACATTCCTGTCCACAGGGCATATCCACACCCGTCGAAACCCGCGAGATCATGCGGTTTTCGGCTGTGGAGACCTGTGGATACGTGTGGGCCACCGAATGACATCCGTGTGATTCATCAGCCTGTGCGCCGTCGCCGTCCCCAGGGGTGTGGACGCGGCGTGAGCGGCCTGATTCCGCCATCCACAGGGGCGGAGGTTGTCCACAGCGGCGGGGGTTCTCCACAGAGTTGTCCACACCGGTGGACAATGTGGAAGAAGACTCGAGTCCCGGTCGAAGGTTCGAACCGGGACTCGAGGGTGGGACGGCGGGTGGCTCAGGCGCCGCGCTGTTTCCGCTTGATCTCGTTGGTGAGCTCGGTGACCTGGTTGTAGATCGTCCGCCGCTCGGCCATCAGCTCGCGGATCTTGCGGTCCGCGTGGATGACGGTGGTGTGGTCGCGACCGCCCAGGACCTGGCCGATCTTGGGCAGGGACATCTCGGTCAGCTCGCGCAGCAGGTACATGGCGATCTGCCGCGCCGTCACCAGCGTGCGGGTGCGGGACTTGCTGGTCAGCTCCTCGAGGGTGAGATTGAAGTACTCCCCCGTGGCGTGCAGGATCAGCTCCGGCGTGATCTCGTGCGCCGTCTCGTCCGTGATCAGGTCCTTGAGCACATGCTCGGCCAGCTCGATGTCCACGGTCTGCCGGTTGAGCGAGGCGAACGCGGTCACGCGGATCAGCGCGCCCTCGAGCTCGCGGATGTTCGTGGAGATGCGCGAGGCGATGTACTCCAGCGCCTCCGGCGGGGCCACGAGCCCCTCGGCCTCCGCCTTCTTCCGGAGGATCGCGATGCGCGTCTCGAGGTCCGGCGGCTGGATGTCCGTGATCAGCCCCCACTCGAAGCGGGAGCGCAGCCGGTCCTCGAACCCGGAGAGCTGCTTGGGCGGCAGGTCCGAGGTGATGACCACCTGCTTGTTGTTGTTGTAGAGCGTGTTGAAGGTGTGGAAGAACTCCTCGACCGTCGCCTCCTTGTCCGCCAGGAACTGGATGTCGTCGATCAGCAGGATGTCCACGTTGCGGTAGACCTGCTTGAACGAGGCGCCCTCGTCGTGGCGGATGGAGTTGATGAAGTCGTTGGTGAACTCCTCCGAGTTCACGTACCGCACCCGCAGGCCCGGGTAGAGGCGGCGGGCGTAGTGCCCGATCGCGTGCAGCAGGTGCGTCTTGCCCAGGCCGGACTCGCCGTAGATGAACAGCGGGTTGTACGCCTTCGCCGGCGCCTCGGCCACCGCGTTCGCGGCGGCGTGCGCGAACCGGTTGGACGAGCCGATCACGAACGTCTCGAAGTGGTAGCGGTCGTTGAGGCGGCTGGTCTCCGCGGACGTCGACGGCGGCGCGGGGGTCGGCTTGCCGTTCCCGTTCGAGGCCGCGTTCGCGGCGGGCACGACGTCGGCCGGCGGCTCGATGCGGAAGCCCGGCAGCTCCTCGGCGACGGCGCGGCGGGAGGTGGCGGCGGTCGCGGCCGGGGGCAGCTCGACGTCCGGCGCCGCGGCGTCGGACGGCCCGCCGGCGAGGGAGGAGCGGCGGGCCTCGGAGGAGGGGGTCCGCGGCGGCTGCAGGTTCGCATCGATCGAGATGGCCAGCAGGATCTCCTCGCGGAACTCCTTGGTCAGGGCGTCCGTGAGGGCGTCGGCCACCTGGGTGCCCTGGAGGGTCTCGCGGGTGGTCTCGTTCGGCACGGCCAGCAGGAGCGTGTTGCCGATGAGGCCCTGCGGCTGGGCCAGGTAGACGAAGCCCATGAGGCGGGCGCTGACCCGCGCGTCGTCCTCGAGGGAGCCCACGACGGAGCGCCACGAGCTGAGCACGGCCTGGTCTGCCACCACGGAGGCTTCCTTTCCTGGGACAGACGTCCCCGAGGACGGGGGCGGCTGCGCGAGACGGACGACGGTGCTCGGAGTCTAACGGTTGTCCACAGGGTTGTGCACAGACGGTGGACAACCCCTATCATCCTGTGGACGACCGTCCCGGGCGCCCACGGGCGTCCGGGATCCGCGCGCACCCGTTTGACCCCTGCGTACCCCGGCCACTAGAGTTGTCTGGTCCCCCGGGTGTCGGTTGATCGTGCCCGCCGGGGATTTCATGTCAGAGCCTCACCGGTCCTTCCCCCTGGTCCACCTGCTCAGGTCGACGGTCGAAGGCACACAACACGTCGTGGAGAGATCACAGTGACCAAGCGCACGTTCCAGCCCAACAACCGCCGTCGTGCCCGCAAGCACGGCTTCCGTGCCCGCATGCGCACCCGCGCCGGCCGCGCCATCCTGTCCGCTCGCCGCGGCAAGAACCGCGCCGAGCTGTCCGCCTGAGGACCTCGGTCCAGGGACGGCGCGCCCCGTGCTGCCCCGTGACCGTCGCGTCCGCACGCCCGCGGAGTTCCGTCACCTCGGTCGCACCGGCACCCGCGCGGGTCGGCGCACCGTCGTGGTGAGCGTCGCCACGGACCCCGATCAGACCCGGTCCACGTCGCCGAGCGCCCCTCGGCCGCGGGCCGGGTTCGTCGTGTCCAAGGCCGTGGGGAACGCGGTGACCCGCAACCGGGTGAAGCGGCGGCTGCGCGCCGTCGTCGCGGATCAGATGCGCCTGCCCCCGCTGCGCGACCTGCCGGTTCTGGTGCAGGTCCGCGCGCTGCCGGCCGCCGCCGAGGCGGACTACGCGCTGCTGCGCCGCGAGACCGTCGGCGCGCTCGGCAAGGCCCTGAAGCCGCACCTGCCCGCCGCCTCGGAGCACGCGTAGATGACCGTCACGCCCTCGCCCTTCGTCGTGCTCGAGCCCTCCCGTGAGTGGGGGCCGCTGCGCGCGCTGCCGTCCGCCCTGCTGGCGGGCCTGCTCACGGTCTATCGGGCCGTGGTCTCCCCGCTGTACGGACCCGTGTGCCGGTTCTTCCCCAGCTGCTCCGCCTACGGGCTGGAGGCCGTGCACGTGCACGGCGCGGTGAAGGGGTCGTGGCTCGCCGCGCGGCGCATCGGCCGGTGCCATCCCTGGAACGACGGCGGCGTGGACCCGGTCCCGCCCGGGCACCGACGCTGGCCGCCGGGCCGGCAGCCGCGCATCCTCGCCCTGAACCACCCTCCCATCCCACCTGATCTCCCGCAGGAGGATTGACCCCCATGTTCGAAGCCATCCTCTCCCCGTTCCGCTGGCTGATGTCCTGGCTGCTCGGGGCGTTCCACAGCATCCTGGAGTTCGCGGGCCTGCCCGCGGACTCCGGCTGGACGTGGGCCCTGTCCATCCTCCTGCTGGTGGTGCTCATCCGCACCCTGCTGATCCCGCTGTTCGTCAAGCAGATCAAGGCGCAGCGCGCCATGCAGGCCATCCAGCCCGAGCTGCAGAAGCTGCAGGCCAAGTACAAGGGCAAGAAGGACCAGCTCTCCCGCCAGGCCATGGCCATGGAGCAGCAGGCGCTCATGAAGGAGCACAAGGCGAACCCGTTCGCCGCCTGCCTGCCGCTGCTGATCCAGATGCCGTTCTTCTTCGCGCTGTACCAGGTGCTGATCGGCGCCCGCGGCGCGGCCGAGCGCGGCGAGGCCATGGACGCCCTGTCCGCGGACCAGATCCGCTCCTTCGAGGGCTCCACGATCTTCGGCGCCCGCATGTCGGACACCTTCATGAACTCGCTCGGCGCGCCGGGCAGCGGGCCCGTGATCGTCACGGCGATCGTGCTGATCCTGCTCATGTCGGGCTCGATGTTCTTCATGCAGAAGATGCTCATGACGAAGAACATGACGCAGCAGGCCCTCTCCGGCCCGATGATGCAGACGCAGCAGATCATGCTCTACGCCATGCCCCTGATCTTCGGCATCGGCGGCATCAACTTCCCCATCGGCGTGCTCCTGTACTGGACCTACTCCAACTTCTGGGCCGTCGGCCAGCAGTGGTGGATCATCCGCAACAACCCGACCCCGGGCTCCCTCGCCGAGAAGGAGCTCAACGAGCGCCGCGCCGCCAAGGGCCTGCCCCCCGTGGGCCAGAAGGTGTCGAACGCCGAGGCCACGCCCTCGTCCGCGCACACCCAGGCGGGCCGCGGCGGTGCCGTGCTGAACGGTGAGGTCGTCCGCCAGTCGGGTCAGCGCGTCCAGCCCCAGCGCAAGAACCGCAGGAGGAAGTGAGCATGTCCGCCGAGAACGTGACCCCGGCCCCCGAGGCCGAGGACGCCGTCGTCGAGACCCCCGCGGGCCAGGGCTCCCGCGTCGCGGAGCAGGACGATGCCGCCGTCTCGGAGGCGGTGCGCCGCCTCGAGGAGGAGGGCGACGTCGCCGCGGACTACGTCGAGGAGCTGCTCGACATCGCGGACCTGGACGGGGACATCGACATCGAGGTCCGCGACGGGCGCACGTACGTGTCCGTCGTCTCCGAGGACCACGACGAGCGCCTGGACGGCCTCGTCGGTCCCGACGGCCGCACCCTGGAGGCCCTGCAGGAGCTCGTCCGGCTGGCCGTGCTCGCCGCCACGGGGCACCGCTCCCGGCTGATCCTGGACGTCTGCGGGCACCGGGAGCGCCGCAACGTCGCCCTGCGCACCGCCGCCCAGGCGGCCGTCGAGCGCGTCCGCGCCGGCGAGGGTCCCGTGCACCTCGAGCCCATGGGCGCGTACGAGCGCAAGATCGTCCACGACGTCGTCGCGGACGCCGGCCTGACCTCCGAGTCGGAGGGCGAGGGCGCCCGCCGGCACGTGGTCATCTCCGCCGATGACTGAGCGGGGCTCGGCCTACGAGCGGCGCCCCGGGCTGGATCCGCGGGACCGGGGCGACCGTCCCGCACCCGTGGGACAGCCGGCACCGCCGCTGACCGATGCGCTGCGGCCGGCCGCCGTCGAGCTGTTCGGCGAGGCCCTCCCCCGGGCCGAGGCGTACGTGGCCCACCTGGCGGACACCGGCATCGAGTGGGGCCTGATCGGTCCGCGCGAGGCGCCCCGTCTCTGGGAGCGCCACGTCCTGAACTGCGCCGTGGTCGAGGAGCTCCTCCCGCAGGGTGCGCTCGTGGCCGACGTCGGCTCCGGTGCGGGCCTGCCCGGCCTGTGCCTCGCGCTCGCGCGCCCCGACTGCCAGTTCCTGCTCATCGAGCCGCTCGAGCGGCGCGTGGAGTGGCTGGACATGGTGGTCGCCGACCTCGGCCTGGAGAACGTGGACGTGATCCGCGGCCGCGCCGAGCAGGTCTCCGGGAACCTCGACGTCGACGTCGTGACCGCCCGCGCCGTGTCCGCGCTGAAGACCCTCGTGCCGCTGACCATGCCGATGCTGCAGGGCGCCGGGGAGCTGCTGGCCATCAAGGGCCGCTCCGCGGCCGACGAGATCGCCGCCGCCCGCAAGGTCCTGCGCAAGTATGGTGGTGCCGAGCCCGAGATCCTCACGGTGGGCGAGGGCCTGCTGCCCGAGACCACCACCGTCGTGCGCGTCAGCGCGCGTCCCCGCTGACCCCTCCCCCACCGGGACGGGACGGGCCGGGCGGCAGCAGATCCGCACACCCGCGACCCAGGAGGTAGAGCCGCATGGCGCAGGAGCAGGAGAGCCGGGGTGGGGCCTGGAGGGCCCTGCGCCAGAAGTGGACCGGCCGGACCGCCGAGAAGGGCGGCGCCGACGCCGAGGAGCCCGCGCGGCTCCAGCGGCGCCGTCTGACGCGCCCCGACCGCACCCGCGTGTTCACGACGTCCAACCAGAAGGGCGGCGTCGGCAAGACGACGACGACGGTCAACCTCGCCGCGGCCCTCGCCCGCGCGGGCATGCGGGTGATGGTGGTCGACATCGACCCGCAGGGCAATGCGTCCACCGCGCTGAACATCCCCCACACCGGAGACGTGGCCTCCGTGTACGACGTGCTCCTGGGCGAGATGGAGATCCAGGACGTCGTGCAGGACGCCCCGGACGTGGACGGCCTGCAGGTGGTGCCCGCGACGATCGACCTGGCCGGTGCCGAGATCGAGCTGGTCTCGCTGGTGGCCCGCGAACAGCGACTGTCTCGAGCGCTCGAGGCGTACACCGCCTGGCGCGAGGAGGACGGCCAGGAGCGGCTGGACTACGTGTTCATCGACTGCCCGCCGTCCCTGGGCCTGCTGACGGTCAACGCGTTCGTGGCGGCCGAGGAGGTGCTCATCCCGATCCAGGCCGAGTACTACGCCCTCGAGGGCCTCTCCCAGCTGCTCAAGAACGTGCAGATGATCCAGAAGCACCTGAATCCGCGCCTCCAGGTGAGCACCATCCTGCTGACGATGTTCGACGCGCGGACCAACCTCGCCGTGCAGGTGGCGGAGGAGGTCCGGACGCACTTCCCGGAGCAGCTGCTGAACACCGCGATCCCCCGCAACGTCCGCATCTCCGAGGCCCCCAGCTATCAGCAGACGGTGCTGACCTACGACCCGGCCTCGGCCGGCGCCGTGGCGTACCGGGAGGCGGCTGCAGAGATCGCCAGCCGCGGTGCCCCGGCCGTGAAGGGCTGACGCGCAGGCGACCCGCTGCTGCGGTCGCCGGATGGCGCTGCCGACGACGACGGAGCCCGCCGGAGGGAGCGATCCCCCGGCGGGCTTCGTCGTGAGTGAGTGCGGCCCGGGGGATGAGGGGTGAAAAGACAAGCGGAATCGCTGGGCATGGCGGACGGCCGTGTTTCACGTGAAACGGCCCTCTCTGAGGGTGCGCGCGTGGTGCCGCCGCGGCGGGACGATGGGGAGGGGTGCCCGTGGTCGACCGCTTCCGACAGACATGCCGCCCTCTCCTCCCCTGGGCCGAGCCCTCTGCCGCTCCGTCGTGGGCGGGGCGCATCTGTCGCCGGGCGTGGGGGTAGCAGGGGCGGCGACGCACGAAGTCACGGGGAGGACGGTTTTGCCCTGGAGCGGGACCGCGGCTGTGATGGCCGGCCGGCGGTGCACCGTGCGTTGAGGTGCGCCTCGGGAGCTGCGCGGTTCGTAGGGAACGTCCTGGCCGGCTGGTGCGGACGTGCAGGGCATGGCCCGTCCCTGCCCCTCAGGCGGGCTCGTGGCAGCCCCGAGAATGCAGCCGTCGAGCAGGCCGGGTGCCGTGGCTGGGTGCCCCCTCCCCCCACGTCAGACCTCCTCGCCGTCGGTGACGTGCAGGGAATCGGGGGCCAGAGCGGAGCTCGAGTCAGAGTGGCGTCGCGGGGGTGCGCGGCCGGTCTGTCAGTCAGCGTGTCCGAGAGGGCACGTGAGCGGCGAGGTGGTCTCCTGTGATTCGTCTGAGTTGGAGGGGCCGATTGGGGGCGCCTGAAGCTCAGTTCGGCTGTGCATTCCTGTGTGCGGAGAAAGAGAGCCTCCAGTGAGGAAGCGCGGTCGTGTGCCCCCAGTGTATACAGAGACAAGTGGTTGAGCTGGCCAACAAGCGTCTTGACGTGGTCACCAGCGAACGTCGATGTTGATATGTGGACAACATCTGTGGACAGTGTACGTCTAGGGTGTGCGGCCGTAGATGCCTCTGCGGTGCTGATGAGCCCTGCTCAGTCTCCTGTCGCGTCTGACGACTGGGCACGGGGACGGCGTGTGAATGGTGACTGCGGTGGAGGCCCCCCGGGAAGCCCGCGGCGGCTCCGTGCGGGATGGGGCGGGCCGTGTGGTTCTGTCTTGCAGCGACGTGGGAACCAGGGCGTCGAGTAATCGGCCGGTCGCCGGGGGTTTCACGTGAAACACGGTGGTTCCGCGCTCACCTAGCGTCGATCCCTGACCGCAGCTGTACGCGGATGGAGGCATTGAAGACCCAGTTTCCCCACGAGGCGGTCCTGAAACTTTGATGGGCGGCCTCAGCTGACAGGACGGATGGAGTCAGTGGGTGGGGTGGAGCGCCGGCCGCGTCACTGTACTGCCGCCCGTGACATCGGCGACCACATCGAGGAGTACTGTCAACGGCGGAAGTGGATGCTCGCTGCCCCGACATGCGACCCGCGACCCGGCGTTCCCTCCCAGCCGTTTCACGTGAAACTGAACGACCGGTGATCGGGGCTCACTAGATCGAGCCAGTACCATCAGCGACGCGGCAAGTCTGAACCTCTCAAGATATAGAGGACCCTGCGCACGCCGGCCTCGGGGTGCGACCCGCTGGTGGGCGAGCTTCCATGGATGAGCGCACGGTCGATTCTTCGAACGATACGTTTCACGTGAAACGAGCTTCGGGTGAAAGCGCCGTGCCGCGAGGTCACAATCCCAGGCGATCCAGGGAGCACACGATCCGTGCCGGGAGCGAGCTGACTGAGAATGGCGCAGGAATGTGGCACTGACTTGCGGGTGAGCGAGCACGTGGCCCACCCGAACTCATGTCGTACTTGGATGACAGACTCGTCCGTGTTTCACGTGAAACGCGGATGGTGAAGCAGCGTTCAATTCGTGAGCTGCGCGGGTGTGAGGAAGCACTGACGGCGAAGCGACGAGCAGGCCGAGCTCATCCGTTCGGCGATTCGAGTGTTCACATCACACCGAGGGGAAGTCGGACGAGTGCTTCGCTGCTGGTCCGCCATTGCGCGTCCGATGAAGCACATCATCATGCGGGTAGCCAGCGATCTGAGTACCGTCCGCACGGAGGGCTGATCGGCCCGGGAATACATGAAAAACAAACTGAACAACCGTGATTCTGATACCGCCCGCTCGTCGTCGCGGGCTCGCGTTTCATGTGAAACGAGTGAACCTCGAGAGGGAACATGAGGAGGTCTTGAGGATTGCAGCGGCACCCTTCCGAAGCGCCCCCACTCGGAGTGTTCCACGTGAAACACTCACGCTCGCGGCAGGTGCTGTCCGCGCGCCCGCATCCTGCCATCCGAGCCCAATGCGGACGTCTCACCCCAGAACCGAGGCCCGAACCTCGCCGCGCCCCTTGCACGTGTCAGGCCCTCGCGCGCCCCCCGGCGGTCAGGGCCAGAGCACCTTGAGAAGTGTCTTCCCGCCGCCCGGGACCATCGAGACCAGGCCGCTCACCTACACTGATCGCAGACCCACTCACTGCAGGAGGACCCGTTGAAGACGAGCCGTCGAGGAGGCCTGGGGCGAGGCCTCGGCGCCCTGATCCAGAGCACTGTAGAAGCCCCGGAAGAGAACGCCGAGGCCTCCTCCCCGAGGGACTCTGCGGTGCCGGTGAAGAGCGGCCCGAAGGCTGCCGCGGCAGCGGAGGCCACCACGACATCGACGCGGAGCACCGCGACGACCGAGACGCCAGGGGAGTCCAACGAGCCCGCCCCGTCGGCCTCGCAGCGAAAGACCGCGGGCCGAACGACACAGGCCGGGAAATCAACGGCTGCGACTGGCCGGAACGCCACGTCCGCCACGAAGGCAGGGCCCACCTCGTCGAAGCGTGCCTCGCGACCCGCGCAGCGTCCCGTCGACGTGTTCTTCTCCGCAGACTCCGAGGATGCACCCGCGGCGCGGCCGACCAAGGGGCGTCCGGCCATGCCGACGGTGAAGGCGCCCAGCAAGCGTGCCACCTCCGCGACGTCGTCGAGGAAGGAACCGGCGGACTCGACCGCGGACCCCGTCGCGACCGAGGGGACCGTGTCCGCGGACATCGCGGTCCTGCGGGAGATCCCGGTGGGGGACATCCACCCCAACCCGCGGCAGCCGCGTGAGGTGTTCGACGAGGACCACATGGCGGAACTGGTCACCTCGATCCGCGAGGTCGGCATCCTGCAGCCGATCGTCGTGCGCGAGGTGGACGGCCCCACCCCCTATGAGCTGATCATGGGCGAGCGCCGGTGGCGCGCCACCCAGAAGGCCGGCCTGGACACCATCCCGGCGATCGTCCGCCAGACTCCGGACCAGGACCTCCTGCGGGACGCCCTGCTGGAGAACCTGCACCGCTCCCAGCTGAACCCGCTCGAAGAGGCCGCCGCCTACCAGCAGCTCATGGAGGACTTCGCCTGCACGCAGGAAGAGCTCTCCCAGCGCATCGGCCGTTCCCGTCCGCAGATCTCCAACACGCTGCGCCTGCTCAAGCTGCCGCCCCTCGTGCAGCGCCGCGTCGCCGCCGGCACGCTCTCGGCCGGTCATGCTCGCGCGCTGCTCGGTCTCACGGACCCGTCGGACATGGAGCGTCTGGCGCAGCGGATCCAGTCGGAGGGCTTGTCCGTCCGGGCCACCGAGGAGGCTGTCGCACAGTTGCAGGGCGGCCTCCGGCCGGGCCGCACGCCGCGGCGCAGCACGGACGACGCCCGCCACGAGCGCCTGGACCACTACGCCACCGCGCTCACCAGCCGCCTGGACACCGCCGTGAAGATCACCCTCGGCGCGCGCAAGGGCCGCATCGCCATCGACTTCACCACCGTGGAGGACCTGAACCGCATCATGGACCTCATTCAGGACGGCGAGGACGGCAAGGGGAAGGGCAAGAAGTCCTGATCCGGACCTCCCGCGGACGGCGTCCACGGGCACCCGCCGCTGGTCCTGAAGATCGACGCGCGACGGCCCCGCCACCCTCTCGGGTGGCGGGGCCGTCGTGGTGAGTGGGGGAGGGGCTCAGCCGAGCAGGGCCGAGAACTCCTTCTCCAGCGCGGCCTTGGGCTTGGCGCCCACGGACTCGACGACCTTCTCGCCGTTCTGGAAGCCCACGACGAGCGGGATGGAGGTGACGCCGTAGCGCGCGGCGATGGCCGGGTTCTCGTCCACGTTGAGCTTGGCGATCACGGCCTTGCCCTCGTGCTCCACGGCCATGTCCTCCAGGACGGGCCCGAGCATGCGGCACGGGCCGCACCACTCGGCCCAGAAGTCCACGAGGACGGGCAGCTCGGACTGGAGGACCTTCTGGTCGAAGTCGGCGTCGGTGACGGTGATGGTGCTCATGGCAGCCTCCTGGGGGTTGTTCTGTGTCTGACGGGGGTGGACAGGGGTGTTATCGACATGACTCATGACGCTCGGTCAGGGGTGATGAGTCAGTGGCTCATGCCGGAACCGCGTCCGACTCCGGGCCGGCCGGCGCGGCCTCCTCCACGTCGGCCACGGTCGCGAGGTAGTGCTCCACGTCCTGGGCGGCCACGCAGCCCGAGCCGGCGGCGGTGATGGCCTGGCGGTAGGTGTGGTCCGTGACGTCGCCGGCGGCGAAGACGCCCGGCTGGGAGGTCCGCGAGGACGGATGGTCGATGCGGATGGTGCCGTGCTCCGTGAGCTCCACCTGGCCCTGCACCAGGTCCGTGCGCGGGTCCTGGCCGATGGCCACGAACAGGCCGGTCACGTCCAGCGTGGACGCCTCGCCGGTGCGGGTGTCCCGCAGGCGGAGGGTGTTGACCTTGTCGTCACCCGTCACCTCCGTGACCTCGGTGTTCCAGCGGAACTCGATCTTCTCGTTCTCCATGGCACGGTGGGCCATCACCTTGGAGGCGCGCAGCTCGTCCTTGCGGACCAGCACGGTCACCTTGGACGCGAACTTCGTGAGGAACAGGGCCTCCTCCATGGCGGAGTCGCCGCCGCCCACGACCGCGATCTCCTGCTCGCGGAAGAAGAAGCCGTCGCACGTGGCGCACCAGCTGACGCCGTGGCCGGAGAGGCGCTCCTCGCCGGGAACGCCGAGCTTCCGGTAGGCGGAGCCGGTCGTGAGGATGACCGCGTGGGTGCGCAGCTGGGTGCCGTCGCCGAGTGTGAGCACCTTGGGGTTCGACGTCAGGTCGGCCTGCACGACGTCGTCGTAGACCACCTCCGTGTTGAACCGGCGGGCCTGGGCCTCGAGGTTCGCCATCAGCTCGGGCCCCTGCACACCCTCCGGGAAGCCCGGGAAGTTCTCCACCTCGGTGGTGTTCATCAGCTCGCCGCCCGCGGTCACCGCCCCGGCCACCAGGACCGGGGAGAGCTCGGCGCGGGCGGTGTAGATCGCCGCGGTGTATCCGGCGGGGCCGGATCCGACGATCACGACGTTGTGGACGCTCTGGTCCTGGGCGGTGGGGGCCACGGGTTCCTCCAGTGGATCGGGGTGGTGGACGCTCCTCCAGGACAACGGCGGAGCCACGGGCGGGTATTCCGCGGTGCCGGGGCCGCGGTGCGACGACGTCCGGCGACGGCGGCCGGAAGGTCCGGCGCGCCGTCGCCCGGGCGCGGGGTCAGCGGACGGCGATCTCGCCGAGGCGCAGGCCGAACGGGAGGTCCGACGTCGTGCCCTCCAGCTGGGGCAGCGAGGTGAGGCTGACGATCACGTACTCGGCCTCGGCCTCGGTGCCCTCGAAGGGCACGGGGATGGAGACGGTGTCCTGGTCGAAGGTGCCGTTGCCGATCTCCTTGGCGTTCGCGCCCTCGGGGGAGTCGGCGATGTAGGCGAACCAGGCGCCACCGGTGGCCCCCGTGCTCTGCAGGGTCACCTCGTTCACCTCGGTGCGCTCCTCGAGCTGGACCACGAGGTTCATGCTCTCCACATAGCCGCCGAAGTTCGGCCGTGCGTAGGCGAAGGTGCGCCACACGGTGGTGGGGTCGCCGTCGATGAGGTTGCTCAGGTCCGCGTCGTGCTCGGCCTCGTGCTCCGGCAGGTCCGGCACCGAGCGCAGGGCCTGGACGGGCTGCGGGGCGGCCGCGGCGCTCTCGCTGGACGGGGTGGGGGAGGGGCTGGTGCTCTGCGACGGCGACGGGGTGTCCGATGCGGACTCGGACGACGCAGACTCAGACTCGGACGACGCGGCCTGCGGGGCCGGCCCGCCGCGCAGGTTCTGGGCCAGCAGCACCCCGCCCACGACGAGTGCGGCGAGCAGGCCGACCACGAGGAGCAGGGCCAGCGGACCGCCGCCGCGCGTGCGGCCGTTGCCGTCGCCCGGGTCGGCCACCGTGGCGCCGTCGTCGCCCCCGGTGGTGGCCGGGGCGGCCTGGGCATCCGGAGCCGCGGCGGCGGACGTCGAACCGGCAGCCGCCGCGGTGGCCCCCGTTGCGGCCCCGGCAGCCACCGGCGCGGCCGTGCCGCGGGACTCCTCGTGGACGGGCGGCGCGGACTCGGCCACGATCGCTCGGCGGGGGACGGGGCGCTGGCGCCGCACGGGGATCGCCTCGGTGTCCGGGGCGACCGGCTCCGGCGCGTCGGTCTTCTCGGCCGCCACGGGCTCGACGGGCTCGACGGGCGGCGTAGCCCCGTCGGCATCGGCGTCGGTGGTCTGCGCGGCGGCGGCCCCCGCCGCGACAGCCGGGAGTGCGGCGGTGCCCGCCTGGGCCTCGCGCTTCTCAGCTTCGCGCTCCGCGGCCTCGCGTTCCTGGGCCGCGCGCTTCTCAGCCTCGCGCCGCTCGGCCTCCCGGGCCCGCTCCTCCTCGGCACGACGGCGGGCCTCGGCCCGGCGCTCGAGCTCGCGGCGCTCGGCCTCCTCCCGCTCCGCGGCCAGCCGGGCCTGCTCGGCCTCCCGCTCGCGCGCGGCCCGCTCCTCAGCCTCCTGCTCCGCCTGGCGACGGGCGCGCTCGGCCTCGGCGCGGCGCTCCTCCTCGGCACGCTCCTCAGCCTCCCGACGTTCGCGTTCTGCGCGCTCGGCGGCCTCCTTGCGCTCCCGCTCGGCCCGCTCCGCGGCCTCCCGTTCGGCGCGGGCCCTCTCCTCAGCCTCCTTGCGCTCCCGCTCGGCCCGCTCGGCGGCCTCCCGCTCCGCCCGCTCGCGCTCCTCCTGCTGCTTCCGGGTGGCGGCGTCCGCCGCGGCCAGGGCCGACGCCCCGGCGGCCGCCTTCGCCGCGGTGCCGTCGGAGGGACGGACCCGCTCGGCGAGGCGCTCGGAGAGGCGGTTCAGGAACCCGGGACGACGCTGGGCCTCGTCCTCGTCCGCGCGGAGCCGGCGGTCGAGGTCGGTGTAGTACGACGCGTCGTCGTCGTAGGCGTGGGGGTCCTGGGTCCGCGACTCGCCGAACAGCTCGGAGCCGAGGCTGTCCGTCTGGAACGGCTCCACGTGCAGCTCCTGCGGGTACGCCAGACCCAGCAGGACGTCCGGGTCGGGGTCCCCGCCGGCGATCAGGTACGTGCGGCCCTCGGACAGGCCCAGGTCGAGCACCTGCACGTCGTCGGTGCGCTCGCCCGTGGCCAGCTCCCGCGCGGACGAGGCCACCTGTGTGGCGTTCTCACGGGAGGCCACGAGCACGGTGACGCGGCGGTTGAGCACCTGGTCCGTGCCCAGGAACACCATGTCCTGGTCCGCGGACGTCACCACGTGCTGGGTGATGCGATAGCGGCCGCCCAGGACGGCGCCGACGGCGATGGGCTGGGGCACGGGCTCTTCTCCTGACGACGGGGTCGGAATCCGATGATACGTGGCGTGGCCGTCGCGGCCAGAGATCAGCCGACGCGCAGCAGACGACCCAGCGCCGGCACGCGGGCGACGAGCGGCCGGAGGGCGTCGTCCAGCTCGGGGAACCGCATGGCCCGCAGCACCATCAGGTACACCGGACCCATCGCCACGGCCGCCACCGCGCACGTGAGCAGCGCCGTCCCGATGGAGTTCCACGCGAACCCGCCGGTGTACCCGCCCAGCAGCCACACGACGACGACGCCCGCGGCCGCCGCGGCCAGCGCGGCCAGGCCGGTCTGGACGTGGGCACGCAGCACGGATGCGAGGCCGTAGTCCCCGAACCGGCGCACGGTGAGCACATGGGTCAGGACGAACTGGTACACGTACGAGACGGACGAGGCGACCGCGACCCACAGGGCCATGGACCACAGCGGCAGCAGCATCGCGCCCGCCCACGAGAGCAGCAGCATCAGGAGCGAGCCGCTGACCTGGACCACCATCGGCACCTTGGCGTCCTCGGCGGCGTAGAACACGCGCAGCAGGTAGAAGGAGCCCGAGCGGAACGGGATGGACAGCGCCAGCGCGAGCAGGACCGAGCCCACCGCGATGCCGGCCACCATCGCCGTCTCGGCCGTCGAGCCGAAGACGCGGCCCAGGGGGCCCGCCAGGACCACCACGCCGGCGAGGCAGAACATCAGCGGCACGGTGAACGCGCGCAGACCCTGCGCCGTCGTGCGCCGCACCGCGGACATGTCCTGGCGGCCCATGGCGCGGGCCAACCGGTTGAAGAGCACGGTGGCCAGGGAGAGCACGAACACCGAATGGGGCAGCACGGCCATCAGCATCGCCATGTTGTACGCGGCCACACCGGGGATGGCCGCCTGCGCCATCTCGGCGCTCCAGGTCTCCGTGCCGGGGATGCGCAGCTCGCCGCGGTCGCGGGCCTCCGTGGCGGAGGTGACGTACCGCTGGCACAGCAGGAGCACCACGTTCGTGGCGACCATCGTGATCAGGGTGTACCCGGCGATCCGGCCGGTGTCCCGCAGGCCGATGCCCTTCCAGCCGAACCGCGGGCGCAGACCCAGGCCGAGCCCGCGCAGCGGCAGGAAGAGGATCACGGCCTGCAGCACGACGCCCAGGGTGTGGCCGCCGGCCAGCACGACCGTCTGTGCGCTCGTCCACCCGGCGAGGTCGTCCCCGGCCCGGTACGCCCCGAACATGCCCAGGTACAGCACGATCGCGCCGATCGCGACGACGTTGTTCAGCACCGGCGCCCACATGTAGGCGCCGAAGCGCCCGTTGGCGTTGAGCACCTGCCCCACCAACGCGTACATGCCGTAGAAGAACACCTGGGGCAGACACCACAGGGCGAACACGGTGGCCATCTCGAGCTTCTCCGGCGACCAGCCGCGGGTCAGGGCCGTCATGAGCGGGGCCGCCGCCAGCATGACCACCACCGTGCCGGCGAGCATCACGAGCGTGCCGAGCGTCATCAGGCGGGAGGTGTAGTCCGCGCCCCGGTCGGCGTCGCGGGCGTGCTTGATCAGCTGCGGCACGAGCACGACGTTGAACACGCCGCCCACCAGGAGCAGGTAGATCACGTTCGGCAGGGAGTTGGCGATCTCGAAGATGTCGGCCATGTCCGCGGACAGGCCGATCGCCACCGTCACCAGCGTCGCACGGACGAGGCCCAGCACGCGGGAGAGGAGCGTGCCGGAGGCCATGATCGCGGTGGACCGGCCGGCGCGGCGCTCGCCCTCGGGGGTCTCGTCCGCGGGGTCCACGGCGGCCGGATCCGTGGCGGGGGCGGGGTCCGTCGTCGTCGGCTCCTCGTCGGCGACGCCGGCGTGGGCGGGGTCCTGCGCTCGGCGCGGGGCGGGTCTGCTGCTCAAGGGTCACCCAATCGTGGTCGGAAGGCCCCGTGCCGGGGGCGGTGGATCAGGGGCGGGGGCCCCGGGCACCGCCCGGGGGGAAGTGCTGGTCGACCACCTGGCGGGCCAGGTCGACGATCCGGCGCTCGTTGGCGAAGGAGAGGCGGCGCGCGACGTCCTCAAGGCGCACCCACGCGACGTCCACGGCCTCGTGGTCCGGGTCGTTCTCCGTGGTCAGCTCGCCGCCCGTGGCGCGCAGCAGGAAGTGGTGCACGGTCTTGTGGACGCGGTGCCGGGCGACCGTGAACCAGTAGTCGATCGCGCCGAGCGGCTCGAGGATGTGGCCGGCGATCCCGGTCTCCTCCTCCACCTCGCGCACGGCCGCCTGCCGGTGGTCCTCCTCGCCCTCGGGATGGCCCTTGGGCAGGCACCACTCGAGCCGGCCACCGCGGTTGTAGCGGGCGATCACGGCCACCTCGAGGCCGCCGTCGTGCTCGCGGACGATGACGCCGCCGGCGGAGACCTCCTCCACCGTGGGCAGGGAGGCGGCAGCGGCGGAACGGGGTCCCGCGGGGGCCGGGGTGACGGGGCGCAGAGGCGGCTGCGGCCGGCGACGCCACGCCCCCAGCGCGGAGGGCAGGGGGGCGCCCCGGTGCGCGGAGGGATCGGGGCGGGTCATGCCGTCAACTCTAGCCCGGCCCGCGCGGGCCCGTGCCGGGACCGTCTGGCACCCTTGTAGGCATCATGGATCTGACCACCGCCACCCACGCGCTGCCCCCCGGCTTCCCCGCGGACGCCACCCTGCCCGCCGTCGTCGTGGAGCTGGGGCGGAGGTTCGAGGCCGCCGGCCACGAGCTCTCCCTGGTGGGCGGCCCGGTCCGCGACCTCTTCCTGGGGCGGCCGTCGCTGGACCTGGACTTCACCACGGACGCCGACCCGGACGCGTCCGAGGCCGTCGGCGCCGGCTGGGCGGACGCCACGTGGGACGTGGGGCGGCGGTTCGGGACCATCGGCTTCCGCAAGGCCGGCTGGCAGCTCGAGGTCACCACCTATCGGGCCGAGCAGTACGACCCGGCCAGCCGCAAGCCGCAGGTGGCCTTCGGCGACAGCCTCGAGGACGACCTGCTGCGCCGCGACTTCACCGTCAACGCCATGGCCCTGCGCCTGCCCGCCCTCGAGCTCGTGGACCCCTTCGGCGGCATGCAGGACCTGCACGCCGGCGTGCTGCGCACCCCCGGCACCCCCGAGGACTCCTTCTCCGACGATCCGCTGCGCATGATGCGCGCCGCCCGGTTCGCCTCCCAGCTCGGCTTCGCCGTGGCCCCCGAGGTGGAGCAGGCCATGACCGCGATGGCCGAGCGGATCACGATCATCTCCGCCGAACGCGTCCGCGAGGAGCTCGTCAAGCTCGTGTGCGGTGCGCACCCGCGCGCCGGCCTCGACCTGCTCGTGCGCACCGGCCTGGCCGACCACGTCCTGCCCGAGCTGCCCGCCCTGCAGCTCGAGTCGGACGAGCACCACCGCCACAAGGACGTCTACGCCCACTCCCTGACCGTGCTGGAGCAGGCCATGGAGCTGGAGGGCGAGTACGCGCCGTCGACCCCCGACCCCGTGCTGCGCCTGGCGGCGCTGCTGCACGACGTCGGCAAGCCGGCCACGCGTCGCTTCGAGAAGGGCGGGGCCGTCACCTTCCGGCACCACGAGACCGTGGGCGCCAAGCTCGTCCGCAAGCGGCTGCGCGCCCTGAAGTTCGACAACGACACGATCAAGGCGGTGGCCCGTCTGGTGGAGCTGCACATGCGGTTCTACGGCTACGGCGACGCCGGCTGGACCGACTCCGCCGTCCGCCGGTACGCCCACGACGCCGGCGACCTGCTGCCCCGCCTGCACGCGCTGACCCGCTCGGACGTGACCACCCGCAACCGGCGCAAGGCCGAGCGGCTGGCCCACGCGTACGACGACCTCGAGCGGCGCATCGCCGAGATCGCCGAGGCCGAGGAGCTCGCGGCTGTGCGGCCGGACCTGGACGGGCAGCAGATCATGGCGCTGCTGGGGATCCGCCCGGGCCCGGTGGTGGGCCGGGCGTACACCCACCTGCTCGAGTGGCGCCTGGACGAGGGGCCGCATGAGCCGGCCGAGGCCGAGGCGGAGCTGCGGCGCTGGTGGGCCGAGCAGCCGGAGGCCCAGCAGGACTGAGGCGGCGCGGCGGATCTTCCACCCGTCGTCGGGCCGGGACCACACTGGCCGCATGGCTGAGAAGAAGACCGAGAAGAACGGCGCCCCCATGGGCCCCGGCACCTCCAGCATCAAGGACCCCGAGGTCTACGAGGCGCTGCGCCGCGAGGGCGCGAGCGAGGAGAAGGCCGCGCGGATCGCCAACGCGTCCGCCCGAGACGGCCGGGACGAGGTCGCCGAGCGCGGCGGCGAGGCCGGCTCCTACGAGGACTGGACCAAGGACGAGCTCGCGAAGCGGGCCCGCGAACTCGACATCGAGGGCCGCTCCACCATGACCAAGGACGAGCTCATCGAGGCGCTGCGCGACCACTGACCGGCGCCCGCACCCCCGCTTCCGGGGGCGGAAATCGGTGCTTTGGGAGTGGAATACCACCGGAAACCGCCCCCAACGCGGTGGGGCGGGTGGGGGATAGCCGGAGGCTTTGGCCCATCCAGGTCGGGATGGAATGATCGACCGCTGTGAGTTCCGACCAGCGCACCGCGCCCGTGCCCCGCCATGCCCTGTCGCCCCAGGACGGCGTGCCCGCCGTCAAGGTCGGCACGCGGGTCAGTCGCGGCCCCGGACGGGTCACCGCCCTCGACGGGCTGCGGGGGATCGCGGTGCTCGCCGTGCTCGTCTTCCACGCCTGGCCCACCTTCCTGCGCGGCGGGTTCGTGGGCGTGGACATGTTCTTCGTGCTCTCCGGCTTCCTCATCACCACCGGCCTGGTCCGTGGTGTGGACGCGGGCCGGGGCGTGGCGCTGGGCACCTTCTGGATGAAGCGCGTCCGACGCCTCATCCCGGCCATGCTGATGGCGCTCGTGGGCACCACCGCGCTCGCGTGGCTGGCGGTGGACGAGTTCCCCGCGGGCCTGGGCCGCCAATGGTTCGGCGCCCTGACCTACACCAGCAACTGGGTGATGATCCTCGAGGGCGGGGACTACTTCAACCGCGCCTCGCCGCCACTGTTCGAGCACCTGTGGTCCCTGGCGATCGAGGAGCAGTTCTACATCCTCTGGCCCCTGCTCCTCTGGGGGCTGCTCCTGCTCACCTGGCCGCCGCGCAGCACGGTGAACTCGGGGCGGGTGGCGGACCGACGCCGCATCCTCGCGGTCGCGGTCGCGGCCGTGGCCTCCGCGGCGTGGATGGCCTGGGGCTCGTGGCACGGGTTCGAGCAGGCCCGCCTCTACTTCGGCACGGACACCCACGCCTTCGGCCTGCTGTTCGGCGCGTGCGTGGCGATCGGTCTGGCCCACGTGCCCCGGCCCGAGCACGGCGGCCCCGAGCCGCGGACCTCGGCCACGCGGGTGGCCGTCGCGTGGGGCGCCGTCGCGGTGCTCGCGGCGGGCTTCGCCCTGGTCGACGGCGGCCACGCGAGCACGTACCGCGGGGTGCTGGCGGGCCTGTCCGCCGTCGTCGCGTTCATCGTCTGGCACGTCGTGCAGGGCGACCGGCGCGACTCGCTCTCGCGCGTGCTGGGCAACAGGTTCCTGCGCTGGTGGGGGCGCCGCTCCTACGCCGCGTACCTGTGGCACTGGCCGCTGCTCGTGATCATGCGCGTGATGGTGCCCGTGGACGCCCCCGGGTGGGTCGAGCCCGTGGCCGCCGGCGCGATCCTGCTGCTGACCGCCCTGATCGCCGACCTGAGCACCCGGCTGATCGAGGAGCCCATCCTCCACGAGGGGTTCAGGGGTGCCTTCGGTCGCTGGGGCGCAGCCGCTCGGCGGGCGTTCACGGGCGGGGCCGGGCCGATCGGCCGGCTCGCGGCCGCCGCCACGGCGCTGGGGCTCGTGGCCGTCCCCGCGGCGGCCGTGGCCGCCGTGGTGCACTCGCCCGCGCAGACCCAGCTCGAGCAGGACATCGCCCAGGCGGAGGAGTCCCTCAAGGCCGCCCAGGCGGCCCAGCAGGCGGCCCGCGAGTCCCGGGCGGCGGAGCAGTCGAAGCGGGCCGAGGCATCGGCCTCGGCCTCGCCCGGCTCGGCCGCCCCCGGGGACGCGGAGGGCTCCGCCGGTGCGACGTCCTCGCCCGGGTCGTCCGCCGAGCCGTCCGGGCTCGGGCTCGGCGACCCGGCTGTCGCGCGCCCCACGTACTCCAAGGAGCAGCTCACCGCGGCCCTGCCGCCGTCCGAGCTCGGCCCGGACGTCACCCTGATCGGCGACTCCGTCTCGCTCTCGGCCGCGCCCACGCTCCTGGAGCAGCTGCCGGGGATGCTGCTCGAGGCGGAGGTGGGCTACCAGATCTGGGACGCCGCGGACGAGATCGAGAAGCTCAAGGCGGACGGCCAGCTGAGCGACGTCGTCGTGGTGGCCCTGGGCGCCAACGGCACCACCCACCGGGGCGACTGGGAGAAGATCCTGGCGGCCGTCGGCGAGGACCGGCTGCTCGTGCTCGTGGTGCCGCACGGCCCGATGGACTGGATCGCGGACGTGCAGGTGCAGATGGAGGCGCAGGCCAAGGCCCACCCGGACCGGATCGTCCTGGCGGACTGGGACGCCGCGGCGAAGCAGCACGTCACGGACTTCTCCGCCGACGGCGTGCACCCCCGCGCCGACGGCCAGGCCATATACGCCCAGCTCGTCCGGCTCACCATCGAGGACCGGCTCGGCACGCGGCGCTGAGCGCGGTGGCCGGGGCGGCACGCGCCCCCACGACGACGCCGGCCCGTCACCTCCACGGGGAAGGTGACGGGCCGGCGTCGTGCGCGGTCCGCGGGGACCGGGCTCGTCAGCGCTCGATGTCGCCGCGGATGAAGGCCTCCACGAGCTCGTGCGCCGCGTCGTCGTTGTGCTGCACGGGCGGGGACTTCATGAAGTAGGACGAGGCCGAGAGGATCGGCCCGCCGATGCCGCGGTCCAGGGCGATCTTCGCGGCGCGCACGGCGTCGATGATCACGCCGGCCGAGTTGGGGGAGTCCCACACCTCGAGCTTGTACTCGAGCGAGACGGGGGCGTCGCCGAAGTTGCGGCCCTCGAGGCGCACGAACGCCCACTTGCGGTCGTCGAGCCAGGCCACGTAGTCGGACGGGCCGATGTGCACGTCCTTCTCGCCCAGCTGCGCGGAGGTGTTGGAGGTGACGGCCTGCGTCTTGGAGATCTTCTTGGACTCCAGGCGCTCGCGCTCGAGCATGTTCTTGAAGTCCATGTTGCCGCCCACGTTGAGCTGGTAGGTGCGGTCCAGGGTGACGCCGCGGTCCTGGAACAGCTTGGCCATCACGCGGTGGGTGATGGTGGCGCCGATCTGGGACTTGATGTCGTCGCCCACGATCGGCACGCCCGCGGCGGTGAACTTCTCGGCCCACTCCGGGGTGCCGGCGATGAACACGGGCAGGGCGTTCACGAACGCGACGCCGGCGTCGATCGCGGCCTGGGCGTAGTGCTCGGTGGCCCGCTGCGAGCCGACGGGCAGGTAGCAGACCAGCACGTCCACCTTCGCGTCGCGGAGGGCCTGGGCCACGTCCACGGGCTCGACGTCCGACTCCTCGATGGTCTCGGCGTAGTACTTGCCGAGGCCGTCCAGGGTGGGGCCGCGCTGGACGGTGACGTCCGCGTGGGGCACGTCCGCGATCTTGATGGTGTTGTTCTCGGAGGCGGTGATGGCCTCGGACAGGTCCAGGCCGACCTTCTTCGCGTCCACGTCGAACGCGGCCACGAACTCGAGGTCGGACACGTGGTAGTCGCCGAACTGCACGTGCATCAGGCCCGGGACCGTGTCCGTGGCCTTCGCCTCGCGGTAGTACTCCACGCCCTGGATGAGGGATGTTGCGCAGTTGCCCACGCCGGCGATGGCGACGCGGATGGGGTTGGTGGCCACGGTCTGGTTCTCTCCTCGACTGTCCGGAACGGGTGCAGGCGCGCGGGGCACGCACAGGTGGCCCACGCCGTTCGGCGGAGCGCTCACCCGGGGATCAACCCTGCCAGTCTACGACCGACGACGGCGGCCCCGCCCGTCCGGTGTCCGGGCGGCTTCCTAGGATGGGGGCATGAGAACGGCCCCCGCGCACGCCGCGACCCCCAGCGAGCCGCCCACTCACGCCGCGGACGGCGCCCCGAGCGACGCCGTGACCACCCCGGGCGCCCCCGCCGGGCGTTCCGCTGACAGCGCACCGTCCGGTGCCCTGCCCGCCCCCGGTGAGCGCGGCGGCCGCTTCCAGCTCGCCGGCGGCCTCGCGGCGAACGGCCCCGGACGGGGGACCGGCTCCTGGGCCGGGCCCGTGGCGCTGACGGGGCTGCTGGTGGCTCTGGCCGCCGTCGTGACCGTGCTGCAGAAGTCGCCGTGCCTGCTGCACGGCTGGGGCGCCCCGGACGTCTACTACGCGGGCTGCTACTCGGACTGGGCCGCGCTCTACGGCGGGCGCGGGTTCGCGGCGGACCCCTGGGCGCCGTTCCGGGCGGGCTCCACGTTCGAGTACCCCGTGCTGATGTCCGTCGTGGGCTCGGTGGCGGCCTGGATCACGCAGGCGCTGCCGTTCTCGCCGGAGCAGGGCACGGTGGTGTTCTGGCTCGTGAACCTCGGATTCGTGGTGGTGCTGTGGGCCGTTGTCGCGGTGCTGACCGTCCGGATGGCGGGGCGCCGGTGGACGGACGGGCTCATGGTGGCCGTGGCCCCGGGGATCGTGCTGGCCGGCACCATCAACTGGGACCTGTGGGCCGTGGCCCTGCTGGCGTGCGGCATGTACGCCTGGTCGCGCGGCCGGTCCCTGACGGCGGGGATGCTGTTCGGCCTCGGCGCGGCCATGAAGCTGTATCCGCTGCTGATCCTGGGGCCGCTGCTGATCCTGGCGGTGCGCTCGCGACGGTGGCGGCCCTTCCTGCTCGCGGCCGGGGGCACGGTGGCGGCGTGGGCGGCGGTCAACGTGCCGCTCATGGCCGTGAACTTCCAGGCGTGGTCCGTGTTCTTCACCTTCTCCGGCGAGCGCGGGCCGGGCCTGTCCAGCGTGTGGCACGCATGGGACGTGACCGCCGCGCAGGCCGGGTGGGCGTTCGTGCCGGAGGACTCCCTGACCCTGCTGGCCTACGGCACCTTCGCGGTGTGCTGCCTCGGGATCTTCGTGCTCGGCGTGCGGGTGCGGCACACCCCACGGCTGGCCCAGCTGACGTTCCTGGTGGTGGCGGCGTTCGTGCTCACCAACAAGGTGTACTCACCGCAGTTCGTCGTCTGGCTGATCCCGCTCCTGGCGCTCGCCCTGCCGCGCTGGCGGGACTTCTGGGTGTGGCAGACGGTGGAGGCGCTGCACTTCTTCGCCGTGTGGATGTACCTGGCCAAGGGGGTGGCCGAGACCCCGCCGCAGCACTCCATGGACGACTCCGTCTACGTGGCCGCGATCCTCGCGCACATGCTCGCGGTGCTGTGGCTGTGCGGGCGCGTCGTGTGGGAGATGCTGCACCCGGCGGAGGACCTCGTGAAGCGCGACCACGGCGGCCACCCGGACACCGACCCGCTCGCCGGCGCGTACGCCGCGGACGCCGGCCCGGCCCGGGGTCGCTCAGACCGGCCGGCCGCGGTTCAGGCGTAGTCCCAGCGGTGGATCGGGCAGTCCGGGGACGACGGCGGCGCGGTCGTGCCCGCCTCGGCGGCGCCGTCCTCGCGGGGTGGCGGCGGACAGACGCACTGCGCCCCGGAGGCGGCCGTGGCCGCCTTCATCTGCTCGCGCCAGATCACGTGGGGATCGGTGGCCGGGTCCGCGGCCGCGCCGGGGTGCGCCGGACGCGCGACGCCGTCGTCATGGGCGGGGGTGCGGGCCGCGTCCCCGTCCCGGGTGAAGCCCATCCGCACGATGGCCCAGCCGCCCACGGTCCACGCCACCAGGAGGAAGACCCCCACGGCGACGGCGATCATGATGTCCACGGCGGGCTCCTCCTGCGCTGACGGGGCGGGCGATGCGGCCGGGGCCGCTTTCGGGCCAGGGTAGCCGGACGGGGTGGTGGGGCGCGGTACGGTCGGGTCATGACCCCCGTGACCCGTGACACCGTCGCCGAGATACCCGCCCACCTGCGGGACCTGGCCGACTTCGTGACCGCCTCGCCCTCCAGCTACCACGCCGCGGAGGAGGTCGCACGCCGCCTGGAGGCCGTCGGCTTCACCCGCCTGGACGAGACGGCCGACTTCCCGTCGGCCCCGGGCGGCTACGTCGTGGTGCGCGACGGCGCGGCGGTGGCCTGGATCGTGCCGACGGGTGTGGACGCGCTGGGCCGCCACGAGGGCGCTGAGGCGCGCGCGGCCGGGCCGGACGAGGCGGGGCCGAGCGCCGCCGTCGTGCCGGTGTTCCGCGTGCTCGGCGCACACACGGACTCGCCGGGGTTCAAGCTCAAGCCGAACCCGGCCACCGTGACGGCCGACGGCTGGGTGCAGGCCGGCGTCGAGGTGTACGGCGGCCCGCTGCTGAACTCGTGGCTGGACCGCGAGCTGCGCTTCGCCGGGCGTCTCGCCCTCGACGACGGCACGCAGGTGCTCGCCGCGACCGGGCCCGTGGGGCGCATCCCGCAGCTGGCCATCCACCTGGACCGCGAGGTCAACGAGGGGCTGACGCTGAAGCGGCAGCGGCACACGAACCCCGTCGTGGGGGCGCTCGCCCCGCGCGGCGAGGGCGCCGACGAGGCGGAGGCCGACGGTCTGGCCGCCCGCGTGCCCGGTGACGTGCTGACCGCGCTCGCGGCCGCCGCCGGCGTGGACCCGGCCGCGGTGCGCGGGCACGACGTCGTGGTGGCCGACGCCCAGGCGCCCGGACTCTTCGGGCTGGCGGGCGAGTTCTTCGCGTCGGGTCGGCTGGACAACCTGAGCTCGGTGCACGCGGGCCTCGTGGCGCTCGAGGAGCTGGCACGCGAGCACGGCGGCGCCGAGGGGGCGATCGCGTACGAGGGGACCGTCGCGGGCGGGGTGGCCGGTGAGGCGTCCGGCGCCCCGGTGATCCCGCTGCTCGCCGCGTTCGACCACGAGGAGCTGGGGTCGGCGTCGCGGTCCGGGGCGGCCGGGCCGCTGCTCGAGGAGGTCATGGGGCGCGTGCTCGAGGTGCTCGGCGTGGCCGGGCAGGGCCGCGCGCGGGCGATCGCGGGGTCCTGGCTGCTCTCCGCGGACGCCGGCCACCTGGTGCACCCGAACTACGCCGAGCGGCATGACCCCGTGAACCACCCGCGCGTGAACCACGGCCCGCTGCTGAAGATCAACGCCAACCAGCGCTACGCCACCGACGCGGGGGGAGAGGCCGCGTTCGCCCGCTGCTGCGGCGTGGCGGGGGTGCCGTTCCAGGAGTTCGTCTCCCACAACGACGTCCCCTGCGGCTCCACCATCGGCCCGATCTCGGCGACCCGCCTGGGCATCCGGACCGTGGACGTGGGCCTGGGCCTGCTGTCCATGCACTCGGCGCGCGAGATGTGCGGCGTGCGGGACGTGGAGCACCTGACGGCGGCCGTGCGGGAGTTCTTCCGCGGGGTGTGAGGCGCGGCGGGGGATGACGGCTGCCACGTGCGGCGTGCGCGGGGCTGCGTCAGCCGGCGGGGCCCGGGGTCACAGCGTCCGAAAGTCGCCGACATTGTCCAAGGTCATGCCGTTCACGACGGCACTGCCGCGGCCGCTGACCGACACGCCGGCGAGGGTCGTGCTGCAGTTGCTGTACCACCCGATGCGCGGCAGGGTGATGGTGCCTGAGACGGGGGCGGGTACCGGGGTGGAGAGCTTGCTGACGTAGCGGTAGTACTGGGTGCCGTTGTTGGTGTACAGGACCGGACTGCCGGTCCCGGAGACCTCACGGACGGGGGTGCTCCAGTCCGTCGTGGCGCTCGTCCAGGTGAGGGGGTTCCGAGACCCCATCGCATCCACCATGTCCTTCTGCACCAGGACGGAGGCGGTCACGTTCGTCACCGTGGAGCCGGCTTGCACATTGGTGATCCGGTAGTAGGTATTGACGTTGTCCGTGGTGACGCTCAAGCGGGTCGAACCCGAGCCGCAGGCCGACACCGACGCGCCGGGTACGGCTGCTGTGGTGGCGCGGCGGATACTGAACACGCGGTCGATCCGCGGGAGAGGGCTGGCCGCCTCGGCGGGGGCAGCGGCGGCGGCGACGACGGTCGGCACCGCCCACGCGAGGCTGCTGGCGACTCGGCGGCGGGAGGGGACGGACTGGGACGGCTGGGGCGCTGCCGACGTGGACTCTGACATGGGATGCTCCGAAACGTGAGAGGGGTGTGACACAGGATGTGTGTCCTCCTTCCAAGGTACGTCGTCGTCGACCGAGGGCAAGCCCCGGCCACCCCACGGCCCCCTAGGGCGTGTCTGAGAATAGATGCACGAGTCAGCTGAGACCCTGGGGACATGTCCCGGTTCCAGATGCTCTCTGACACCCAATGGGAGTTGATCGCCCCGATGCTCCCGACCCGGACCGGCCGCGCCGGCAGGCCGTTCGCCGACGCCCGCACCATGGTGGAGGCGATCATCTACCGGTACCGGTGCGGAATCGCTTGGAGGGATCTGCCCGAGGTCTACGGGCCCTGGCAGACCGTGTGGACCTGGCATCGGCGCTTGGCCGAAGAAGGCACATGGGACACGGTGCTGGCCACGCTGACCGCCGCCGCTGACGCCGAAGGCCTGATCGATTGGTCGGTCTCGGTGGACTCCACGATCGCCCGCGCGCATCAGCACGCGACGAACATCACCCGCCACACAGGGGGATGGATCGAACTACAAGAATCCGCGTGAGGAGCCGGCCGATCACGGCATCGGGCGCTCCCGTGGCGGGCTGAGCACGAAGATCCATCAGCTCGTCGACGGGACCGGGCTGCCGCTGGTCAGCCTGATCACCCCCGGCCAGGCAGGGGACTCCCCGATGCTGCTTCCTCTTCTGGAGCAGCTGCGCGTGACCCGGCCAGTAGGGCGGCCCCGGACCCGCCCCGAGGCCGTGCTGGGCGATAAGGCGTACTCCTCCCGGGCGATCCGCACCCACCTACGTGCCCGTGGGATCAAAGCGGTCATCCCCGAACCGGCCGACCAGCAGGGCCACCGCAGACGGCGCGGTGCCCGCGGCGGGCGCCCCGTCAGCCTCGACGCGGACGCCTACAAGGGCCGCAACGTCATCGAGCGTCAGTACGCGCACCTGAAGCAGTGGCGGGGTCTGGCGACCCGGTATGACAAGTACGCGATCATCTACAGGGCCGCTCTGGTCCTGAATGCTGTGCTCGCATGGTCAAAACGATTGTCAGACATGCCCTAGGGGTGGCACCTCATCTGCGGAGGCGCAGTGCTGGTATTCTTGACGGGATCCCCTGCGTGCCGCCGAAGAGTGCGGATGCATGCGTAAGGGGAGAACGCAGAACCTCCTGCCGCGGAGAGACCGCGGCCGCAAGCCCAGAGGAGGTGGGTTCGCATGCGTGCTTATGAGCTGATGGTGCTGATCGACCCTGAGGTCGACGAGCGCACCGTGGAGCCGACCCTGAAGAAGTACCTCGAGGTCGTCACGAACGCCGGCGGCACCGTCGACAACATCGACGTGTGGGGTCGCCGCAAGACCGCCTACGAGATCCAGAAGAAGTCCGAGGCCATCTACGTGGTCGTCAACTTCCAGTCGGAGCCGGCCGCCACCCAGGAGCTGGACCGTCTGCTGAACCTCAACGAGACGATCCTGCGCACCAAGATCATCCGTCCGGAGGAGCAGAAGATCACCGCTGAGTGATCCTCGTACCGTGTCCGGAGGGTCTGAGAGCATCGGATCAGTCCCCGACGCCCCCACCGGAACCCCGCTGAGCAGTCCCGGATCCCCGGATCCGGTCACTGACCGGCAGAACCCCCGAAGACAGGAGTGACCATGGCAGGCGAGACCGTCATCACCGTGGTCGGCAACCTCACCGCCGACCCGGAGCTGCGCTTCACCCCGAACGGCGCGGCCGTCGCGAACTTCACCGTCGCGTCCACGCCCCGCACGTTCGACCGCCAGACCAACGAGTGGAAGGACGGCGAAGCGCTGTTCCTGCGCTGCTCGGTCTGGCGCGAGGCCGCGGAGAACGTGGCGGAGTCGCTGACCAAGGGCATGCGCGTGATCGTGCAGGGCCGCCTCAGGGCGCGCTCCTACGACGACCGGGACGGCAACCGTCGCACCAGCTGGGAGCTGGACGTGGACGAGGTCGGCCCGGCGCTGCGGTTCGCCACGGCCAAGGTCACCCGCGCCCAGCGCGGCGGTGGCGGCGGCGGTGGCTTCGGCGGCGGCCAGCAGGGGGGCGGCTTCGGCGGCGCCCCGGCCGGCGGCGGCTTCGGGGGGAACAACGACGGCGGCTTCGGCGGCGCCCAGCAGGGCGGCGGCTGGGGCGGCCAGCAGCAGGGCGGCGGCCAGGCCGCACCGCAGGACCCCTGGTCCGGCGGCGGTGGCGGCGGATGGGACACCCCGTCCTCCAACGAGCCCCCGTTCTGATCCTGCGCTGACCGGGCGCGGCCCCCACGGCCGCGACGGACACGGAACACCACGGACCTCTCCGTCCGGGCGCACCTCGCCCGGAGGGCCGCCCCGGCGGCCCATCCCACCCGCGACCCGGCACCGCCGGGCCGCACTGCACACGGCCCCGTGTCCCGCACGGGACGCCGCGTGATCCCATCCCGCAGAACCGTTCTGCGGGCTCCAGAGAACTCTGAAGGAGCACCACGATGGCGAAGGCTGAACTCCGCAAGCCCAAACCGAAGTCCAACCCGCTCAAGGCCGCCAAGATCACCGAGATCGACTACAAGGACGTGGCCCTGCTGCGCAAGTTCATCTCCGACCGCGGGAAGATCCGTGCCCGTCGCGTGACCGGCGTGACCGTCCAGGAGCAGCGCAAGATCGCCCAGGCCGTCAAGAACGCCCGCGAGGTGGCCCTGCTGCCCTACGCCGGCGCCGGCCGCGGCTGATCGAGCGAGCGAAGGAAGGAACACCCAGATGGCAAAGCTCATCCTGACCCAGGAAGTGGCCGGTCTCGGCACCTCCGGTGACGTGGTCGAGGTCAAGAACGGGTACGCCCGCAACTACCTGCTCCCGCGCGGTTTCGCCACCGTGTGGACCAAGGGCGGGGAGAAGCAGGTCGAGTCCCTGCAGAAGGCCCGCGCGGCCCGCGCCGTGGCGAACCTGGAGGACGCGCAGGCCCAGGCCGCGCAGCTCCAGTCCGCCACCGTGAAGCTCGAGCGCACCGCCGGTGCGGAGGGCCGCCTGTTCGGCGCCGTCCAGACCGCCGACGTCGCCGAGGCGATCGAGGCCGCCGGCCTCGGCTCCGTGGACAAGCGCTCGATCACCCTGCCGGCGCACATCAAGTCCGTGGGCAACCACGAGGCCCAGGTCCGCCTGCACGAGGACGTCATCGCGACCGTCCAGCTGGTGGTCGTGGCCGCCAAGGCCAAGAAGTGATCATCCGCTTCTGAGCCCGTCGCGCACGCGACGCACCCGAGGCCCCGGTCTGCTCTTCACGAGCGGGCCGGGGCCTCGTGCCGTGGGGGAACATGGAGGTCATGCCCTCCGCCCCACCGTCCTCCGACCCCGCCGGCTCGACGGCGGCCCCGCGCCCGCCGCTGTGGACGCGCCCGTTCATCCTCGTCAGCGCCACCTACCTGTTCGTGGCGATGATCTTCTACACGCTCATGACCGCCATGGCGCTCTACGCCGTCACGTCCTTCGGCGCGTCGGACGCGGAGGCCGGCGTCGTGGTGGGGGCGTTCGTGCTGGGCGCGGTCCTCACCCGCATGACGACGACGCCCGCCACCTTCGCGTGGGGGCGGCGGCGGGTCCTGCTCGTCGCCTTGGCCTGCTACGTCCTCACGACGGCGGCGTACCTCTGGGCGGACTCCCTGGCCACGCTGACCGCGGTGCGGCTGCTCAACGGCATGTGCTTCGGCGTGGCCGGCACCGTGCTGGCCACGGCCGTGCAGCGGATCGTCCCGCCCGTGCGCCGCTCCGAGGGCACCGGCTGGTTCTCCACGTCCATGACGCTCGCGGGCGCCGTCGGGCCGATGGTGGCCCTGCAGCTGAGCACCACCCTCGGCTACGACGCCCTGTTCTGGGCGTGCATCGGCTTCACGGGCATGGCCCTGCTGATCGCCCTGTTCCTGCGCGTGCCCGAGCCGCCGCTGACGGGCCGGTTCCGGCTGCACCGGGCGGACGTGTTCTCCGCGGAGGTGGCGCCGGCGGCGGGCGTGGCCCTGGCCTCCGGGTTCATGTACGGCGGCATCCTCGCGTTCATGGCCACGTTCGCGCAGCAGCAGGGCTACCCGGCGATGGTGCCGAGCCTGTTCTTCCTGCTCTTCGCCGCGGGCACCATCGTGGGCCGCGCCGTCCTGGGCGTGCTGCACGACCGGCACGGGGACAACGCCGTCGTCTACCCGATCCTCGCGGGCATGGCCGTCTCCTACGCGGTGCTGGCGCTGTGGCGGGAGCCGGCGGGCATGCTCGTGGCCGGCGCCCTGCTGGGGCTGACCTACGGGCCCGTGGTGAGCGTGTTCCAGACCATCGCGATCAAGGTGGTCCGGCCCACCGAGATCGGCGTCGCCACGGGCACGTTCTTCCTGCTCCTGGACCTCGGCACCGGCCTCGGCCCCATGGTGCTCGGCGCGGTGGTGGCCGCCGTCGGGATCCCGGTGATGTACCTGCTCTCCGGCGGGGTCGGGGTGGCGCTGCTGCTCTACTACCGGCTCGTGCACGGCGGCCGGGCCATCGCCCGCCGCCCGTCCCCGGCCTGAGCCGGGCGGCTCCGACGCGCGGACGGCGCCCCGCCGCTGCTCATGCGTCCCATCCCCCGATGTGCACGAGGGCGTCGCCGCGGTGCACCAGGGGTGCCTCGGTGCGGCCGATGACCACGCCGGTCAGCTCGGCCTTCACGTGCGCGAGGCGGCGGCCGAACGAGTTGTAGAGCGCGCCGATCCGGTCCCCGGCGCTCACGCGTTCGCCGAGGGAGACGTCCAGGTGCACGAGGCCGTCCGCGCGGGCGCGCACCCACGTGGACTGCCACACCAGGTACGGGGAGTCCTGCTCGCCGTCGACGACGTCGGGGTGCACGGCGGCGGTGTCCTCGCCGGTGGCGTCGGTCGCCTCGGGCACGTCCGTGGTCCGCTCCTCGGGGACCTCGCCGGGCAGCGGACCGGGGGCGTCGACGACGGCGTCCGGCCCGGGCTCGGTGAGCCCGACGTCCGCGGGATCCACCATGTCCAGCGCCGCGAGCACGCGCAGGACCCCGTCCACGCCGGGGGCGATCGCGTACTCGTCGAACCGCCAGGCCTCACCGGCCTCGTAGAGCAGCACACGCGCGCCGGTCTCGCGGGCCGCGGCGCGCAGGGAGCCGTCCCGCAGGCGGGCGTGGAAGAGCACGGGCGCGCCGAACGCCTCGGCGAGCGCGCGGGTCTGGGGGTCCTCCAGGTCGCAGCGGATCTGCGGCAGGTTGGAGCGGCGGTCCGCACCGGTGTGCAGGTCGATGCCCACGGTGCAGCGGCCGATCACCTCGGTCATCATCAGGTGCGCGATGCGCGAGGCCAGCGAGCCCCGGGCAGAGCCGGGGAAGGAGCGGTTCAGGTCGCGGCGGTCGGGCAGGTAGCGGTCCCCGGCCATCACGCCGAGCACGTTGACGATGGGCACGGCCAGCAGGGTGCCGCGCAGGTGCGTGGGCTGCAGGCGCTCCAGGACGCGGCGGACGATCTCGACGCCGGCCACCTCGTCCCCGTGGATCGCGGCGGAGACCCACACGGTGGGCCCGTCCTCGCGGCCGTGCAGCACGTGCACGGGCAGGGTGACGTCCGCGCCGGTGACGAGCTGGGAGATCGGCAGGGACAGCTCGTGGCGGCGGCCGGCCGCCACCTCGACCCCGCCGAACGCGAAGGGGGCGCGGGCGGGGCGACGGCTCACGCGCGTCCCCGGTTCCGGCGGCGCACGCCGCGCGGAGGCTGCCCGCCCACGTACGAGGCGGCGGGGTCCACGAGGAGGCCGCCGGCGGCCAGCGCGGTGCGCCCCACGAGCATGCGGAAGCCCATCTCGTCCCGGTGGGTCAGGGTCACCTCCGCCTCGATCGTCCGGCCGGCCAGGGTCAGCGGCATCACGACGACGACGCGCTCCTGCGCCTCGCCGTTCGAGGAGCGGACCGTGCGCAGATCGGCCACCGGCAGCTCGGCCGTCCGCGCGTCCGCGGCCGAGGTCTGCCACGGGTGCACCTCGAACCGGACCCACGCGGCGCCGTTGCGGGTGAACCGCTCGATGCCGAAGGCGTGGAGCGCCGAGGTGCGGGCACCGGTGTCGATCTTGGCCTTGATCCAGGGGGTGTGGGCGGCGGGCAGGCCGACCCATTCGCGCCAGCCCACCAGCCCCGGGCGAGCGGCGCCGTCGTCGGTGGGGGGCACGCCGTGGGGGGCCAGGGCCGTGTGCTTAGATTCAGACACGCCCCTCATCCTCCCAGGAAAGCGGTCATGAAGCTCGCCATCCTCTCCCGTTCCCTGCGCGCCTACTCGACGCAGCGCCTCAAGACCGCGGCGCTCGAGCGCGGCCACCAGGTGAAGGTCCTGGACACCCTGCGCTTCGGCATCGACCTCAGCTCGGACGAGCCCGATCTGATGTTCCGCGGCCGCCCCCTCTCCGGCTATGACGCCGTGCTGCCGCGCATCGGCAACTCGGTGACCTACTTCGGCACCGCCGTGGTGCGCCAGTTCGAGCAGATGGACGTCTACACGCCCAACACGGCCGCCGGGATCATGAACTCGCGGGACAAGCTGCGGGCCACCCAGATCCTCTCCCGCCACGAGATCGACATGCCCGCCACCGTGTTCGTGCGCAACCGCGGCGAGGTCTCCACGGCGATCGACATGGTGGGCGGGGCACCCGTGGTGATCAAGCTGCTCGAGGGCACCCAGGGCATCGGCGTGATCCTGGCGCCGACCAAGAAGGTGGCCGAGGCGATCATCGAGACGCTGCACGGCACCAACCAGCAGGTGCTCATCCAGCGGTTCGTGGAGGAGTCCAAGGGCACGGACATCCGCGCGCTCGTGGTGGGGGACCGCGTGGTGGCCGCGATGCGCCGCCGGGCCCAGGGGGACGAGTTCCGCTCCAACGTGCACCGCGGCGGCACCGTGGAGCGCGTCGAGCTCTCGCCCGAGTACGCGGAGACCGCCGTGCGCGCCGCCCACATCATGGGCCTGCGCGTGGCCGGCGTGGACATGCTCGAGGGCGAGCACGGCCCGCTGGTCATGGAGGTGAACTCCTCGCCGGGGCTGCAGGGCATCGAGGCCGCCACGGACCTGGACGTGGCCGGCGCGATCATCGACTACGTGGCGGACCAGGCCGGCTTCCCCGACATCGACGTGCGCCAGCGCCTGGCCGTGTCCACCGGGTACGGGGTCGGTGAGATCACCGTGCACGCCGGCTCCGGCTGGGTGGGCCAGTCCATCGAGGACTCCGGGCTGCTCGCGAAGGACCTGCAGGTGCTCACCCTGCACCGCGGCACCTCCGTGTTCCCCAACCCCGCGGACACCAAGGTCCTCGAGGAGGGCGACCGGCTGCTCTGCTTCGGCAAGACCGAGAACATGCGCGCCCTCATCCCCGCCCGCGCCCGCCGCCCCAAGCGCGTGCGGAAGCTGCCGGCCACCCCGATCCTCGCCTCCGTCGCCGAGGAGGCCCCGGCGCCCGAGGCGCCCGCCGACGACGCCTGAGCCCGGGCGCGGGGCTCAGCGGGCCGGGGCGAACGCGCCGATGCCCGTGAGGTGCCGGCCGAGCGTCAGCTGGTGGACCTCGTCCGTGCCCTCGTAGGTGCGCACGGACTCGAGGTTGTTCGCGTGCCGCAGCGGCGAGTGCTCCAGGGTGATGCCGTTGCCGCCGAGCATCTCGCGGGCCTCCCGGGCGATGCCGATGGCCACGCGGCAGTTGTCCAGCTTGCCCGCCGAGATCATGGCGGGGGTGAGCGGGCCGGCGTCCTTGGCGCGGCCGATCTGGTGCGCCAGCAGGTAGCCCTTGCCGATGGCCACGGCCATGTCCGCGAGCTTGGCCTGCGTCAGCTGGTGGGAGGCCAGCGGCACCCCGAACTGCTGCCGCTGCATCGCGTAGTCGAGGACGGCGTCGAAGGAGTCGCGGGCCGCACCCATCGCACCCCAGATGATCCCGTAGCGGGCCTCGTTGAGGCACTGGAAGGGGCCCTTGAGCCCGACGGCGGAGTCGGCCGGCAGCATCGCGGAGGCGGGCAGGCGCACGCCGTCGAGGTGGATCTCGCACTGCACCGACGCCCGCATGGACAGCTTCTGGGTGATCGCCTCCGCGCGGAATCCGGGAGTGTCCGTGGGGACCACGAAGCCGCGCACCCCGCGCCCGTCGCCGGGCTCGCCGGTCTGCGCCCAGATGATCGCGACGTCGGCCAGGGTGGCCAGCCCGATCCACCGCTTGACCCCGTCGAGCACCCAGTCGCCGCCGGGCTCCTGGCGGGCCGTCGTCGTCATGGAGGCCGGGTCCGAGCCGGCGCCCGGCTCGGTGAGGCCGAAGCAGCCGACCGCCTCGCCGGCGGTCATGCGCGGCAGCCACTGCGCCTTCTGCTCCTCGGAGCCGTGCTTGTGGATCGCGCCCATCGCGAGCGAGCCCTGTACGGAGACGAAGGTGCGCAGGCCGGAGTCGCCGGCCTCGAGCTCCTGCGCGGCGAGGCCGTACTCCACCGCCGAGCGGCCGGGCATGCCGTGGCCCTCGTAGGGCATGCCGAGCACGCCGAGACGGCCCAGCTCGGGGACGATCTCGCGGGGGAACACGGCGTCGTCGTACCAGCGGGCGATGTGCGGGCGGATGTGCTCGTCCACGAAGCCGCGCACCTTCAGTGCGACGGCCTTCTCCTCGGCGGAGAACAGGGAGTCCAGGCCGACGACGTCGGCGCGGCCGAGGAACGAGTCGGCCTCGGTGTGGAACGGGGTGGTCATGGTGGGGGTCCTCTCTGCGGGGTGGTCAGCGGGCGTCGAGCCAGGTGTTGACGGCCGCCGTGTCCGCGCCGAGCGCGGGCGGCGCGTGGCGCGGGTGCGCGACGGGCGGGTCCCACTGCACCGGGTGGCGGAACTGCCGGCCGGCGGGGGCGCCGGACCGGTCCTGGACTTCGACGGTCGGCTCGAGGCCGAGGGACTCGGCCAGCTCGACGCCCTCGGCGACGGTGGACACGAGGCCGACCGGGAGCCGCTCGGCCTGCAGCACGTCCCGCCAGTGGGCCGCCGTCTGCGCCGAGAGCGCGTCCTCCAGGGCGGTGCGCAGCTCCTCGCGGTGCTCGACGCGGTCCGTGTTCGTGGTGAAGCGCGGGTCCTGGGCGAGCTCGGGGACGCCGAGGGCCGTGGCGAAGGTGCGGAACTGCGCGTCGTTGCCGATGGCGACGGCGAGCGGCGCGTCCCGGCACGCCAGCAGCTGATAGGGGGCGATCGAGGGGTGGTCGTTGCCCATCCGCCGCGGGACGACGTCGGCGCCGAGCCAGGCCTGGCCCTGGTTGGCGAGCGCCCCCTGCAGCGAGGAGAGCAGGTTCAGCCGCAGGTGGGCGCCCTCCCCGGTGCGCTCGCGGCGCAGCAGGGCGGCGAGCACGCCGGCGGTGAGGTCCTTGGCCGTGAGCACGTCCACGAGGGCGACGCCCGCCTTCATCGGGGCGTCCGGTTCGCCGGTGATGCTCATGAGCCCGCCCGCGGCCTGGACGATGAAGTCGTAGCCGGGCAGGTCCCGGCCCTCGCGGTCGCCGAAGCCGGAGACGACGGCGTAGACCACGGACGGGTTCTCCCGCGCGACGTCGTCGTAGCCCAGGCCGAGGCGCTCCATGGTGCCGGGCTTGAGGTTGTGGACCACGACGTCGGCCCGGGCGGCCAGGGCGGCGGCCCGCCGCTGGTCCTCGGGGTCCTTCAGGTCCCAGCCGACCGACTCCTTGTTGCGGTTCACGGACTCGAAGTAGGTGGCACCCGTCGCCGAGCGGGGCGGAGCCCAGCCGCGGGTGTCGTCGCCGCGCACGGGGTGCTCCACCTTGATGACGCGCGCCCCGAGGTCCGCCAGCGTCATGGTGGCGAGCGGGCCGGCGAGGACGCGGGAGAAGTCGGCGACGAGGACGCCGTCGAGGGGGAGCGAGGCCGGGGAGGGGGCGGTGGTGACCGGGGGCACGGCGGACTCCTCACTGTGGCGGACGACACGACGACGGGTTCCACCCAAGCACCGTGCTCGCGTTCCGTCCAATGACTCTGGGGCGGGTCACTGACGTGCGTGAGTCATCGGCGCCGGGCGGTCCGGGGCGGCCGGGAGAGGTGGGCACGGGGAGGACCCGGGGCCGCGGGCAGACGCTGTCAACTTCGCCGTCCCCAGATCCGGGCACCTTGTCCACAGGAGTTGTCCACAGATGTGGAGGGTGTGGACGACGGTGTGGATAGGCCTGTACCAGGCGGTGTGATGAGGGCGCAAACGGGGGTGCTGTCAAGTTGGATCGACGGGGCCGAAAGGGGGGTGGAGAATCTTCCTCCACAGCCCTGGGGATCGCATCGTCCCAGGTCAGAGCCGGATTCTGGGGGTGGCCGAGCGGTTGTCCCCAGCGCGGTCCCCAGGCGATCCACACGACACGCCGCCGAATCCACACGTTGTCCACAAGGCCTGTGGGAAACGCGGTTGCCCAGCCTCCACGGCGCGCGTAGTGTCGCGTGGTATCCCCAACGCGAGGGCGGGTATTGGCCGCAGGTGACCACTGACAGGCGCGCATCCGCTCGGACCGTCGCCCCGGGGACCGTCGCACCGTCCGCCTGCAGGAGGGTGCGGCGGCACGGGCGGTGACAACAGAGGAATCAGGGCCGGGAAGACCGGCGAGGGCCGCCGTCGTGCGGGCTGTGGGAAGGGAGTCTCCGGACGTTGACTGAGAACTACGGAGACTCGGGCTCCTACGACGGCGGCCGTTCCTCTGAACGCTTCCTGCCGCCCCAGGACCTGGAGGCGGAGCGCTCGGTGCTGGGCGGCATGATGCTCTCCAAGGACGCGATCGCGGACGTGGTGGAGCTGCTGCGCGGCCACGACTTCTACCGGCCCAGCCACGAGATGATCTACGAGGCGATCATCGACCTCTACGGCCGCGGCGAGCCCGCGGACGCCGTCACGGTGGCGGACCTGCTGAACAAGCGCCAGGAGCTCAGCCGCGTGGGCGGCCCCGCCGTGCTGCACGAGCTGATCCAGTCCGTGCCCACCGCCGCCAACGCCAGCTTCTATGCGGAGATCGTGGCGGAGAAGGCCGTCCTGCGCCGCCTCGTCACCGCCGGCACCAAGATCACCCAGCTGGGGTATCAGGGCGACGGCGAGGTCGAGGAGATCGTCAACGAGGCGCAGTCCGAGATCTACAAGGTGGCGGAGAACCGCCAGTCCGAGGACTACGTGCGCCTCGCGGAGATCATGGAGCACGCCGTCGACGAGATCGAGGCGGCCGGCAACCAGGGGGAGGGCCTGACGGGCGTCCCCACCGACTTCTACGACTTCGACGAGCTGACGCAGGGCCTGCACGGCGGGCAGATGATCGTGATCGCGGCGCGCCCCGCCGTCGGCAAGTCCACGCTCGCGCTCGACTTCGCGCGGGCCGCGGCCATCCACCACAACATGGCCACCGTGTTCTTCAGCCTCGAGATGGGCAAGAACGAGATCGCCATGAGGCTCTTGAGCGCCGAGGCGACGATCGCGCTGCAGGACCTGCGCAAGGGCACCATCCGGGACGACCAGTGGTCCAAGATCGCCGCGACCGTGGGGCGGCTGAACGAGGCGCCGTTCTTCATCGACGACTCCCCGAACATGACCATGATGGAGATCCGCGCCAAGTGCCGGCGGCTCAAGCAGAAGAACAACCTCAAGATGGTGGTGCTGGACTACCTGCAGCTCATGAGCTCGGGCAAGAAGGTCGAGTCCCGTCAGCAGGAGGTCGCCGAGTTCTCCCGTGCCCTGAAGCTGCTGGCCAAGGAGCTCGACGTGCCGGTGATCGCGTTGAGCCAGCTGAACCGTGGGTCCGAGCAGAGGACGGACAAGCGGCCGCAGGTGTCCGACCTGCGCGAGTCCGGCTCGATCGAGCAGGACGCGGACATGGTGATCCTGCTGCACCGCGAGGACGTGTACGACAAGGAGTCCCCCCGCGCCGGCGAGGCGGACCTGATCGTGGCCAAGCACCGCAACGGGCCCACGAAGACCATTGTGGTGGGGTTCCAGGGGCACTACAGTCGCTTCAGCAACCTCGCACAGGATGGCGGGGGCGGCGGGGGGTTCTAGCTCCAAGGCCGGTTTGGAGCTTGAAGTGTATTGGGGGCTGTGCTTTGAAACTGCATGACGACATTGATTCATTGTCACCCGAGGATTCTCTTGAGGGAACGCCCTACTTAATCCCAGAGGATGCGGCATCTCGTGCCGTCTTTTATGAGCGGCTAGATAACTCTAAGAGTGCTCGGAGGATTGCCGCACTAGCAATGCAACAAATTGCGCGCGATGCTCAGGAGATGCTGACGCCATTTATACAGGCAAGCGTGACTGACCTCGTTACGGAGAGTAATGAGATGGAGCATATGGAATGGCCTCTGGCTGCTACTCGCGAAATCGTTGCGAAGCACCGAGAGCTGTTGGATGGGCCTATTCATACTCTGACTCGAAGTATTGAGTCAGATCCAAAGGTCTATGAGGTTCTGGGTCTTTACAAGGCCCATGAGATAGCCCATGAATGGCGCGAGAAGAGTGATCGTGCCCCGATGGTTCATGAGATTCGACAGCTGCAGAAAGTAATTGTTGGGGACGTTTATGGGGCGGGTTCCTTTAAGGAGCACTCCAACAGAATTTCCGGCACAGATCACAAGCCGGCGGAACCCTTCGACGTGGCCCGCGTCATGTTGGAGTTGTCGGATTGGTGGCAACAAGGCAGTGGAGATCCCATTCTTACTGCAACTGTTGTCCATGCCTGGATAGCCCACATTCACCCGTTCGACGACGGGAATGGTCGAACAGCCCGAGTGTTGGCAAATTTGGAGCTGGCTCGCCACGGATACCCGCCTCTAATTATTCGCCCATCCGCCGACCGGAAAGAGTATTACGAGGCGCTTGCGGCCAGTGATCAAGGGGATATATTGCCCCTGTATGATCTATTCACGCGCAACATTCGGAATCAGGCTCGTCTCATGAGGAAGCCGAACTATGTCCGAGATATTATTGAGGACAAATTCCTTTCCGACAATACAGCTCGTTACTCGATGTGGGATGCTGTAATATCAAAATTTCGGGACCGGCTGGCGGAAGAGTGTGGTCGTGTTAATTGGACATTCGAATTGAGCGGCATGTCCAATATTCAGAACTTCTCACTTCTGGGGGACAGGGATTCAAGCGGCAACTCTTGGTTCTGCACCGTGGGTCCAAGTGACGGCAGGGATGAGTGGCTGCTTTGGTTCGGTTACCAGTCTGACGAATATAGACGATGCCTCTCGGCGCCCTCCGTGCGGCCTTTCCCATCCATATTTGTTAGCCGCAGAGATACAAGCCCCAACGCGGAGAAACCGTTCCTTCCGAGCTTTCCCCGCCCATTGGAGTCGTCAATTCCGGATGAAATATCCGTTGGTGTGGAGGTTGCGGGTATGCCAATCGAGTTTCGGTGGGATTCTGAACTCGATAATTTCACTATCACTGCCGCGGCGGAGGATTTAATCAATTTCCTGGTCGAGCATTCAACAAGGTGGTGAATGCCCGGTATCGACGAGATCTAAGGCGTGTCTGACGATGAAGCCAAGGGTCAGCTGACACCCTGGACGGCATGTCCCGGTTCCAGATGCTCTCCCGCGCCCAGTGGGAGCTGATCACCCCGAGGCTCCCGACCCGGACCGGCCGCGCCGGCAGGCCGTTCACCGATGCCCGCACGATGGTCGAGGCGATCATCTACCGGTACCGGTACCGGTGCTTCGATTCCCTGGAGGGACCTGCCCGAGGTCTACGGGCCCTGGCAGACCGTGTGGACCTGGCACCGCCGGATGGCGGCCGAGGGCACCTGGGACACGGTGCTGACAAAGCTAACCGCCGCCACTGACGCGCAGGGCTTGGTGGACTGGTCGGTGTCGGTGGACTCCACGATCGCCCGCGCTCACCAGCACGCCACGAACACCACCGGCACACAGGGGGATAGATCGAGTGACACGAATCTGCGTGAGGAGCCGGCCAATCACGGGGTCGGGCGCTCTCGTGGCGGGTTGAGCACGAAGATCCATCAGCTCGTCGATGGCGCCGGGATGCCGCTGGTCAACCTGATCACCCCCGGCCAAGCAGGAGACTCGCCCATGCTGCTTCCTCTTCTGGAACAGCTGCGTGTGGCACGGCCGGTAGGGCGGACCCGGACCCGCCCTGAGGCCGTGCTGGGTGACAAGGCCTACTCCTCCCAGCCGGTCCGCGCCCATCTGCGTGCCCGCCGGATCAAGGCGGTCATCCCTGAGCCGGCCGACCCGCGAGGCCACCGCAAACGCAGCGGCCCCCGCGGTGGTAGGCCCGTGGGCCCGGACGCGGCCGCCTACAAGGGCCGCAACGTCATCGAGCGCCAGTACGCGCACCTGAAGCAGTGGCGGCGCTTGGCGACACGGTATGACAAGTACGCGACCGTCTACCGGGCTGCCGTTCTCTTGAACGCGGTGACCGCGTGGTCGAAACTATTGTCAGACACGCCCTAGTCGGCCACGTTCGCCGCCTCCTCGTCACCCGCGGGCTCATCGGCTTCCATCTCCGCTGGGTCGTTGAAATTTTCCGGGGCGTCAGTACTTTCCGAATCCACCTCCCAGTCGCGCACCACGGGCTTGCACATGGCGTTTTCGATCATGGAGACGAGGCGTCGGCGCCGGTCGTTAAAGAACGCGTCGAAGTCTCCGGCGCGGAGGAGAGCCGGGTCGATCGCGTGGGTCGAGATCTGGGCGTCTACCTGCTGGGGCGTCAGGCCCTTGTCGTCGAGTCGCTCCGTGTATACCGCCGGAGAGTCGCCCCGAAGGCGGATGTTGGTCTTCTTGGCAAGGGGGGTCTTGTTGATGATGCTCTCCCGCCGCCAGGGTTCAATCCCGTTCTCGTCGCACCACTTCCGCGGGAAGACATGGTGGATGTCCACCTGGAGGTCGTCGTAGGACTGGAAGTCCAGCGTCTGGTCCAGCATCCAGTCCTTTGCTGGCGGTTGCTGCGCCATGATCAGGGCGTAGACGCCCTTGTACGCGGCCGAGAGGCGGGTCCGCAGCGATCCGAGACGAGACTCTGAGAAGCTCGCACGAATGATCGCCTCCGGGGTCTCTGCGGACTTGCCCAGCGACCATTCGGGGATCTGTTCCGCATCCTTGGCCAACTGGGTCGTGATCGTGGAGCCGTAGAGTTCGCCCAGTACGCCGCACCAGAACCACTGATTGAGCCGTGCCCGCACGGCATGCTCCTCGGCTCGATCCCCCAGGAGCGTGGTGATGATCAGTAGCGACACCACCTGAGAGCTGTAGGGGGCTCCGCGGCTGTCATGGATGTGCAGGTCGCGCAGGTGGCGAGCCACGGTGGGGAGGGCTTTGCGGAGACGTGGTGCCCAGACGCGATAGTCCTCCAGGCTCATGCCGAGGATGTCCTCTCGACGGGCGCTGGTCTGGGGGACCTGCTGTCCGGTCTTGCCGGCCGCAAGGGCCTCGCGTCGCTTCGCCAACGTGGCGAGCACGGAGACCGCCATGAGGAAGTCCGTGCTCTTCATGTCCGTGAGAACCGGGTAAGTGCGGAGCACCTCCTCCGTGAGAGCCCAGTCCTCCGCCAACCGGAAGTCCTCGCCGGTCTCCTCGTAATACGCGCGGTCACCGGCGAAGGTGGCAGTGAGCAGCTCGAAGACATCGAGGCGAAGGCCGCCGGTGTTGACCTTCTCGAACACGGTGGCCACGGCGTCTTTGGAGATGTCCTTGTCCAGCTCGATGGCAGGGATCTTGTAGGTCTGGACGGCCTGGGCCACGGAGGAGAGGAATCGCTGCGTGATCTCCATGCGCTCGGGCAAAGCCTGCTGGTACTTCATCATCCACGCGAAGCAGTCCGCGCTGTCGAACAGCACGGTCACGGGCATGAGACCCAGTTCCCATTGCTTCTCCTCGGTCGTCACGTCCAAAACGACGTCGCGGCCGATGTTCTCCGTGACGATCCCGGTGTCTGGCAGGGAGACGACGGCGTCCTCCTGCTCCCGTACATCCCCCAAAGCCTTGACCACGTCGACGAAATAGCGGCGCCGGAGCTTGTGATGGCGGACGTCCTCGGTGTCGACAATCCCGTCTCCCGTGAGCGCCTGGACCATGGACGTGGTGCGCTGCTGACCATCGAGGAGGAGCAGCTCGGGATCCTTGAGCCCCTCCGCGGGCACGCCCGTGATAGGCCGGGGCTTGAAGCGCACGTTCTGCCCCCCGGTCCTGAGAGTCATGATTACCCCCATCGGATGGCCGCGGAGGATGGTCACGAGGAGGGAGCGAATGCGCTCATCGTCCCAGCGGTACGGACGCTGGAAGTCGGGCAGTTGGAGCTCCCCACTGCGGGCCTTCTGCAGCAGCTCGACAATGGTGTACTGAGGCGTCTGGAAGGTCGACACGGCGGCCGCATCCTCTCGGGGAAGGTGGTCGGGGCTGTCTGTGATGCTAGTCGCAGGGTCCTCCGACCCCGGCCTTGGGCCATGCTCTTCTCCCGCCGGCGAGGGAAGCCTCCGCATCGGAAAGCCCCACGTCACGTCCATCCCGGGACGGCAGGGGTGCGGTCACAGACTCCCGTGCAGTGGCCCCGGGGGTTCGCACCCCACTCCCGCCCCGCCTCTCAGCCGTCGCCCCCGTGCCCCGGCGCGGGGGAGACTTCTCCGCGACATTCCCTGGACCTGACGAGAGGACACCCCATGACCACCGAGACCCCCACCCTCGCCGCCCCCGAGATTCCCGCCACCATGAAGGCCGTCGTCATGCGCGCGCCGGGCGACGTCGTCGTGGAGGAGGTGGACACTCCGCGCGTCGCCCAGCCCACGGACGTGGTCCTGAAGCTGGCCGCCGCGTGCGTGTGCGGCTCGGACCTGTGGCCCTACCGCGGCCACAACGACGTCGACCACCGGCGCATGGGCCACGAGTACGTCGGCACGATCGTGGAGAAGGGCGAGGACGTCGCCACCCTCGAGGTCGGCGACTTCGTGATCGGCTCCTTCATGCTCTCGGACAACACGTGCGAGATCTGCCAGGCCGGCTACCAGTCCCGCTGCGTCAACGCCGGCGAGTACACGGGCAGCCAGGCGCAGTACATGCGCGTCGAGCTCGCCGACGGCTCCCTCGTGAAGGTGCCCGGGGGTGAGCCCTCGGACCCGGACCGCCTGACCGACTACCTCGCCGCCTCGGACGTGCTCGGCACCGGCTGGTACGCCGCCGTCGCCGCGCAGGCCGGCCCCGGCAAGACCATCGCCGTGGTCGGCGACGGCGCCGTCGGCCTGTGCGCCGTCCTGGGCGCCAAGACCCTCGGCGCGGAGCAGGTCATCGTGTTCTCCCGCCACGAGGATCGGGCCGCGCTCGCCCGGGAGTTCGGCGCCGACGTCGTGATCGCCGAGCGCGGCGAGGAGGGCGCCGCCCAGGTGCGCGAGCTCACCGGCGGCTACGGCGCGCACGGGGTGTGCGAGGCCGTCGGCACGCAGGGCTCCATGGACCAGGCCCTGGCCTCGGTGCGCCCCGGCGGGTACGTCGGGTTCGTGGGCGTCTCCCACGACCAGACCCTCGACGGCTCCGACCTCTTCGGCCGCGAGATCCACCTCGAGGGCGGCCCCGCCCCCGTCCGCCGTTTCCTGCCCGAGCTGATCGAGCGCATCCAGTCCGGCGAGATCCAGCCCGGCCGCGTGTTCACCGCGCGCAGGCCGATCGACGACGCCGCCGAGGCCTACCAGGCCATGGACGAGCGCCGCGAGATCAAGGTGCTGCTGGAGGTCTGAGGGGCCGGGCCCGGCGCGTCCGACGGCGCCGGGCCGGGCTCATCTGGCCGCCTTCAGCTCCCGCTTGAGGATCTTCCCGGTCGCCGTCTTCGGCAGGCCGTCCATCGCCACCACGCTGCGCGGGTACTTGTACGGCGCCACTTGGGACTTCACGTGCGCGACGAGCTCCTCTTCGGTCGCGGTCGCGCCGGGCGCCAGCGTCACGTAGGCGGCCACCTCCTCGCCGAGCTCCGGGTGCGGCACGCCCACCACGGCGGCCTCCGCCAGCGCCGGGTGCTCGTAGAGGACCTCCTCGATCTCCTGCGGGTACACGTTCATGCCGCCGCGGAGGCGCACCTCGTCCAGGTTTTCGACGTCGCCGGGGTCCAGGTTGAGCGGCCCTCGAAGAAAGCGCCACCCCATGACACTGACACCATGACTTACAGTTGTCACTGTGAACTGGTCCTCTGATGATCTGACGGCCACCCTCGACGCCCTCCGCGCGCGTCGTGGCGACACCACCTCGGTCGAGGTCAAGCGGGCCACGGGCGGCGTCCCTTCCATGCCGGAGACGCTTTGCGCCTTCGCCAACATGCCCGACGGTGGAACCGTCGTCTGCGGCGTCGACGAGGCGCACGGCGAGTTCCGCGTGGTGGGCGTGCCCGACGTCGCCGTGCTGGAGGCGGGGCTCGTGGCCCAGGCGCGCGAGGCCGTCACGCCCAGTCCGACCCTCCTGCCCCAGGTCTTCCGCCTGGAGGGCAAGGACGTGCTCGTCGCCCACGTGGTGCCCCTGCGCCTCACGGACCGGCCCGCAACGGTGCGAGGGCAGGCCTATCTCCGCCAGTCCGACGGCGACTACGTGATGCACGCGCACGAGCTGCGCATGGTGGAGGTCGCCAAGCTCCACGCCGACGAGCGCGTGGACTACGACGTCAAGCCCGTCACCGGGATGAGCGAGGAGGACCTGGTCCCCGAGCTCGTGACCGACTACGTGGCGGCCGTGCGCGAGCGGGACCGCCGCCTCCGTGACCGCACGCACCAGGAGATCCTCCGCCAGACCAACGTCCTCACCGCCGCCGGGGAGCCCACCCTGGCCGGCCTCTACGCCCTCGGCGACTACCCGCAGGGCCGCTATCCGGGGCTCACCGTCACCGCCGCCGTCCAGGTGCGCGGGGGAGAGGGGCAGGCGCGCAGCCGCAACCTCACGGACTTCACCGGCCCCGTCCCCGTGCTGCTCGACGAGGTGATGGCCTGGGTGCGCCAGAACCTCGGGACCGAGCACGTGTACCGCCCCGACGGTCAGCTCGAGCGCCGCCCCGAGCTCCCGCTCGCCGCCGTCCGTGAACTCCTCGGCAACGCCCTCGTGCACCGCGACCTCGGCCCCGACACCCTCGGCGCGGGCAAGGCCATCCAGGTGCGGCTCACGGACCGGGCCCTGTTCATTCAGAGCCCGGGCGGCCTCCGCGGAGTGTCACTCACCCAGCTCGAAAGTGACGAACATGCCCAGGCCGCCGTCAATCAGCGGCTGTACCAGATCGCCAAGAAGCTCACGACGCCGGACGGCGCCTCCGTCATCGAGGGCGAGGGCGGCGGCATCCACGAGGTGTTCCGGTCCGCTCGTCAGTGGGGGCTGGGCCGGCCTCAGCTCATCGACACGGGCGTCCAGTTCAAGGCTCTGCTCTGGCGGCCGCGGCCCGAGGGGGCTCGGCCGAGTCGGCGGGAGCCTGCCGTGGAGGTTGCGCGGACACCCCCCGTGGAGGAGGTGCCCGACGTGAAGGCGGATGCGCCGTCATCGGCCGTGCCGCCCAGCTCCGCGCCCACCCGCCACGAGGGGCGCGTCCTCGGTGCCCTGGCCGCGGGGGAGGCGGTGGGCATCCGCGACCTGGAGGAGGCCACCATGCTGACCGCGCGGCAGATCCGCTACGCGCTCCGCCAGCCGCTGCTCGACGGGCTGGTGGAGATGACCGGCGGTCAGGGCCACAAGGACACCCGGTACCGACTGGTGTCGGCCAGAGGGGCGGGAGACTGACACTGCCGCTCTTGAGAGCCCCCCTTGGTGGTCGACTGTGAGTCTGAAGTGTCAATCTGTCGATGTGGATCCGTCCCATGAGCAGAATGAGGTCCTATGCCGCACTCTGATCCGGTTCCCGAGCCGTTCGTCCTGACTCTTGGGTCGGTGCTTGACGCCGCTGGCCTGGACCCGCACGAGGTTCTTGCCATCCGCCACACCTACAAGGAGTCGGGGCTGCCATCGCGGGCGGCAGCCACGCCGGAGCGGGTGCTCGCTTACACGCGGGAGCAGCACCACCTGGGGAAGTTCCCGAAGGAGCCTGCCCGCCACTGGCTGATCTTCATGGGGGAGGGCGGGCGTCGTTCTCGCCTCACCGCCGTGTACGAGAACCGCGGGGAAGCCGTGGCTGAGCGCACGGAGCGGTACCGGTACTACGACGTTGCGCCCGTGCCGCTGCTGGCCTCCCTCGAGGAGCGCCTGGTGGTGGAGTGGTCCGCAGACCCCGTGAACTGGGCCAAGCGCGGCCCCCTGGCGGCGCGGTTCCCCGTCCTGGAGATCGCCGACCCCACCACCGAGGCGTTCCCCGGCTTCGACCATGTGCTGCTCAGCTACGGGGGCTTGCAGTCAATGGTGACCGAGACCCGCTACGCAGGCTGGCGCACCGCCCTGCAGGCCGTACGCGGGATCTACCTGATCGCCGACGAGACCGCGGGCCAGTGCTACGTGGGCAAGGCCGACGGCGAGCGTGGTGTGCTCGGACGGTGGGAGGCCTACGCCCGTGACGGGCATGGCGGGAACGTCGCCCTCCGGGATGCCCTGGAGCTCGACCCCGCCCAACCGGAGCGGTACACGTTCAGCCTGTTGCGCGTGTTCGGCTCCAATACCCCGCAAGCCCAGATCGACGCCGCGGAGAAGCACTACAAGGAGGCTCTGATGACGCGCCGGTTCGGGCTGAACCGGAACTGAACGGACTCCGTTGTCCTGGGGGAGAGGGCGAAGGTCAGACGGGAGGGGGGATGGATTGCCCCCGCCGAGCCTCGGGGAGGAGGACAAGCGCGCCATCCCGGCACTGTAGCCATCGCTGAGTTCCTCGAATGTGACTGCCCACGAGCACACGGGGCATCTGCAAGCCGCCCGCATTGATGTCGTCGCGCGGGCCGACGTCGTCGAGGCGGGCGGGCCAGGTCTGATGGGTGTGAACGGCCTCCCCGGAACCGGCAAGACGACAACGCTCCGGGACATCCTGGCGTCCAACGTCGTCGAACGAGCACGCCGATTGTCGGCGTGTGAGAACCCATTCGACGCCCTCACCGAACGCACCCATGAGTGGACCGGCGAGGGCAGGATGCGACGACGGGCGCGCGAACTCCGGCCTGAGGTGGCCGGCTTCGAAATGGTGGTGGCCTCGGCGAACAACGCGGCCGGGGAGAGCATCTCCGAGGAGATTCCACAGCGGAGCGCCATCAAGGACAGCCGGAACGTGGATGCGGACTACTTCGCCTGCCTGTCCACCGCCGCCTTGGGCGGAAGCGGCGGGGGAAGAGGACGCCCTGGATGAGGACAGCTTGACGTCGGAGCAGCCGGGCACCTCGGGCCTGGCCGCTGCACCGATGGCAACGGCACCGACCCCCGCCCCGCTCCGCGCGCAGGCGGCCGACGAGGGGGTAGTGCTGCTCGGGGTCCTTCTGGAGGGCCCGGACCGGCCCGGACCGGCCCGGGGCGCACGGGGCCGGCCGGACCGACCTACGGACCGGACGGCTCAGCCCTGGGCCGACTCGACGTCCTCGTCGACCCAGTCGCGGGAGCGTTCCACGGCCTTCTTCCACAGCCGCAGGGTGCGCTCAACCTCCTCCTCGTCCGTGGTGGGCTCCCAGCGCTTGTCCTCTTCCCAGTTGGCCACGAGCTCGTCCTGGGACGCCCAGAACCCCACCGCCAGGCCTGCGGCGTAGGCGGCGCCGAGAGCGGTGGTCTCGATGACCTTGGGGCGCACGACGGGCACGCGCAGCAGGTCCGCCTGGAACTGCATCAGCAGCTCGTTGGCGACCATGCCACCGTCGACCTTCAGTTCGGTGAGGTCCACGCCGGAGTCCGCGTTCATGGCGTCCAGGACCTCGCGGCTCTGGAAGGCGGTGGCCTCGAGCGCCGCGCGGGCGATGTGCCCCTTGTTGACGTAACGGGTCATGCCCACCATGACGCCGCGGGCCGCGGCGTCCCAGTGCGGGGCGAAGAGGCCGGAGAACGCGGGGACGAAGTACACGCCGCCGTTGTCCTCCACGCCGGCGGCCAGGGTCTCGACCTCCGGGGCGCTGGCGATCATCCCGAGGTTGTCCCGCAGCCACTGGATCAGCGAGCCGGTGACGGCGATCGAGCCCTCCAGCGCGTACACCGGCTTCTGGTCGCCAATGCGGTACGCCACCGTGGTGAGCAGGCCGTTGTCCGAGTGCACCGGCTCCTCGCCGGTGTTGATCAGCATGAAGTTGCCGGTGCCGTACGTGTTCTTGGCCTGGCCGACCTCGAAGCACGCCTGGCCGAAGGTCGCCGCGTGCTGGTCGCCCAGGATGCCGGTGATCGGCGTCTCGCGCAGCAGCTGCTGGCCGGATACGGTGCCCACCTCGGCGGAGGAGCTGACGATCTCCGGAAGCATGGACATCGGGATGCCCATGTCCGCGCAGATCTCCTCGTTCCAGTCGAGGGTGTCCAGGTTCATCAGCATGGTGCGGGAGGCGTTGGTGACGTCGGTGACGTGCCGGCCGCCCTCGCCGCCGCCGGTGAGATTCCACACGAGCCACGAGTCCGTGGTGCCGAAGATGAGGTCGCCGTTCTCGGCGGCCTCCCGGGCACCGTCCACGTTCTCCAGAATCCAGGCCACCTTGGGCCCGGAGAAGTACGTGGCCAGGGGCAGCCCGACGCGCTCCTTGTAGCGGTCCGCGCCGACGTCGCCGGCCAGGCGCTCGCAGAGGCGGTCGGTGCGGGTGTCCTGCCACACGATGGCGTTGTACACCGGCTTGCCGGTGTTGCGGTCCCACACCACGGTGGTCTCACGCTGGTTCGTGATGCCCACGGCGGCGACGTCGTGTCGGGTCACCTCGGCGCGGGCCAGGGCCTCGCCGATGACCTCGCGGGTGTTCGTCCAGATCTCCACCGGGTCGTGCTCCACCCAGCCGGCGCGCGGGAAGATCTGCTCGTGTTCGCGCTGACCAGTGGACACGATGGCCCCACTGTGGTCGAAGAGGATCGCGCGCGTGGACGTGGTGCCCTGGTCGATGGCCATCACGTAGCGGGGGGTGGTCATGTCCTACTCCTTCGGAGGTGGTCACGGGGGTGTGGGGGTGGCGGGCACGTTCCCGCAGGGGAACGTGCCCGCCGGGGTTGGACGGGCAGACCGCTCAGACGAACAGAGGCGCGGCGAGGCCGGCCAGGACGGCGCCGACGAGCGGGCCGACGATCGGCACCCAGGCGTAGCCCCAGTCCGAGCCGCCCTTGTGCCGGATCGGCGCGACGGCGTGGAACAGGCGGGGGCCCAGGTCGCGCGCCGGGTTGATGGCGTACCCCGTGGGGCCGCCCAGGCTCGCGCCGATCGCGACGACGAGCAGGGCCACCGCGAGCGGGCCGAGCCCGGAGGGGGTGGAGCCGAAGAGCAGGACCACGAACACCAGGACGAACGTGGCGATCAGCTCGGTGACCATGTTCCACAGCGGATTGCGGATCTCGGGACCTGTGGCGAACGTGCCCAGGATCGCACCCTGGTCCGTCTCCGTCTGGTAGTGGTCGCGGTAGGCCAGCCAGGCCAGGGCCGCGCCGAGGAAGGCGCCGATCAGCTGCGCCGCGAAGTACGCGAGCGTGGTGCCGAGGGTCACGGCGATGCCGGGGGCGTACTCCTCGGCGCCGCTGACGAGCAGGCCGACGGTCACGGCGGGGTTCAGGTGCGCACCGGTCGCGGCAGCGACGTAGACGCCCGCGAAGACGCCCAGCCCCCAGCCGAAGCTGATGAGCAGCCAGCCTCCGCCGTTGCCCTTGGTCTTCGAGAGGACGACGTTGGCGACGACGCCGACGCCCAGCAGGAGGAGGATCGCCGTGCCGGCGATCTCATACAGGAAGATCGTGCCCATGGACGGGCTCCTTTCAGGGGGTGGGGGCGGCGTCGGCGTCGGCGGCCGCGAGCGCGGCGGCGGCGGTGACGTCGTCGTGGGCGGTCTCGCCGCGGAGGCGTGCGGCGACGAGGTTCTTGTACGCCCGGATCTCACCGGCGATGCGCTCTTCATCCCAGCCCAGCTCGGGGGCCACGAGGGACGCGATCTCCTCGGCCGCCGCGACGCCGCGGTCGCGGACCTCGGTGGACAGGCGCGTGCGGCGCTCGATGACGTCGTCCAGGTGGACGACGCCCTCGGCTCGGGCCGCGTAGACGATCTCGGCGCGCAGGTAGCGCGGCGCCTCGGCGAGAGGGACGCTCAGGGACGGGTCGGCGTCGATCAGGTCGAGCACGTGGCGCAGCACGGTGCCGTAGCGGAACAGGAGCCGGTCAACGCGGGCCTCGTCCAGGCCGTAGTCGGCGGCGATGCGGTCCGCCTCCGCCTCGATCTCCGAGTAGCCGAGGCCGCCGAGCACGGGGATGCGCTCGGTGAGGCTGGGACGGGTCGGGTGGGTCTCGCGCACCACGAAGTCCACGACGTCCTCGGCCATGGCCCGGTACGTGGTCCACTTGCCGCCGGCCACGGCGGTGAGGCCGGGGGCCACCTCGGTGACGGTGTGCTCACGGGAGATCTTGGTGGAGCCGCCGTCGGACCCGGTGACCGGCTGCAGCAGCGGCCGCAGCCCGGCGTACGTGGCGACCACGTCGTCACGCGTGAGGTCCTCCTTCAGCACCGCGTTGGCGTGCTCGAGGATGTAGTCGATGTCGTCCGCGGTGGTGGCCGGATGGGCCACGTCCTCCGCCCACGGGGTGTCCGTGGTGCCGATCACCCAGTACTCGTCCCACGGGATGAGGAACAGCACGGACTTCTCCGTCTTGGTGATCACGCCGGTGGCGGCGTCGGCGCGGATGCGGTCGCGCGGCACGGTGATGTGGGCGCCCTTGGAGGCGAGCACCTCGAGGCCGCCGTCGGCCTCGGCCAGCTCCTGCTGCTCCTGGGTCCACACGCCCCCGGCCAGGATGACGGCGCGCGCGTGCACGTCGAACTCCTCGCCGGAGGTCTCCTCGCGGACACGCACGCCCTGCACACGGCCGTCGTCGCCGCGCAGGTAGCCGGTGACGGCGGTGTAGTTGGCGGCCACGGCGCCGTGGTCCACGGCGGAGCGCACGAGCATCATGGCCAGGCGGGCGTCGTCGAACTGGGCGTCGGCGTACTCCACCGCGCCGACGATCTTCTCGTCGTCGAGGGAGGGGAAGGTCGCGGCCATGGAACGGCGGCTGAGATGGCGGTGCGCGCCCATCGCGCGGCGGCGGCCGAGTGACTGCATGGCGTCGTACATGGTGACGCCGGCGCCGATGAAGCCGCGGTCGATCACCTTGTGGAAGAACGGGAAGACGAAGCGCAGGGGGCGCACCAGGTGGGGCGCGGTCTGGGTGAGCAGCAGGTCGCGCTCCCGCAGCGCCTCATACACCAGCTTGACGTCCAGCATCTCGAGGTAGCGCAGGCCACCGTGCATGAGGCGGGAGGAGCGGGACGACGTCCCGGAGGCCCAGTCGCGGGCCTCGACGATGCCCACGTCGAGGCCGCGGGTGGCCGCGTCGAACGCGGCGCCCACGCCGGTGGAGCCGCCGCCGACGATCAGGATGTCGAGGGGGGCCTCCGGGCTGGTGGCCCGGAGGCGGGCGAGGTGATCCTCCCGCGTGGCGGCGGAGAGGGAGACGGTTCGCAGGGTCGGCATGGAGGGGTTGCTCCTTTATCGGTGGAGGCACAGTGTAGTGGCGTGGCTCACGATACCTGGTGTCATATCACGAGATCCGGTATCAGCGCGAGCCGAGGTCCATGATGTCACTCCCGGGTCGCGGGTGCCCACGCGCCGGGTACGGTCTCGCGGAACCCGAGCGGCTCGTACAGGGGCACGTCGGTGCGCGTGGAGGTGGCCCGTCTCGCACGGTCCCCGGACTGTGGCACCTCACCCTGTTCCGCTGGAACGAGGGCGGAGCGCCCCGGGTGACGCGCGCCCCCGGGTGAGGCCCCGCCCCTACACTCCGACCATGGACATCACCGTCGGCGCCGTCGGCCGCGCCTCGCTCTCGGACTGGGAGCAGGAATGCTGCGGTGACCCGATCGCCGTGGGGGAAGTCCACGAGCTGATCCTGCTGCCCTCCCGGGGAGTGAGTCAGGCTGGGCCCCTGGCCTCTGCAGGCTGGGTCGTCACCTATCACGACGACGGCAGCCCCGCCGGGTCGATCCCGTTGCGTCGTGTGCGGGCCGTGGTGAGGGCGGCACACGAGGTGTGGCCCTCGGGGCGGCTCGCCGAGATCGACCGCGTCCCCGGCCACGCTGACCTGACGATCCTTGAGCCGGAGGAGGCCACCGGCCTCGGCTTGGGGGAGGTCGTCTACGTCGGCGCCTACGAGCCGGTGCTCCCCGAGACTCCCCGCCCTGACGAGTGGCCTCTCGACCTGGAGATCCTCGAGGACCTCGGTCCGCACACCTGGTGAGCCTCGCGAGTCCACCCCCTCACGGTCTCGAGCTGCATGGGGTGAGCGTAGAAGTCCGTTCGTCGTCATAGATGGCCCCTCACCCCCCGGTCGCTCGCGAGCATCGCGTAGACGAGGGTGTCCGTCCACTCGCCCTTGCTCCACAGGTCCTGCCGGTGGTGTGCCTCTCGACGCATCCCGAGCATCTCGGCCAGTCGGGCGGACGCCGTGTTGCGGGCATCCATCTGTGCCACCACCCGGTGCAGGCCAGACGTCTCGAACCCCAGGTCCAGCAGCGCAGCCGCGGCCTCCCGGGCGAAGCCTTGACCGGCATGTCGCGGATCCAGTGCCCAGCCGATCTCCGCGACACCGCGCTCGCGGTCCGTCAGCCACAGGATCACGTCACCCACGGGGACGCCCGCGTGCTCCACCACCAGGGACGCCGCCCCGGACGGGCCGCCGAGGTCGTCCCACGTGATCCGCTTGGCCAGCTTCGCCCGCGCGGTCGCCTCGTCCCAGGGCTCGTCCAGCAGGTGGCGCACCACCTCGGGCTGCGTGTACATCTCCTGCAGCCAGCCGAAGTCGTCCTCCCGGTGCGGCCGCAGCGTCAGCCGCGCGGTGGGCAACGGCCAGTCAGGGGCGCGGCCGCCCGCAGCCGCGCCCTCCTTGCGCCCCACCGGAGGCGGGGCGTCGACGTCGGCGGGGACCGGCGTCGTCGTGCCGGACGCCCAGTCCTGGCGCAACATTGCGTAGGCCACGGACGCGAGCGGCTCGCCGCCGTCCACGGGCCAGCCGCGCCGGTAGTGCGCCTCCTTGACCCAGCCGGCCCGGCGGAAGGTGCGCAGCATGGGGACGTTGTCCTCGCGGGTCTGGCCCTCGAAGCGGTCCACCGCGGGCATCGTCTCGAAGACGCGCCGGGTGAGCGCGGTGAGGATCTGCGCGCCGAGCCCGCGCCCGCGGAACCGCTCCGCCACGCGCAGGTCGAACAAGGGGGTGGGGTCCGTGAGGTCCTCCAGGCGCACCACGCCGACGCGGCCGTGCTCGGGATGCTCGATCCAGAAGGTGCGGTGGTCCTCATCCTCCCAGGCGCCGCCATCGACGGCCTTCTCCGCCTCCGGCCGGGTGACGCGCGGGCGCGTGTGGAACGGCCACGCGTTCTCGGTGAGCAGGGCGACGAGCGCGTCCCGGTCGGCGCCTGCCGGGTCGAGTGGAGTGAAGGTGACGTCCATGGGGCCGAGAGTAGGGGAGGGGACGTCACCGCCGCCCGCTGCCGTGACCCCATGGCCACGCCCCTCCTCGACCTCGCGGCGCACCGCGCGAGGAAGCCCGGGACGCGCAGGCCGAGATCGGCTGGACCATAGCCCAGGCCCACGCCGGCCGGGGCCGCGCCACCGAGCTGGCCTGTGCCCTGTTGGACCTCGCCTTCGCAGGCCTCGGCGTCCGACCCGTGGAGGCTCACGCCTTCGCGGACAACGCGCCCATCCTGCGCGTGATGGAGAAGGTCGGCCTGCGCCACGAGGGCACCTTCAAGGAGGAGTCACTGCACCGCACCCGCGGCTGGGTGGACGGCGTCACTTACGCGATGCTCGCCTCGGAGCATCGGGCCCGGGGCAGACGGCTTTCCACCTCACGACGCCCAGAAGTACGCAACTCTCTAGACATAACGTTGCGTAAGGTGGCGGCATGAGCAACGATCCGCGCCCGACCCCGTGGGCCGTCGGCTGGGAAGAGCGCCCCTGGGCCGCGGGCCCGGATGACGCCGGGCTGCGCTCCCGCAGCGCTCGCGTGCGCGCCTCGGGCCCGTATCGAGCCGCGCTCCCGGCCCGCATCGCCCGACTCGGGCTCGACCTGCCCTCTGATCTGGCGACCGAGGTCGAGGAGGCGACGGCCGCCGTCGTGCGCTTCGATGCTGAGATCAGCCACGCCCTCCCGGGGCTCACCGGCGAGATCGCCCCGATCGACGCGGTGCTCCTGCGCACTGAGTCCGCGTCCTCCTCGCAGATCGAGCACATCACCGCGGGCGCGCGAGCCCTCGCCCTGGCGACTCTCGGCGAACGCACCCGCCCGAACGCAACGCTCGTGGCGGCGAACGTGAGGGCCATGGGCGCTGCTTCCCGGCTGGCCGCCGACCTCGACGAGCCCGCCCTGCTGGCCGCCCATCGTGCCCTCATGGACGGTCAGGAGCATGCCCGGCCGGGCGCCTACCGCGATGCGCAGGGGTGGATCGGGGGCGGGGTGCCCACGCCGCACACGGCGCAGTTCGTCCCGCCCCACCCGGAGCGCCTGCGTGCCGGGATGGACGATCTCTTCGCCTACCTGCGCCGCACGGACGTGCCCGCCCTCGTGCAGGCCGCCATCGCGCACGCCCAGTTCGAGACCATCCACCCGTTCGCGGACGGCAACGGCCGCACCGGGCGCGTCCTCGTGCACGCCGTGTTGCATCGGGCCGGCGCGATCACCCGTATGGGGGTGCCCCTCTCCGCGGGACTCCTCACGGACACGGCCGGATACTTCGACGCCCTCACCGCCTACCGCGACGGCGACCCCGCGCCCATCGTGCGCCGCTTCGCGCAGGCCGCCCTGGCCGCCGTCGGCAACGGCCGAGAGCTCGTCGCGGACCTGGACGAGGCCCTGACCGGCTGGCGCGAGCGGCTCACCGCCCGGCGGGACGCGGCGGTCTGGCGGGCGCTCGCGGTGATCATCGCGCAACCCGCCGTGACCGTGGACCACCTGGCCCAGGTGCTGGGTGTCTCGCGCCCGGCCGCCCAGCGGGCCGTGGACCAGCTTGTCGAGGCCGGTGTGCTGCAGCCGGTCTCCAGCCAGCGTCGGAACCGGGTGTGGCTGGCCACCGAGGTGCTCGCCTGTCTGGACGAGTTCGCCGCGCGTGCGGGCCGGCGGGGTTGACCGGGTGTGGACTACCGGGCTGACCAGCCTCATGCCGCGTGTAGTGTCCCGGCCATGGTCAGGCGAACACACGAGGTGAGGCCCGCGGGATGACTCGCGGTCCGTCAGCCACAGGATCACGTCCCCACGGGCATGCCCACGTTCCCCACCACCAGAGACACCGATCCGGCAGGGCCAGCCGAGGTCGTCCTCCCGGGGTGGGCGCAGCGTCAGGCGCGCGGTGCGCAACGGCCAGTCAGGGGCGGGGCCGCCCGCAATCGCGCCCTCCCCGCGCTCCACCCGGGACGTCGACGCCGGCTGGGTGCCACGCTTCGACGTCGACGTGCTGGAGGCCGCCCTGCGGCCCGTCCACGAGCGGCCCCGGTGGGAGGAATGGGGGCAGATCGCCGCGCCAACCCTGCTGATCACCGGGGAGAACGGGTACGTGCCCGCCGGAGAGCTGGACGAGATGCGGCGTCGGCGCCCGGATGTGCGGCACGTGCAGGTGCCCGGCGCGGGGCACGACGTGCACCTGGACGCGCCGGAGCGGGTGGCTGAGCTCGTGCGGGGGTTCGCGGCCTGACTGATCTGGGGCAGGATCCCCCCATGGACCACAAGCAGATCCTCCACGACGGGCTGCGCCGCCAGCGTGCGGCCCTCCTCCAGAAGCTCGAGGGCCTCAGCGAGCGCGACGCCCGCCTGCCGCGCACTCCCACCGGCACCAACCTGCTGGGACTGGTCAAGCACGCCGCCGTCGTCGAGCTGGAGTACTTCGGCGAGACGTTCGGCCGCCCCGCCGAGGTGCAGCTGCCCTGGGCGGCGGCGGGGCAGCCGGAGGAGGACAACGTGGACATGTTCGCCGCCGAGGGTGAGTCCCTCGAGGACGTCCTCGAGTTCGCCCGCCGTTGCTTCGCCCACGCGGACGCGACCATCACGGCCCTCGGCGCCGACGCCCCCGGGCGGGTGGCGTGGTGGCCCGACGACAAGGCGGAGGTGACGCTCGCGCAGATCATTGCGCACGTCGCCCTGGACGAGGCCCGGCACGCCGGCCACGCGGACATCCTGCGGGAGCAGATCGACGGGCAGGCCGGCCTGCGCGCCCCGGGGAACAACCTGCCCCCGTGGGACGCCGACCGCTGGGCCGCCCACGTGGACCGTCTGACCGCCATCGCGGAGGGGAGTGGCGGGCCGGGCCGGAACTGAAGGCACATGCCTCCCGTGCCGGTCCTTGGCCTACGGTGTGGCCATGACGAGTACTCCCGCTGCCGCCGTACCCCCTGCCCTCCAGCGCTCATTCGATGCGTGGGCTGCCGCCGGCAGGCCCGCCGACGAGCCCACGCGCTGGTCCTTCGATCACTGGACGGCCCACGTGCCCGACCTGCCCGCCTGCCTCGAGTGTGAGCCGCTGACCCGCGCCGTCGTCACCGGCTACGCCGCGAAGGTGACCGCCGAGGACCGCGCCGTGCAGCGGGACGCCTTCATCGCCGCGATGGTGTGGGGATACGGACGGGTCGGCTACGGCCCCTCCCGGGTGGAGCGCATCATGGCGCAGCCCGGGTTTGAGGAGCAGCTCGCCGACGTCACCCGCATCACCCTCGAGCAGGGCGGGCCCGCGGCCTTCGAGCACATCCGGCAGCAGCGCAAGAGCGGGGTCGGCTGCCTCAAGCACCTCGGCGCGGCCTTCGGCACCAAGTACCTCTACTTCCTCACCAAGGCCCACCGGGAGTCCGACATCGCCCCCGTCCTCGACTCCGTGGTGCGCGCCTGGTTCGCCGAGCATGTGAAGGACGTCGACGTCCGGATCGGCGGCGGCTGGACCTACCCCGACAGGTACCGGACGTACGTCACGACCATGCAGGCGTGGGGTGAGGAACTCAAGATCCCGGCCGACGACGTCGAGCGGCTCATCTTCCTGGAGCAGCAGGACGCCACCCAGGAGCCCTGGCGGGCGAGCTGGAGTTCCGCCGCCGCGGACCCGGAGGCCGGCGAGCTGCTCGAGGCCCTCCGCCTCGCGCTGGCCGACCTGGGCGCCGGGGACGACGCCGAGCCCCACCTGCAGGCTCTGGAGGACGTCATCGCCGACGCGGAGGACCGGGCGCCCGACGAGGCGTGAAGCCCCGCCCGCCTGTGCGCGGTTGGCGTCGAGATGAACGTGTCCGCTGAGCAGCTGATCGGCGACGAGTCCGGCGTGCACCGCGGCCTGTACCGGCGCGTCGTGGACCACGTCCCGTGGCTACGCGGCTTCGTCTGCGACGACCTCCACAATTTCGGCCCAGAGGACCGGTGGATCTTGGCGCGGTGAGGGCTCAGCGATCCATCGCAAGGGCGCCTACCGTGTCCAGGGCCCTCCGTAGGCTCGAGGCGTAGCCGGGGTAGATGTCCCGGACGAAGAGAGGACATTGGCATGACCACCAAGGCGGGGCTCATCGTGGCCGCTTCCCATGCTCTGCAGAACAGTCCCCAGCTGTTCGCACGCGTCGAGGACGGCGGTGTGGTCATTGGTGGGCGTGGCGGCGAGGTCATGCCGGATTCGACCGGGCTGTACGCGGTTGTCGCGCAGGATCCTGACGCGGCGCGAGCCGAGCTGCGATTGGACACGTCTGTCAGTCGAAGCGATGTGCTTTACATCGGCAAGGCCGAGGGCAGCCTGCGGGCCCGCCTGGAACGCAAGCATTTCGCGGGCGGCGGCACCGCGCACTCCACTCTGCGCCGCACTCTGGCCGCACTCCTGGTGGATCGGCTGGACCTGGAGCCAGTCGCCGTCGCCTCCGCGGGTCGATTCTCCCTCACCCCGGAGAGCGGCGAGCAGCTGACCACCTGGATGCGCCGTCACCTCGCCGTCCGTGTGTGGCAGGCGCCCGCCGGGTTCGCGGAAGTGACACCGCTCGGGGGCATCGAGAAGCCTGTGATCGACACGCACACCCCGCCGTTGAACCTCATCTACGGCGGCACCAGCCCCGAAGCACAGCTGCTCCGCCAGCGCATCCGGAAAGCCCGCACGGCCATGGCGGAGCAGGCGAAGCGCGATGTGGACGTGGTGGAAGTCCATTCGTCGGCGCGCGCGACCGTCGGCGACTTGTTCCGCCGCCGCCGCCCCCGCCAGTACGGGCTGCGGGGAAGCATCGGTCTCTGGGAGGAGCTCGCTGAACGGCTCGACGACACCCCCATGCCCACCAGTGAGTATGAACTCGGCCGGCTCCTGCGCGATGCGCTCGATCGCTCGGTCAAGCCCCATGAAGTGGTGTAGCGGCTGATTCCTTCGTTGGGGTTGTCAGGCGCTGAACTCGAGGGCGGGCGCGGTGTCGGGGTTCACCTC
>NZ_JBEPNB010000010.1:0-70862 GCF_040546065.1 Micrococcus sp. UYEF5
ATCACGACGCCCGCGCCGAGGGGTGGGTGGTGAACCACAAGAAGATCCAACGCCTGTGGCGTGACGAAGGGCTCCGGGTCCCGCAGCGGCGTCGACGCAAGCGCGTCGGGTCCTCGACCGTCGACGCGCCGACGGCGGACGCGCCGAACGTGGTGTGGGCGGTGGACTTCCAGTTCGACGCCGACGAGCACGGACGACCGATCAAGATCTGCTCGATCGTCGACGAACACACCCGGGAGTGCATCGGCGGGCTCGTGGAGCGCTCGATTACCGCCGACCGACTCACCGCCCACCTCGAGGACCTCGTCGCCGCCCGGGGCGCCCCGGCGGTGCTCAGGTCGGACAACGGGCCGGAGTTCATCAGCGAGGCGATGGCCGACTGGGCCGGCACCCGCACCGGCCTGTCCTACATCCCTCCGGGCTCGCCGTGGCGCAACGGGTACGTCGAGTCGTTCAACAGCCGGATCCGCGACGAGTGCCTCAACATCAACAGCTTCTACTCGCTGCTGCACGCACAGGTCATCATCGGCGACTGGAAGGACGAGTACAACCACCACCGCCGGCACTCCTCGCTCGGCTACCTAACCCCAGCCGAGTACGCTCGGCAGTGCACCCATCAAATGGAAACCGGCGACTCACAGAACGTCCGGACCGAATGAAGGGGGCGGCTCAGGAGGGGGGACGCTGGTCCATGAGCCGAGCGCAGCTTCCCTGCCGACAGGCCACCAGGGGCCCTGCGGGGCACGTCCAGGCAGGTATACCCCTTTACACGCCCCGCCCGCCCACGAGACCATCACGTCAGAGACGGTGTGAATCGCAGCGCTAAATGGCGTGGTTTTTGTAACGCTTTAAGGCCTGCTAATCAGGTGGGTGATCGGATCTGAGCTTTCCGCAGACGACAGGTTCTACGTCCGGCTGACGGCGGGTTTCATAGGCACCCCTGGCGCAACAAACGTTTTGTCGTGAAATCCTAGACCCCGCCCTAGAGGGCCTGTGGTTGAAGAGTCGGTCTTACGATGGACAATGGTCCAAACCAGCGACACCAGTGCGCACTGTTCGTGCTGTGGGCGGCGTCTGCCGTTGAGCAGGTTGCACGCGTTGGCGGATGGCGCGGCTTACGTCTGCCGGCGGTGCGGCTTATGGATTGCGGTCCGTCGTCGCTGAGTGATTCCGTTGAAACGTCTGGTTGTGGATGTGCCGATGATCAAAGGTAGCTACAGATGACTTCGGCATTGCACTGAGCGGGGTCGCCGGCCGCCGCGGTTCCGTGAAGGCCGGCAACGGTTTCTCTGAGCGCGGTGAGTTCGGCGATGTGCCTGTCCAGGTTCGTCAGGTGCTCGGCAAGCTGATCACGCACGTGGCCGCACGGCGCCGTGCCAGCATCCCGGATTTGGAGGATGTCGAGGATTTCGGCCAGAGTGAGGCCGGCAACTTGGCTGCGCCGGATGAATTCAAGCCTGACGATCGTGTCCTCTGGATAGTCGCGGTAGCCGTTGGTGGCTCGGTCGGCCTGCGGCAGGAGCCCTCGCTCCTCGTAAAACCTCAAGGCCTTGGTCGTCACGCCGGAGGCCGCCGCTACTTCACCGATACGCATGCTTCACCTCGTTCTCGAAAGACTCCGTAATCTTCCATTTTGCTGGAAGATCACGAAGGTGATGGGGGTCTTTGTGGTGTGCCAATTCCTTCGTGCTCCCGCCTGTACGTTTCTCGACCCGGTTAGGGGGTGAGGTCGAGTTGTTCGAGGGCGACCTGGTAGGCCTCGTGGTAGGTCGGGAATTGGGCGACCTGGTCCAGGAGCGTGTCGATCGGCAGTTGCGTGCGGATGGCGAGGGAGGCGTGGTGGATCCACTCTCCGGCCATGGGGCCGACGGCCCAGGCTCCGATGAGGATCTTCCGGTCGGCGTCGGCGAGTAGGCCGAGGTGCCCGCGGGGGTCCTGCTCGTAGGTCCAGGGTCGGGCGATGGCGTCGGCGAGGTCCAGTTCCGTGGCGATGGTGCGGATGCCCTGCTTCGTTGCCTGTTCCTGGGTTAGTCCGGCGCCGGCGATTTCGGGGTCGGTGAATACGACACGCGGTATGCCGTCGTAGGTGGCCGGGTGGGGTCGGCCGAGGATGGCGTCGGCGGCGATCCGGCCTTGGTACTTCGCGACGTGGGTGAAAGGCATGATGCCGGTGACGTCGCCGATGGCCCACGTGTTTTCGCCGGCGCGGCAGTGGTCGTCGATCTGGATTTCTCCGTGGTCGCCGAGGGTTACGCCAGCGTGTTCGAAGCCGAGTCCTTCGGTGCGTGGTGTGCGGCCGGTACCGAAGATCACGACGTCTGCTGCCACCTCACCGGCTGGATCGCCGTCGCGTGTCTGAAGCTCGATGATGCTGTCGGCTCCCTCGCGCCGCGCCTGGACGGCGGAGGTGGCCAGCCGGATGTCGATGCCGGCCTCCTGCAGGTACTGGTGGGCAAGTTCCCCCACCCGGGGCCCTTCGCGGTCCAGTAACCTCTCGCCGCAGTGGATCAGGGTGATGGCCACTCCGAAGCGGGCCAGGAACGTCGCGGTTTCCACGCCGACGGCGCTGCCGCCGATGATGACCGCCCGCTCGGGGAGCGTGCTGGTGGTGTAGGTTTCACGGTTCGTCCAGGCCGTGATCTGGTCGATGCCGTCCAACGGTGGGATCACGGCGTCGGAGCCGGTGGCGATAATGATGTGCTCGGCTGTGATCTCGCGGTCTCCAGCCTGGATCCGGCCCGGTCCGGTAATCCGAGCTTCGTCCTTGATCACCACGGCGCCCTCTTTGATGTACCCGTCGACCTGTGCCTGGTCATCGAGGTTCCGGATCATGTAGTCCCGGTACTTTGCAGTGGCAGCCCAGTCCAGTTCGGCGCCGGAGACACCGGCGGCCCGTTGAACTTCCGTGCGCGCTTCCGGCGGCCGCAGGACGGTCTTGGAAGGGATACACGCCCAGTAGGCGCATTCCCCGCCGATTAGTTCCCGCTCGAAGACCACGACGTTCTTCCCGGCTTTCAGAAGCCGGTCGGCCGCGACCTCCCCGCCTGGGCCCAGACCGAGGACGGCAACATCGAAATGTTCACTCATGAGAATTTCTCCTTCAGATTCAGCGGATCTTTCCCGGCTCTTTCCGGTCCTTCGTCAACATCTCGCACCGGCCCCGGCCCGCCTCCTGCACCGGTACTGAACCCGTGCAAGCCCTCCAGTTGCCAGTGGTGGTCCGGCGGGTAGTGGTGGGTGGTCGGTTGGTTCAGCAGGCGCAGCTTTGGACGCCGTTGCTTACCTGGTCGGTGGCGGGTCCTGGTGTGTGGGTGAGCATCTTCTCAGCCATGGAGGATCCGAGTTCGTAGGCCTCTTTGACAGGCATGATGGTGCCGCCGGGGTGGGTTTCGAGCCAGGGCGCTGCGTCGTCGGGTGAGGCGAAGAAGTGGACCTGGTTGCAGAACGATGAGCGGACGGAGCTGATGTCCTCCGGGTTCACCAGGGACACCACGGCGGTGGCCGGCTCCACGCTGGTGACACCCATCGCTGTGACAGCCACCCGTACCGGGGTGCCTGTGGCCTGATGTGAGGATTCGATACGCGCGGATGCGCCCAGCAGGGTCGGGAAGATCAGGGTGTCCAGCGCGCACCAGGTGTAGAGTTGCTCACCGTTTACCTCGAACCGGTGCTGCGTGGGGCGCTGCGTCAGGCCCTGCCCGATGATCCGCCCGGACCCGTCGTACTCCGTGTCGCCCATCGCCTTGAGGGCAGTGCGGACTTCCTCCCCGGCACGGCCGGTCGCCGCGGCGAGGTCGCTCACGTCGACCGGGTCGCCCAGGGCGAGGAGTTTCAGTAGGGGCATCCACAGCCAGGGCTCCATCCCCGTCTCGTTGGACGCAAGCCGGTCAGTGACCTCGCTGATGTTGTTCATCGCGGTCGTTCCTTTCAAGGCATGGTGTGTCAGTGTTCGGCGATCGGTGGTTCAGGTGTTCAGGCGGCGCAGCAGGAAAGTTTGGAGACATCCGTCTTGAAGGACTGGGCAACGATCTTGATGCCCTCGGCCATGGTCAGGTACGGGCTCCAGAGGTTCGCGACCTGATCGACGGTCATCCCGGCCTGCAGGATGTACACGCCTGTTGCAGCGAGGTCGCCGGCTTCCTTCGCGACGGCGGTGATACCGACGATCCTGCCGGTGTCGGCGTCTGCGACCATCTTGATGAATCCGCGGGTGTCCCGGTTCACCACGGCGCGGGGTATGTATTCCAGCGGTACAACCCGGCATTCGCACCTGATCCCGGCGTCTCTTGCCTGCTTGTCGGTCATGCCGACAACCGCGAGGTTAGGGCTGGTGAACGTGACGCGGGGCAGGTGGCTGTAGTCCACGGCGCGGCCGGCGTCGCTGAAGGCGTTGTCGACCATCAGGGTGCCGTGGGATGCGGCGACGTACACGTATTCGGGGTGCCCGGTCACGTCCCCCGCAGCCCAAACGCGTGGGTTAGAGCTCACCAGGGTGTTCTCGACGACGACTTCCCCCTTGTCCCCGGTCTTCACGCTCACCCCGGCCAGGTTTAGCCCGTCGGTGACCGGGCGCCGACCCGTGGCGATGAGGACCTTGGAGGCCCGGAGGGTTTCGCGCCCGCCGGCGATGTCGGCCTGGGCGGCAATGCCGCCGTCCGTGTCCTGGGTGATGGAGGAGACGGTGGAGCGGCGGATGACCCGGATGCCCTCGTTGGCGAAGACGCTCATCAATGCCCTGGATGCTTCGGGTTCCTCACCCGATGCCAGGCGAGAGCGCACCAGCATGGTGACCTTCGAGCCGAGGCGGGCGAAGAGTTGGGCCTGTTCCAGGGCGACGTACCCGCCGCCGATGACCAGCAAGGACTCGGGTACCTCGTCGAGTTCCATGGCCGTGGTCGATGTCAGGTAATCGACCGTGTCCAGACCATTGATCGGTGCGGCCCACGGGGTGGAGCCGGTCGCGACCAGATAGTGGGCGGCCGTGATCGTCTCCCTGGTCCCGTCCTGCGCGGTGACCTCCAGCGCAGGGTCCGCGGCGGTGCCGGTGAATACAGCATTGCCGTGGCGCAGCTCCCACCCGTAGTCCGCGACGAGGTCCACGTACTTATCGGAGCGCACGTTCTCCACCAAGGCGCGCTTTCCCGCGATGAGTGCTTCCATGTCCACGGGTCCCGCGGTGGCGGTGAGGCCGGGGAACCTGCCGGCGTCCTGGGCGGTGTGGCGTGCCTCGGCTGCGGCGAGCAGAGCCTTGGAGGGGATGCATCCGGTGTTCACGCAGGTCCCGCCCACGGTCCCGCGTTCGATCATGACGACCCGTTTGTCGAGGTTCGTTGCCCTGATCGCGGCAGCGAACGCGCCACCACCGGAACCGATGATCGCCAGATCGAAATGCGGTACTGCCTCGTTCATGCGAATCTCCCTACACTGCCATCGGGCACCGGTTCATTGCGTGACGGCAGAAGCTGATGGCTGGTTTTCCAGTGGTTGATCTTCAGTCTGCACCTTCCCCTACGGGGGAAGGTCAAGGGTTCTCTGAACGGACGACGGGCTGGGGGCCCTCGAGGTGGTCGAGGCCGGTCCAGGCGATGTCTTCAAGCGGCCCGTAGGCGGGCGAGGTCGTTCCGGCGCGGCAGGCGTACTCCCACTCGGCCTCGGTGGGCAATCGGTACCCGTCAGCGCTCGTGTTCCAGGTAACGGAGCGTCCGTCCCCAGCACGCGTGTAGGCCGGCTGCAGCTCTTCGGCATTGGATAGCTCGTTGCAGAGGTTGATGGTCTCGAACCATGTCAGAGGCGTGAGCGGGCGTCCGGTGCTCCGGTCATGGAGGGGGTGCACTGCCATCTCGAAGGGCTCCAGTTCCACATCCCGTGTGGTCCCGCGGCGGGCGTCGCGCAGGGTGATTTTTCCCGAAGACAGGGTGGCCATGGAGGGCTGGTTCATGGTGTCAGCGTCGCACACGGGCTGACTGGAGAACTATGACCCCTAGTCGATCAAGGTTCAAATGTCAATACCTAAGTGACTCATGGTCGCATGAAACATATTTGCGCGTTTGTGAAATCTTCGCTGCATCTCGACAGCTGCATCCCGGCACCTCAGTGCAGAGTCCATCCCAGGGTCAGCGTTGACCACCTCGCCCCTGCAGTAGACTCCTGAACACTGTTCAGCCCGTCGGGCACTCGCCATGCGCCCCGCGCCTCGGCTGAGCGCCCCCTCGCACTCGCTTCCGCACCAGGAGTCCCTCCATGAGCACTTCCGTGCCCTCGTCCCACGACGGCCACGTCCGCCCCGCGGCCACCACGACGGCGGACCGCCCCGCCGACGCCGGCCGCCCCCGTCGCGGTTCCGCCGGCGGCAGCCTCGCGCGCATCGCCGTCATGACCGCGTTGATGGCCGTCCTCGGTCTGGTGCCGCCGATCGCCGTCGCCGGTGTGCCCGCCCCGATCGTGCTGCAGAACATCGCCGTGATCCTGGCCGGCGTGATCCTCGGCCCGTGGCGCGGGGCCGCCTCGATGGCGCTGTTCGCCGGCCTCGTGGCGCTCGGCCTGCCGCTGCTCAGCGGCGGCCGGGGCGGCCTGGGCGTGTTCGCCGGCCCGACGGCCGGCTTCATCCTCGGCTGGATCCCGTCCGCGCTGATCGTCGGCCTGATCTTCTGGGCCCTCACCTCCCGGGCCCGCCCCGGCCTCGGTGCCGGACGGGTCGCGCTCGGGGCGGCCGTCGCCGGGCTGATCGGCGGCGTCGTGATGGTCTACTTCTTCGGCGTGCTCGGCTTCGTGGGGATCGCCGGGATGGAGTTCGGCGCCGCCGTCCTCTCCATGGCCCCGTTCGTGCCCGGTGACCTGATCAAGCTCGTCGTGGCCGTCATCCTCGTCGTCGGCCTGTGGAAGGCCTACCCCCGCGCCTTCCGATGAGCGCGGACCGTTCCGTCACCCTCACGGGCGTCCGCGTCGAGGCCGACGGCCCCGAGGGCGTCGTCGTGCTCCTCGACGGCGTGGACCTCACCCTCACCGCCCCGCGTGTGGCGGTGATCGGGGAGAACGGCTCCGGCAAGTCCACGCTGGCCCGCGCGATCGCCGGGCTGGCCGACGTCGTCGCCGGGGAGGTGACCGTGCACGGGGTGGACGCCGTCCGGGACGTGAAGGCGCTGCGCCGCACCGTCGGCTTCGTGTTCGCGGACCCGGCCGCGCAGATGGTCATGCCCACCGTCCGGGAGGACGTGGAGCTGACCGTGAAGTCGCTCCGGGACGACGCCGGCCGCCGCCTGACCAAGGACGACGTCGCCGCGCGCGTGGCCGCGGCGCTTGAGGAGCACCGGCTCACCGCGCTCGCGGACCGGGCGTGCCTGTCCCTGTCCTCGGGACAGGCGCAGCGGCTGGCGATGTGCTCGGTGATGACCGCCGGGCCGTCCCTGGTGATCGCCGACGAGCCGACTTCCCTGCTGGACGGCCGGCACCGGTGGATCGTGGCCGACCGGCTGCTGGCCGCCGACCCCTCGGCCCCGGACGGGTTCCAGCTGCTGCTGGTGACCCACGACCTCGAGCTGGCCCGTGCGTGCGACGAGGCCGTGTGGATCCACGGCGGCCGTGTGGAGCGGACCGGCCCGGCCGAGGACGTGGTCGAGGCGTACGAGCGCTTCCTGGACCACGCCGTGGCGGCGGAGCTGCGCTGATGCTCTCCCTGTACATCCGCGGCGACTCGCCCCTGCACCGCGCCCGCGCCGGCCTCAAGACGGGCCTGTTCGCGGTGTGGGTGCTGGCCCTGACCCTGCTGCCGCTGTCCCTGTGGACGGCGGGCGCCGCCGTCGTGGGTGCCGTGACCGCGTATCTCGTGGGCTTCGGGCTGCGGCGCGGGGCGGCGATGATCGCCTCCGACCTGCGCGCCCTGTGGCTGTTCTACGTGGTCCTGTTCGCGGCGCAGTGGATCTTCACCGACGCGTTCGCGGCCGGACTCATGGTGGCGCGCGTGCTCGGGCTCGTGCTCACCGCGCAGGTGTTGACGCGCACCACCCGGATCGCGGACATGACCGGGGTGGCCGAGGCGGTGCTGCGGCCGGTCGAGCGGATCCCGTGGGCGGGGCCGCGCCTGGCGCGGGCGGGGTTCCGCGCCGACCGCGTGGGCCTGGCGATGGGCCTGGTGCTCTCCTCGATCGGCCACCTGCGGGCGCTGGCCGAGCAGATCCGGCATGCGCAGGCCGCCCGCGGGGTGCGGATGGCGCCGTGGGCCTGGGCGCTGCCGCTGCTGGTGCTCAGCTTCAAGCACGCGGACGACGTCGGGGACGCCCTGGCCGCCCGCGGCATCGACTAGAGCTGCCCGCCCTTCCGCGTTGGGGGCGGAACTCGGCGGTATTCGGGGTGGGGATCCCCGAGTTCCGCCCCCGGACCGCGTGGGGTGGCGGGCCGGCTCAGAGGGGGCCGTCCAGGGGCAGACGGTCGCGGTCGTAGGTGATCTCGGTGAAGCCGTGGGGCACGGGCTTGCCGTCCTCGCCCAGGGACACGAACACGATCTTGTCGATGGTCAGGATCATCTCGCCGGTCACGATGTTCCGCACCTTCGCCCGCATGGTCAGGGACGTGCGCCCGAACTCGGTGGCGCGCAGGCCCATCTCGATCATGTCGCCCTGCTTCGCCGAGGCCAGGAAGTTGATCTCCGAGATCAGCTTCGTCACGCACCGCGGGTTGCCCAGCTGCAGGGTCGCGTAGATGGCCGCCTCCTCGTCGACCCAGCGCAGCAGCGAGCCGCCGAAGAGGGTGTTGTTCGCGTTGAGGTCCTCCGGCTTGACCCACTTGCGGGTGCGGAAGTTGACGTCGTCGTGGGCGGCGCGGTCGGCCGAACGGGTGAAGAGCGTGGAGTCCATGGCTCAACGGTAGAGCGACGGCGACGCCGGCACGAGGGAGGGCGCCCGATGCGCAGACGTGCTCGACCGGGCCGTAGGGTCGCCGGAAGGGATCCGCAACGGAGCACACAGGAGGGACCCGACCGATGACCATCCGCCCCCACCCCGACCCCGCCGCACCCGACGCCACCTGGCGCGATGTGCCGGTGGTCGGCTTCACGGTCGCCGCCGGCATCGCCGTCCTGTTCTGCCTGGTCTGGCTGCTCCGGGACGGGCTCACCACCGACTACACGTGGGGGCTGCTGCTGGCCCCGGTGCTCATGGGCGTGGCCGGGGTGGCGGTGATGGTCCTCTGGGAGCGGCTCCTCGTCCGCGTCCCGCGGCTGGCCGCCACGCTGGTGGCCGGCGGCGCCCTCCTGGCCTTCGTGCTGGTGCTCGCCTGGTGGCTCGTGGAGGTGAACGCGCCGACGCACCTGTTCACCGGGAGCACGTTCTGGCTGCTCGCCGTCGCCCCGGTCTGCGCGGGCCTCGCCTGGCTCGCGCACCGGCTGCTCCCGGCGGCCCGCCGGCCCGTGGGGGAGCCCCCCGCCGCCCTCGACGACGACGCCTGGGCCCGCCGCCTCGCCGGCGTCCTGCGGCTGCGCAAGGACCTGCCCGACGCGCGGGTGGCCGAGATCGTCCGTGACGCGCGGGCCCGCGGGGCCGCGGCCGGGCGCCCGCTGGCCGAGGAGCTCGGCTCCCCGGAGTCGTACGCCGTGGGCTTCCGCAAGGACCGGGTCGCCGCGCCCCGCCGGCGGGCCTGGGCGGTCACCGCGCTCGTGCTGCTCATCCTGGCCACCCGTCTCCCGGGCGTGGTGGCCGGGGAGCGGCTCAGCGCGTGGGACGTCGCGTACCTGTTGGTCGCCGTCGTCGTGCTGGTGTGGACGTGGCTCGACTACCGGGCCGCCGTGCGTCGCGCCCGCCGCTGAGGGGTCTCAGGCCCCCGCGGCGGCCAGCACCCTCGCCACGTGCCGGCGGTGCACCTGGTGGATGACCTCGATCAGTCCGCACCCGAGCGCGGCGACCACCAGCGCGGCCACGAGCACGTCCGTGGGCGGGACCTCCATCCGGTGGTACCAGCGGGAGGCCGGCACCAGCACGACGGCGGCCAGCACCGCGTACATCGCCAGGATGAGGACCACCACGCGCGCGCTCAGCGGCCGGGACATCACGCTGAGCACCCACAGGCCCAGCAGGGTCAGGGTGATCATGAACGCGGCCTGCTGGCGGGCCAGGTCGACGTCGCCGGCGGTGAGGCGCACGTACGTCTGCAAGGCCACCATGGACAGCAGGATCACCGCGCCGGAGGGGATCGCGAACCGCAGCGCCCGCCCCAGGAAGCCGGGCACATAGCGGCGCGGGTTCGGCAGCAGGGCGAGGAAGAACGTGGGCGCGCCGATCATGATGAAGTCCACGGTGGAGGCCTGCCGCGGCAGCAGCGGGAACTGCCACGCGAACAGGGAGAACACCACGCCGAACAGCAGCGCGTACGTCGTCTTCGTCAGGTAGATGTGGGCGAGCCGCTCCATGTTCGCGATCACCTGGCGGCCCTCGCCGAGCACGCGCGGCAGGCGGTCGAAGCGCCCGTCCAGCAGCACCATCCGGGACACCGCCTTGGTGGCCGGGGCCGCGTTGCCCATGGCGATGCCCAGGTCCGCGGTCTTCAGGGCCAGGGCGTCGTTCACGCCGTCGCCGGTCATGGCCACCACGTGCCCGCGCGACTGCAGCGCCTGCACCATCGCCTTCTTCTGGTCCGGGCTGACGCGGCCGAACACGTCGTGCTCGGCCATCACGGCGGCGAGCTCCCCGGGCTCGTCCGGCAGGGTGCGCCCGTCGTAGGCCTGGCCCGCCACCTCGAGGCCCACCTCGCGGGCCACGGCGGCCACGGTGCGCGGGCTGTCCCCGGAGATCACCACGGTCCGCACGCCCTGGGCGTGGAAGTAGTCGAGGGTCTCGGCGGCGTCCGGGCGCACGTTCTCGCGGAACGTCACGACGGCGACCGGGACGCCTCCGGCGGGCAGCGCCTCCCCGATCAGGGGCTCGTCCGTGCGGGCCAGCAGCAGCACGCGGCGGCCGGCGTCCGCGTCGGCGTGGACCTGGGCGCGGACGGCCTCGGCGGCATCGGGGCCGAGGTGCCACTCGTCCACGAGAGCCTCGGGCGCACCGAGCAGCCACGTGCCGGCCGCCGCCCCGGCCTCGGGGCCGAACGCGACCGCCGACCACCGGCGCGCGGAGGAGAACGCCACCTGGGCCACGGGGTCCACCGCCGGGACGGCCGTGAAGGGCTCGCGCAGGGCCGCCGCGGTGGGGTTCACGTCCGGGTCCGCGCCGAACCAGGCGAGCACGGCCCGAGGCCCATCGCCGACCTCGGCCGGGGCGCCGTCGTCGTGGGCGTCCGGGGACGCGTCTGCCGAGGCGGGCGCGGTGAGCCGGTCGAACCGGACGCCGCCCTCGGTGAGGGTGCCGGTCTTGTCCAGGCAGACGGTGTCCACGCGGGCCAGGACCTCCACGGCGGGCTGCTCCTGGATGAGGACCTCCTGCTGGGCCAGCTTGAGCGCGGCCACGGCGAACGCGATGGTCGTCATGAGCGCCAGGCCCTGCGGGATCATGCTGGTCACCGCCGCCACGGACGCGATCAGCGCGGGCTCCAGGGCGGCCTCGCGCGGCTGGGAGAGGGCGAGGGACCAGCCGCCGACGGCCGTCATCTGACCGTGCACGATCACCGCGATGATCGGCACCAGGGCGATCGTCAGCCAGCGGGCCACCTTCTCCAGGGCGCCGCGCAGCTCCGAGTGGATGGCGGAGTAGCGGCGGGCCTCGGCGCTCAGCCGGGCGGCGTGCGAGGCCGAGCCCACCGCCGTCGCGCGCACCAGGCCCGCGCCGGCCACGACGGCCGAGCCCGAGAGCACGGCGTCCCCGGGGGTCTTGGGCACGGGGTCGTTCTCGCCGGTGAGCAGCGCCTCGTCCATGTCCAGGCCGTCCGAGACGAGGACCTCGCCGTCCACGGGCACCTGGTCGCCGCGGCGCAGCACCACGACGTCGTCCCGCACGATCTGCGCCATCGGCAGGGGCACGCGCGCCCCGTCCCGGATGACGACGACGTCGTCCTGGTGCAGCAGCGCGATCCGGTCCAGCTTCCGCTTGGCCGAGTACTCCTGGACCACGCCGATCACCACGTTGGCCACGGCCGCCAGCGAGAACAGCAGGTCCAGCCAGCGGCCCATCAGGATCACGACGACGGCGCACAGCGCGATCGCCAGGTTGAACAGCGTGAACACGTGCACGCGCAGGATCTGACCCAGCGAGCGGGACGTGTCCCGCGACTGCACGTTGACCAGGCCCGCGGCCTCCCGCTCGGCGACCTCGGCGGCGGTGAGCCCGGTGATCCCCGCCGCGCCGGTGAACCCCAGGCCCGTCCCGCTCTCGGGGGCGGACGGGTGCGCGGACGCAGGGGAGGGGGAGGCCATGGCACAGAATCTACCCAGCCGGCGCGGGGCCGGGCATCCGACGTGGGGATGAACCCGGGTGCGACCGTGGGCGGGACTGCGGGTGGGGCGGGCTCACTCGCCGGCCTGGCCGTCGATCCCCTCGCGCAGCAGGTCGGCGTGGCCGGCGTGGCGGCCGTACTCCTCGATCATGTGGGTGAGGATCCACCGCAGCGAGACCGGGTCCCGCCCCTCCCGGATCCGGTGGGCGCGGGCCAGGGCTGCGGCACCGTCGTCGCCGTCCGCCGCGAGCAGGTCCACCACGATCTGCCGGGACCGCTCCACCTGGCCCTGCCAGAGGGCGCGCAGGTCCGCCGCGGAGTCCTGCGCCGCGCTGTGCCAGTCCCAGTCGGGGTCGGCGTCGAAGTCCGCTCCCACCCAGGGCGCCGAGGTGGGCTCGCCGAGGGCGACGGCCTCGAACCACCAGAACTCGACGAACGCGAGGTGCTTGAGCAGGCCGCCGAGCGTCATCGCGGACGGGTGCCCCGGCAGCCGGCGGTGCAGCGCCGCCGTGTCCAGGTCCGCCGTCTTCCACTCGATCGTGGCGCGCAGGAAGTCGAGGAAGCCCAGCAGGGTGGCAGCCTCGCCCGCGGCGAAGGGCGGCTCGGGGCGGCCCTGGTCGTCGTAGAACACGGTGGTCATGGCGGCCAGGCTACGCCCCACCCGCGTTGTCGTTCGGGAAACGGCGCGTCCGGGGGCGGGGGCGCGGGCGGCCGGGGGCGGGTGAGGTGGCGGACCTGGAACGCGTGCGGTCGCTTTGAGCCTGAAAAGTGCGCCCATACCGACCGCAGGCGTTCCCGGAACGGGCGGGCCGGCGTCGTCGGCCTGGCGGACGAGGTGCATGACGCCCTCGCGGTCGGAGGCGATCCTGCTCACCGCGGCGGATCGACCACGAGTCGCACCCGCGGGCTCGCCTGCTCGGCGGCGCCCTCCTGGGTCTCGGCGATCCGGCGCCAGATGCGGTCCGCCGACGGGTCGACCATCAGGTGCCCCATCTGCCGGATGACGGTGCCGAACACGGACGTCGGCATGCTGCGCCGCGGGGCGAAGCCGGACCGGCGCAGGCGCTCGGTCTGTTCCGTGGTCAGGTCCACGAGGCGCTCCAGCAGGGACTCGGTCTCCCCGCCGGCCTCCAGCAGCGAGCGGCGCACGTAGGCCCCCACCACCGGGTGGTCGGCCAGCAGGTCCGCGAACGCCGCGTCGCGGGCCGCGGACACCACCTGTGGGGTGCCCACGAGCGGGACCTCGTCGAGGGTCGCGGCGATCAGGCGCAGCACGTCGTCGTCGACGGCGCGGGTCAGCCCCGCCTTGCTGCCGAAGTGGTGCCGCACCAGCCCGGGGGCGACGCCGGCCCGTTGCGCTATCTCGCGGACGCTGGCCATCTCGACCCCCCGCTCGGCATACAGCTCGAGGGCCGCCAGGCGCAGGCGCGCGGGGGAGGAGAGATCGTCCTGATCGAAGGGCAGGGGGGTGTTCATCGGGTCCTCGGGGCTGGGTCGGCGGATGGGATGGCCCGTGGTCGGGAGATGAGGATGCGGGGGCTCGCTGAACCCTACGGCAGGGATCGAAACGCCCCCCGCACCCTTCTTGCACGCTAGTGCAACATCGTGCTTGAGTGTGCAACATCAGCTCAGTGAGGCATGTCACAGACGACTGCCGCCCGCCTCCGCGACCACCACACCTCCCAGGGGGACCCATGCAGACCACCGACACCGTCCTCGGCACCCCGTCCACCATGGGCGACGACGAGCAGCTCACCACCACTCGCCTCCTGCGGGACGCCGCCCGGACCTTCGGGGATCAGCAGATCATCCACACCCGCGGCGGCGGCTCCCGGTGGCAGACCACCTACGCGGCCGTGTGGGAGCGGGTGCGCCGCATGGCCGCGGCCCTGCGCGCCGAGGGCGTCGGGCCGGGGGACCGGGTCGGCCTGCTGCTGTGGAACGACGTCCGCCACCTCGAGTCCTACTTCTCCGTCCCGCTGCTGGGCGCGACCATGGTGCAGCTCAATCTGCGCCTGGCGCCCACGGACCTGGCCTACGTGATCACCCACGCGCAGGTGGGGACGATCGTCGTGGACGAGACCCTCCTGGAGCTCGCCGCCGCGCTCGAACCGCACCTGCCCGGGGGCATCCGCTGGATCGTGGCCGGCGACGGCGAGCTCCCCGCCGACTGGGCCGGTCGCGGCGACGTCCTCTCCTACGAGGCCCTCCTCGACGGGCAGGAGCCGCTCGAGACAGCGGACCTGCCGAACGTGAGTGAGCGCTCCGCCTCCGGCGCCTGCTACACCACGGGCACCACCGGCCGTCCCAAGGGCGTCTTCTACTCGCACCGGGCCACCTGGCTGCACGCGCACGCCGTGGTGTCCACCCTGGGCATGACCATGGCGGACACCGCCCTGCTGCTGACCCCCATGTTCCACGCGCAGTGCTGGGGCCTGCCGTTCGCCGCCGTCGCCGTGGGCGCGCGCCTGGTGCTGCCGGGCCGGTTCAACCTCACGGACACCCCGTGGCTGACCTCCACCCTCGTGGACCATGGCGTCACCGTGGCCCCGGCAGCCCCCGCGATCCTCATGCCGATGCTCCACCACCTCCGCACCCTCGAGACGCCCCCACGGATGGACGGCGTGCGCCTGCTGTGCGGCGCGACCGAGCCCCCCGTGGCCATGATGCGCGGCTTCGACGAGCTCACCGGCGCGGAGGTCATCCACGCCTACGGGGCCACGGAGACCTCGCCCATCGTCTCCCTCAACCGCATGAAGCCGAGCCTCATGGACACCCTTTCCGAGGATGAGCGGTGGAACCTCAAGCGGTTCCAGGGCCTCGTCGTCGTCGGGGTGGACGTGAAGATCACCGACCCCCTGGGCGAGCTGCTGCCGCCCGGCGAGGAGAACGTGGGCGAGATCCGCCTGCGCGGGCCCTGGGTGACCACCTCCTACGCGGACAACGCCGAGGCCACCGAGGCCGGCTTCGACGACGAGGGCTACTGGCGCTCCGGGGACCTGGGCTACCTCTCCCCGGAGGGCTACCTCAAGGTCACCGACCGCCTGAAGGACGTGGTCAAGTCCGGTGGCGAGTGGATCTCCTCGATCGACCTGGAGAACCACATCATGACCGTCCCCGGGGTCCGCGACGCCGCCGTGATCGGCGTCCCCCACCCCCAGTGGGAGGAGCGTCCTCTGGCCCTCGTGGTGCGGGACGAGGACTCCGACGTCGACCAGGACGCCGTCCTCGCCGCACTCGCCGAGCGCTTCGCCACCTGGCAGCTGCCGGACGAGGTCCGCTTCGTGACGGAGATCGACCGGACCGGCGTCGGGAAGGTCAACAAGCGCAAGCTGCGCGCCGACTACGCCGACGCCCTCACCTCCGGCCGCTGAGCGGCCCGCCACCTCCCCAGACCCACCCCGACCCCAGGAGACCCCGTGACCCAGGACGCCTTCCTCTACGACGCCCTCCGCACGCCGCGCGGTGCCGGCAAGCCCTCCGGCTCCCTCCACGAGGTCAAGCCGATCGACCTCGTCGTCGGCCTGACCCACGCGCTGCGCGACCGCCATGAGGGGCTCGACCCCGCCGACATCGAGGACATGATCCTCGGCTGCGTCAGCCCGGTGGGCGACCAGGGCGCGGTCCTGCCCCGGGTGGCCGCCCTCAAGGCGGGCCTGCCGCAGACCGTGGCCGGCGTGCAGCTGAACCGGTTCTGCGCCTCCGGGCTCGAGGCCGTGAACCAGGCCGCCGCCCGCATCCGCTCCGGCTGGGAGTCTCTGCTCGTGGCCGGCGGCGTGGAGTCCATGTCCCGCGTGCCCATGGGCTCCGACGGCGGCGCGTGGGCCATGGACCCGGCCACCTCCCTGGCCACCGACTTCGTCCCGCAGGGCGTCTCCGCGGACCTGATCGCCACCCGTGAGGGATTCAGCCGCGCAGAGCTGGACCGCTTCGCCGCGCAGAGCCACCGCCGTGCTGCGGCGGCGTGGCAGGAGGGCCGGTTCGCCCGCTCCGTGGTCCCGGTGACGGACATGAACGGGATGACCGTGCTGGACCGGGACGAGACCATCCGCCCCGACTCGTCCGTGGAGACCCTGGCCACGCTCAAGCCCTCCTTCGAGGCGCTGGGCCGGGAGGCGGGCTTCGACGCCGTGGCGCTGGAGAAGTACAGCTCGCTGGCGGGGATCGAGCACCTGCACCACCCCGGCAACTCCTCGGGCATCGTCGACGGCGCCGCGCTGACGCTGATCGGCTCCGAGGAGGCCGGCCGGCGGGCCGGGATGAGTCCGCGGGCCCGGATCGTCTCCGCCGCCGTCGTCGGCTCCGAGCCCACCATCATGCTCACCGGCCCCACCCCGGCGTGCCGCAAGGCCCTCGAGGTGGCCGGCATGACCGCCGCGGACATCGACCTCGTGGAGATCAACGAGGCGTTCGCGGCCGTGCCGCTGCTGCTGATGAAGGAGATGGGCTGGACCGAGGAGCAGACCAACGTCAACGGCGGCGCGATCGCCATGGGCCACCCCCTGGGGGCCACCGGCGCCATGATCCTCGGCACCCTCGTGGACGAACTCGAGCGGCGCGACCTGCGGACCGGCATCGCCACGCTCTGCATCGGCGCCGGCATGGGCGTCGCCACGATCGTCGAGCGCGTCTGAGCGCCCCACCCACCCGACCGACCAGCACGGCAGGAAGAGCACCGGCATGAGTGAGCACATGATCACCTGGGACCAGGACGCCGACGGCGTCGTCACGCTGACCATGGACGACCCGCAGGCGCGGGTCAACACGATGAACGAGCGGTACCAGGACGCGATGGACGCCGTCGTGGACCGCCTGGAGGCGGAGCGGGACACGGTGACCGGCGTCGTCCTGACCAGCGCGAAGAAGACCTTCTTCGCCGGCGGCGACCTGGACTCCCTGGCCCAGGCCGGCCCCGAGGACGTGGAGTCCGTGTTCGCGCTGACGCAGCGGGTCAAGGGCCAGCTGCGCCGCCTCGAGACCCTCGGCCGCCCCGTGGTCGCCGCGATCAACGGCACGGCGCTCGGCGGCGGCCTGGAGATCGCCCTGGCCTGCCACCGGCGCATCGCCGTGGACGACCCGGGGCTGAAGGGCGGCCTCCCGGAGGTCACCCTGGGCCTGCTGCCCGGAGGCGGCGGCATCACCCGCCTGGTGCGCATGGTGGGCGTGGAGCGCGCCCTGATGGAGTGGCTGCTGCAGGGCACCGCCCGCGACGCCCGGGCCGCGATGGAGAAGGGGATCATCGACGAGGTCGTGACCGACCCCGCGGACCTGGTGCCCGCCGCCAAGCGCTGGATCCTGGAGCACCGCGACGACGCCGACGCCGCCGCGAAGCCCTGGGACGTCAAGGGCTTCAGGATCCCCGGCGGCACCCCCGCCCGAGCCTCCTTCGCCTCCCGTCTGCCCGCGTTCGCCGCCACCCTGCGCCGGCAGCTCCACGGCGCGGACCTGCCCGCCCCGAAGGCGATCCTCAGCGCCGCGGTGGAGGGCTCGCAGGTGGACTTCGACACCGCCTCGCGCATCGAGACCCGGTACTTCGTGTCCCTCGTGACGGGCCACACCTCCTCCGCCATGATCCAGGCGTTCCACTCGGACATGCAGGCGCTGCGCTCCGGCGCGGCCCTGGGCGGTCCCTCCCGCGAGCGCAGCACGATCACCACGGCGGCGGTGCTGGGCGCCGGGATGATGGGCGTGGGCATCGCCCACGCGCTCGCGCTCAACGGCGTGGACGTGATGCTCAAGGACGTCAGCCTGGAGGCCGCCGAGCGCGGCCGTGAGCGGGTGGGCGCCCTCCTCGAGGGGCGCGTGGCGAAGGGGCGCATGAGCCGCGAGGACGCCGACGCCGTCCTGGCCCGCGTGCAGCCCACCGAGGACTATCAGGACCTCGCGCACGTGGACGCGGTGATCGAGGCCGTGTTCGAGGACGTCGAGCTCAAGGACTCGGTGTTCGCCGAGGTGGAGAAGGTGGTCGGCCCGGACACCCTGCTGTGCAGCAACACCTCCACGCTGCCGATCACCCTGCTGCAGGGCCCGCGGGAGCGCTCCCAGGACTTCATCGGCCTGCACTTCTTCTCCCCGGTGGACCGGATGAAGCTCGTGGAGATCATCCGTGGTGAGCAGACCTCCCCGCGCACGGTGGAGCGCGCCTACGACCTGGTGCAGCAGATCCGCAAGCTGCCCATCCTGGTCAACGACGGGCGCGGCTTCTACACCTCCCGCGTCTACGGCACGCTCGTGCTCGAGGCCGCGGCCCTCGTGGAGGAGGGCGTGGACGCGCAGCGGATCGAGCGGGCGGCCCGCCACGCCGGCTTCCCGGCCTCCCCGCTGGCCATGATGGACGAGGTCTCCCTGACCCTGATCCAGCACATCCGCCGCGAGGAGGAGAAGGCCGTCGCCGAGGCCGGCGGTGAGCGTCCGGTGCGTCCGGGCGAGCGCGTGGTGGAGCGCATGGTGGACGAGTTCGGCCGCCCGGGCCGCGCTCAGGGCGCCGGCTTCTACGAGTACCCGGAACAGGGCCCCAAGCACCTGTGGCCAGGCCTGGCCGAGCACTTCGCCACCGGGGCGGACGTGCCCGAGCAGGACCTGCAGGACCGCCTGCTGTACCGCATGGCCATCGAGACGGCCCGCTGCTTCGACGACGGCGTCCTCACCGACGCCCCCTCGGCGAACCTCGGCGGCGTGTTCGGCATCGGCTTCCCGCCGCACACCGGTGGGCCCGTGACGTTCATGACGCACCGCGAGGGCGGACCGGCCGCGTTCGTGGCCCGCGCCGACGAGCTGGCCGACCGCTACGGCGAGCGGTTCCGTCCCGGCGGCACCCTCCGGCAGCTGGCCGAGCGAGGCGAGGGGCCGGGCCGATGAGCGCCGCACCGCTGGCCGGGGTGCGCGTGGTGACCATCGCGCTGAACCTGCCCGGGCCCGTCGCCGCGGCCCGCCTGCAGGAGCTGGGCGCCGACATCGTCACGGTGCTCCCGCCCAGCGGGGACCCCGTGGCCACCCTGGTGCCGGCCCTCTACGAGGAGCTGCACCGCGGGCAGTCGGTGCGCACCGTGGACATGAAGTCCCAGGCCGGGGCTGCCGAGATGGAGCAGATCCTGGCCGAGGCGGACGTGTTCCTCACCTCCCACCGCTCCGGGGCGCTGCGCCGGCTGGGCCTGGACGCCGACGCCGTCCGCGCCCGCCACCGGCGGATCTGCCAGGTGGACATCACCGGATACGACGGGGACCGCACGGACGTGCCAGGCCATGACATCAACTACCAGGCCGCGGCGGGCCTGCTGGCGCCGGGGGCTCCACCGCGGATCCTCGCGGCGGATCTGCACGGTGCCGAGCGGGCCGTCTCCGCCGCGCTGGCCCTGCTGTGGGCCCGCGGCGCGGACGGGGACGGCGGGCATGCCACGGTGGCGCTCGCCGATGCGGCGCACGCCCTGGCCCTGCCCAACCGGCACCGCATGACGGGCCCGCGCAGCCCCCTGGGCGGGGCCCTGCCCCACTACGGGGTGTATCCGGCGGCCGAGGGCCATGTGGCCGTCGGCGCGCTCGAGCCGCACTTCGCGGCCGCGCTTGTCGAGGGCCTCGGGCTGGACGCGGACGGGGACGTCCGCGCGCAGCTCACCGAGGCCCTCTCCCGGCACGACGCCGCCCACTGGCAGGCATGGGGGGAGGAGCGGGGCATCCCGCTCACCGCCCTGGCCAGCCCCACCGCCTGACCCCCACGACTCAGCACCCCCCTCGAACGACCTCCAGGAGCCCCTCATGACCACCACGGATTCCCGCACCCGCTCGCTGATCGACGTCGACGTCGACGTCCTCGAGTACCACCGCCTCCTGACGCCCGAGCAGCAGGAGGAGCTCACGGAGATCCGCGCCGCCCTGGCCGAGATCGTCACCCCGCACGTGGCGGAGGCCTGGAGCCGGGACGAGTTCCCGCACGAGATCGCCCGCCGCGTCGGGGAGCTGGGCTACAACCACATCAGCGGCATGACCGAGGACCCGTTGTTCCGCGGGCACCTGATGGCCGAGCTGGCCCGCGCGGACATCTCCCTCAGCGTGTACTTCGCCCTGCACAACGACCTCGTCGGGGCCACCCTGGAGGCCCTGGGCTCGGAGGAGCAGAAGCAGACGTGGCTGCCGGGCCTGTACGCGATGGAGTACACCGGCTGCTTCGCGCTGACCGAGCCGGAGCACGGCTCCGACGTCGCCGGCGGCATGGCCACCACGGCCCGCCGAGAGGGGGACGAGTGGGTGATCAACGGGGCCAAGCGGTGGATCGGCAACGGCACCATGTCCCGCATCGCGATCGTGTGGGCCCGGGACGAGGAGGACGACCAGGTCAAGGGCTTCATCGTGGAGACCGACACCCCCGGCTACGAGGCCACCAAGATCGGGCACAAGACCGCGGTGAAGATCGTCCAGAACGCGGACATCACCTTCACGGACGTGCGCATCCCGGCGGAGAACAAGCTGGAGAAGGCCAACACCTTCGCGGACACCAACGTGATCCTGCTGGGCTCCCGCAACGGCCTGGGCTGGCAGGCCGTGGGCGCGCAGCAGGGCATCCTCGACGCCGCCCGCCGCTACGCGCTGGAGCGCACTCAGTTCGGCCGGCCGATCGCCGGGCATCAGCTGGTGCAGTCCCTGCTCGTGCAGATCGCGGCCAACCTGGCGGCCACCCTGGGCATGGCGCACCGGGCGGTGCAGCTGGAGGCCACCGGCGAGGTGTCCATGACGCAGGCCTCCCTGGTGAAGCTGAAGACCTCCCAGATGTGCCGCGAGTCGGCCGCGCTGGGCCGCCAGATGATGGGCGGCAACGGCATCCTCGCCGACGTCGGGCTCGGCCGGTTCTTCTGCGACGTCGAGGCGATCTTCACGTACGAGGGCACCTACGAGGTGAACTCGCTGATCGTGGGCCGCGGCCTCACCGGTCACTCCGCCTTCCTCTGAACCCCCTCCGACGACCGCCCCACCAGATCAGGAGCCACCGTGACCACCTCCGAGACCCCCGACACCTCCGCGACCACCCACGGCCGGCCCACCGAGCGCCGGGGTCATGTGGCCGAGCTGCTCTCGGCCACCGTGGCCCGGCAGCCGGATGCCGTGGCCCTGCGGATCGGCGAGGCCCGCATGACCTACCGCGAACTGGACCAGGTCACGGCCGCGACGGCCGGCTGGCTGCGCCACCGCGGGGTGGGCCCGGGGGACCGGGTGGCCGTGCTGCTGCCCAACGTCCCGGCCTTCGTGGCGGTCTACGAGGCGCTCATGCGCCTGGGTGCGGTGATGGTGCCGCTCAACCCGCTGTTCACGGCCCGTGAGCTGGAGTACTTCCTCGAGGACTCCGGGGCGCGCGTGCTCTGGGCCATGCCCGGGCTGCCGGCCGTGGACGAGGTGGCCGGGAACGTCGACGTCGAGGTGGTCACCCTGGACCTCGAAGCGGTCGGGCGGGAGTGCGCCGCCGAGGGCATCGCCCCGGTCACGGAGATCACCCCGCGCGACCCCGACGACGACGCCGTCCTGCTCTACACCTCGGGCACCACGGGGCGGCCCAAGGGTGCCCGGCTGACGCACACGAACCTGCGTTCCAACGCCATGGCGACGGCGACCGGCCTGGGCCGGCTCGGCCCGGACGACGTCGTGTTCGCGGCGCTGCCGATGTTCCACGTGTTCGGGCTCTCGGTGGTGCTCAACGGGGCGGTGTTCGCCGGGTCCACCCTGTCCCTGATGCCGCGGTTCGTGCCGGAGGCCGCCTACGACCAGCTGCAGGACCACGGCATCACGTTCCTGCCCGGCGTGCCCACCATGCACGGGGCGTTCCTCTCCGTGGCCCGGACCCGTCGTGAGGCCGGGGCCGAGCCGGCGGACTTCTCGAGGCTGCGCATGCCCCTCTCCGGCGGTGCGAGCCTGCCGGTGGAGACGCTGCGCGCGGCGGAGAAGCTGTTCGGCGTGCCCGTGTTGGAGGGCTACGGACTGTCCGAGAACGCGGGCGCGTGCTTCTTCAACCCCGTGGACGCGCCGACCCGCCCGGGCACCGTGGGCCGGCCGGTGGACGGCTTCGAGTTCCGGATCGTCGCGATGGACGGCACCGAGGTGCCCGAGGAGGACCTCGAGACCTCCGGTGAGCTGCGCATCCGGGGCGAGGGCATCATGGCCGGCTACTGGGGCCGCCCGGAGGACACGGAGGCGGCGTTCGACGAGGACGGCTGGTTCCGCACCGGGGACATCGCCCGCCGGGACGAGGCCGGGTACGTGATGATCGTGGACCGGCTCAAGGACGTGATCATCCGCGGCGGCATGAACGTGTACCCGCGCGAGGTGGAGGAGGTCCTCTACGAGCACCCGGACGTGGTCGAGGCCGCCGTGGTGGGTGTGCCGGACGAGCGGCTGGGCGAGGAGATCGCGGCCTTCGTCTCCCTGGCCCCGGGCAGCGCCGTCACGGGGGAGCAGCTCCAGGCGTTCGCGGCCGAACGGCTGGCCCGCTACAAGCAGCCGCGGGAGGTGACCGTCCTGGACGGGCTGCCGAAGAACGCCACGGGCAAGATCCTGCGCCGCGAGCTGCGTCAGGGGTGAGGGGCGCCGGGCGGTCCGGGCGCAGGTCGTCTGGTCTGAGCGAGAGGAACGACAGACAGGTGGCCTCTCGCTACGCTCCCGCGGACCCGCAGATCCGGGCGGTGATCGCCACGGTCGGCGGGGAGGACCAGATCACCGTGATCGGCCACCTGGACGCGGACGCAGTGCGTGCGGACCCCAAGCCGTTCCTCGGCTACAGCGACAACACCAACCTGCACCAGTGGCTGTGGGGCAACGGGGTGGCGAGCTTCTACGGCGGCTCCACCCAGGTGCACCTGGGGCCGGGACCGGCTGTGGATGAGGTGCACGCCGCGTCCCTGCGGGCCGCCCTGCTGACAGGAGGGCGGCTGGAGATCACGGAGCCGGGGGAGTCGGAGGACCATGGCGTCGACTGGCTGGACCCGCGGGCGCTCACCGAGTTCGGGACGCGCGAACCGGTGCCGGGCCCGCACGACGACGGCGCGCCCGGCGTCGGTGAGGGCGCCTCACCGTGGCGCTGGGCCGGGCCGCGGCGCTCGGTGACCGGCCGGACGTGGGGCGGCTGCCTCGAGGTGCTGCCGTGGGTGATGGCGGCCGGCCGCGGGCCTGCGGACATGGCGGTGCTCGAGGGTGGGGTGCTGCTCATCGAGACCAGCGAGGAGCTGCCGAGCGCCGGCGAGGTGAAGCGGCTGCTGCGGATCCTGGGGGAGCGCGGCGTGCTCGGCGCTGTGGACGCCGTGCTGGCGGCCCGCCCGCCGACGAGCTCCTTCGAGGCGCCGCGGGGTGCGGAGGAGCGGGCGCGGCTGCGCGCGGAGCAGGGTGATGTGGTGCTGGAGGAGGTCGGGCGCTACAACCCGGATGCGGTGGTGTGCGTGGGCGTGCCGTTCGGCCACACCCGGCCGCAGTGGGTGGTGCCGCATGGCGGCAAGATGACCGTGGACGGGGTCGAGCGGCGGGTATGGGCGGAGTATTCGTGAGGTCAGGGGACGAGCGCCGCATCTCCAAATGACTGCTCGACCAGGGAGCGGAGGTCGCGCGCCAGGCCGAGCATGAGCGCCGGGTCTGACCTGTAGAGCTCCACAAGGGCGAGGTCCTGGACTGCTCCCTGCTTGAGACCGTGCTCTCCGCCGGTGTAGTGCCAGATGAGGTTGGACACCTTCATCTTGACGGCATTCGGATTTCGAAAGTTGCCCGGCAGGCTAAGTCCTGGATCGAAGGGGCCCTGAGCGAGTAGACGAGACAGGCCCACGACTGAGGGTGTCCCCTCACTCGGGTTGGCCCACTCCAGGTGATGAGCAAGTCCGAGAGCGAGCAGAGTCTCACCTGCGGTCCAGGGCAGTGTGGCCATCGTCCTCGTCCTTCCGAAGGCTTCATGAGTTCCGGTCATCCTCTGACACGCGATGTCCCCGTGGAAGAGGCCCAGCGGGCGCCGCGTGTGAACACGGTGCCCTCCAGGCTGCCGAGACGGCAGAATCGCGCTAAGCTGCAGTATGCCGCGCGCGCTTCCCAGCAGGTCTGCGGCGAAGAGCGATAGAGGTTGCATGGAAACGTTCAAGATGGGGGAGTTCTTCTCCGGGCCTGGAGGCATGGCACTCGGCGCCCACCAGGCAGTCGAGAGGGACCCTGAACTGCGGGACAGGATGTCTCTCCAGCACGCGTGGGCTGTCGACATTGACGAGTCATCCTGTCTTACGTACCGACGCAACATTCCCGGCGCGACGCTGAAGTCTGTCAAAGTCGGTGACGCGCGAGCCGCTGCCGAGAACATCGACTCCTTCGGCGACATTGACGGATTCGCCTTCGGTTTTCCCTGCAACGACTTCAGCCTTGTCGGTGAGCACAAGGGGCTCGACGGTGATTTCGGCGGCCTCTACAAGACCGGTGTCAGGGTTCTCGAGGCAAAGCGGCCCAAGTGGTTCGTCGCCGAGAACGTGGGCGGCATTCGAAGCGCGAACGGCGGTCGCGCGTTCCAGGTGATTCTGGAGGAGCTCAAGGACGCCGGATATCGGATCACTCCGCACCTCTACCGGTTCGAACAGTACGGCGTTCCCCAGGCGCGGCATCGCGTTCTCGTCGTGGGGGTTCGCGATGATCTCGACGTCGAGTACGCCGTGCCAGCCCCCACTCACGGACCCGGGACGGGATATGCCTTCGTCACGTCAGGAGAAGTCGTCGCGGCGCCAATGGACGCATCCGTCACGAACAATGAGCGCACCCGCCAGTCCAGACAAGTGGTCGAGCGCCTGGAGCTCATCGATCCGGGCGAGAATGCGTTCAATGCGAAGCGCATGACAGACCAGGCTCGGCTCAATGTCCGTGGCGCCACGATCAGCCAGATCTACCGACGTCTCGACCCGGCCAAGCCTTCGTACACCGTGACGGGGTCCGGAGGCGGTGGCACTCACGTTTACCACTGGGATGAACCCCGGGCCCTCACCAATCGTGAGCGTGCACGCCTCCAGACATTCCCTGACACCTTCCACTTCGAGGGGAGGCGGGACTCCATCCGGAAGCAGGTCGGCATGGCAGTTCCCCCGCTGGGAGCGCAGGCCGTCTTCACGGCGCTGTTCAGGAGCCTGCTGGGGATTCCCTATGAGAGCATTGCTCCGACTCTGACGACTGCACGCGACAGCTCCTCGCCCCAGCGGCTGTTCTGAGACGCGATCCCTGCATCCACCTGGAGGACCAGCACATGACTGACAACTCGGCAATGAAGGATCTGCTCGCCCGCCAGGTGGTGAACCGGATGAAGCGTGGCCGGACCATGGAGGAGGCAGTGGACTCACTGCTGGATGACTCTGACGATGAGATGGTCATAGCCCTACGTGAACTGTTGCATGATCATCGGGTTAAGACTGACAAGTGGGCCGAGCGCATCCGTGTCCGGATTGATCCCACAGGCGGTGCAATTGCGGTGGATTCGGACAACGATGAGAGCTCTCATCGTTCCTGGTATCTGCCGTCGGCAGGCCCGCGCTGGTCCCAGCTTCGTGAGAAGATGCTCAGCACGGGTCTGGCAGAAGCGATCCCCTCGATCGACCGCTCGAGCGATCAGATCGTGTCGCAACTCGCCGAGCCGTACTCGATGCAGCGCCGTCGGGGCCTGGTCATAGGAAATGTCCAGTCCGGCAAGACGGCGAACTACGCGGCTGTCGCGGCTAAGGCCCTGGATGCGAACTACAAGTTTGTGCTCGTCTTCTCCGGCACCTACAACAACCTCCGTGCGCAGACCCAGAAGCGCATTACGAGGGACCTGGGTGTGGAGGAGAATGCCCAGCAGTGGATCACTTTGACCACGACCCAGACTGATCTTCAGGCCGCCAGCTGGGTCAACGCCGCGTCGACTGTGTCCAGCCTTCTGGACGGAGCCCGCACGATGATCGCGGTGATGAAGAAGCAGACCTCTCGGCTCGACCATCTGCTGAAGTTCCTCGACCAGATCGACGAGCAGACACTCCGTAGGCTTCCGATCCTCATCATCGACGACGAATCCGATCAGGCGACCCCGGACAGCTCGCCGAATCCGGAGGATGACCCGACGAAGATCAATGCCAAGTTGCGTCGCGTGTGGTCGAAGGTTCGGAACGGAACGTACGTCGGCTACACGGCCACTCCCTTTGCGAACGTGCTCATGGACCCTCAGGATGCTGCCGATCCTGACGACCCCTCGGCCGGATCCCTCGAGAGCCTCTATCCGCGGGACTTTCTCGCCGTCATGCCGACACCCAAGAACTACTTCGGGGCGGAGACCCTCTTCGGAATCCGCGATGGGTTCCTCGACGGGGAGGAATCCGAGGGACTCGACGTTATTCGCCGTATCCCGCGCGAGGAATGGAGCGATCTGGGTCCCCAGCGGCAGAAGGACGCCGCCGATTTCGTTCCGACGGTGACCAGTTCCCTCGGTGATGCCATCCGGTGGTTCATCGTGGCGAGCGCCATCCGTCGTCTGCGCGGCCAGAAGGACAAGCATTCGTCGATGCTCGTCCACACCACGGAGCGCACGGATCCGCACTTCGCCATGCAGGAGGCGATCAACGATTTCCTAGATCCCATGAAGGAGCGAGCACGAGAAGGCGATGTCTCCGAGTTCCGTGCGATCTTCAACGAGGAGGAGGACCGTGTCGCGGAGCTCTACACCGGAGACGGCCCTGCGCCGACCTGGCCGGCTATCCAGGGTGAGATCCTGAACGTGCTTCGCGTGCTGCGCGTCGTCGTCGACAACGGCAAGGAGGCTCACGCTGATCGGCTGGTGTACGACGACGAGCACCCGTCCACGGTGATCGTTATCGGTGGCGGAACCCTCTCCCGAGGTCTGACACTTGAGGGGCTCTTCGTCTCCTTCTTCACCCGTAGCTCCAAGGCCTACGACACCCTCCTGCAGATGGGCCGCTGGTTCGGCTACCGGCCAGGATACGAGGACCTGCAACGGATCTGGCTGGCGGAGGGCTTGGACTCCGACTATCAGTTCCTTGCTCAGGTGGAGGCCGAGGTGCGTCGAGAGATCACCGAGATGGCGAGCCAGGGAAAGACTCCCGGCGAGATCGGGCTCAAGATCCGCCGGCATCCCGGCCGTCTTGAGGTGACGGCTCCCGCCAAGATGAAGCACGCTCGCCAGATCGAGTACACGTTTCAGGGCCGGAACAAGCAGACGATTCTGTTCGACTTCGCGACGTCGGGTCTGCAGAAGACGAACACCCGTATCGCTGTCGACTTCCTTCACCGCATCTCCGATCATGCCGTGACATCGGCGCCCGGTCAGGGGTCGAAGCTCTACAAGGGTGTTAGCTTCGAACGTGTTCAGGAGTTCTTTGAGAAGTTCGCCATGCACCCCAAACACCAGGAGGAGCACAAGCGGGCTCTCGACTGGGCTGCGAAGAAGCTTCCGGAGAAGTCTTGGCGGGTCGTGCTGGCGGCCGGTGGCGGGGAACAGGTGCTCGCGGAGCAGGGCCTTCAGGTGAAGGCGGTGCGGCGCGCGCCAATCAAGGACCCCGAAGAGGGGTCGGTCAACATCCGAGCGCTCATGTCCGGCAACGACCGAATCGCGGACCTGGCGACTGAGGGCAGCCCGCTTGCAGAAGACGCTGGTAACGGTGATGAGCAGAGCGCCGCTCGGTTGCGCCCGAAGAATGAGGGAGGTGCGAACGGAGAAGGCCTGCTGATCCTCTATCCGATCTCGCGCATGTCGCGAGCTCGGTCCGGTGCGAAGGACCGCGAGGATATGCAGGAAGTGCTTAAGAAGATCGACCCCGCCCTGGCCGAAGTTGATATGAACGAACCCTTCTTCGGCTACGCGATGGTCCTCCCCTCGGATACGGAGGGCCTGCTCACGCATGACGGGGACTTCCTCGCGGTCGAGATCCCCGCAGCTGATGAGGAGGAGCCTGAGAATGACCCGAATGCGTGAGGCGTTCGCGCGTGTGGCGAATGAGCCCAGTGTATGGAGCGCTTCCGAGTTCCACGTCGTCGAAGTACAGGGACGGCCGGTCGGCCGTCGCGTGTGGGTGGGGAAGGACCAGCTGAGCACGCCGACCGCCTTCTTCGAGTCCGGGGACGACCGGCTTCTCAACATTGAAGTGAGCCAGGCCATTCGTCTCGCGTCGGCGACGATTCAGAATGAGCTCGGAGATGCGCTGAGAGCAGTGCAGATCCGGTGCCTCGAACCCCGGCTCGAGGGGGTGTTCCACACGTTCCTCGAGGACGTCAATGCCAGCGTGGATGCGGGCGGGACTGTCTATGACGCACTCGCTAGTACGGTGCGCGAATGGCGCCGACTGCTGATGATCGCCCGCGAGGGGATCAGCGAGCAGGCGCTGGAGGGCCTCTATGGGGAGCTCAGCATCCTCCGCCAGATCGTTGCGGTTCATGGCGCCTCGGCGTTGACCCTGTGGGAAGGCCCGGAGCGGGGCCGGCATGATTTCGTGGGCGACGTGGTCAGCATGGAGGTGAAGACCGCCGCACTCCAGAACCGCCAGGCCGTCACGATTCACGGTCTTCGTCAGCTGGAGCCCTCGGAAGGTTCTGATCTCTACCTCGCCGTCACTGAGGTGGATCCCCACCCGCGCGGAGAGCGGCTCTCCGACCTGGTCGAGGAGATCGTCGACGCAGGAGTCGACGAGTCTGGTATGCGCAAACGGCTGGCGGCCTTGGGATACGTCGTCGACATGCCGGGAACGGAGGACCATCGGTTCAAGCTGGTCTCCACGAAGTACTGGCATATCACGGAGAGCACCCCGGTGCTACGGCGCTCCGTCCTGCCCGAGGCTGTCGTCAACGCTGTCTCGGACCTCAGCTACTCACTGGACCTGTCCGCCCTGGGGGACGGCTTCAGCGAGGAGTTCGACTTCACCAGAATCGCTCGAGAGGAGGCCTGACTTGGTGGCTGAGGTTCGACTGCGCCGCTACTCCAAGCCTCGTGGGCCGGGTGACCAGACCAGCGGAGGCCGCGGCAAACTTCTGAACACCCAGGGTCATCTCACCCGCCTGGACGTCCTTGTTCGGGAGACTCTGCAGAACTCATGGGACGCGGCAGATCATGAGAACTGGTTCCCCGCCTACGGCGCCAGCATCCGCCGCGCGGACACCTCTGTCCGGGAGATTCTCTCCACGCAAATCTTCACGGAGATCACTGAGGATCTGAAGCTGGGAAAGTTGCAGGCTGCGCTGACCTCTCCCGACCTCCATGTGGTGGAGATCTTCGACCGTGGGACCACCGGCTTGAACGGGCCCGTCAGGTCAGGCGAAGCCGCCCCACCCGGACAGCCGAACAACTTCAACGCCTTCGTCTTCGACATCGGGACCACGAAGCCCCAGGGGGGCGGCTCTGGAGGGACCTACGGCTTCGGCAAGACGGCGACCTTTGAGGCGTCGGCAGCCCACGCCGTTGTCTACTGGACCCGGTGCGAACGAGGCGACGGGACTCTCGAGGACAGGCTCATCGCCTCGGCTCTCCACGATGAGTTCGACATCGGTGGCAAGCGGTACACGGGAGCCCACTGGTGGGGAGACATGGACCAGGAGGAGATCCTCCCCTTGCGCGGTGACCACGCCAAATTCCTGGGCGAGGCGCTGTTCGAGACGCATTTCGGCGAGGAGGAGACGGGGACGTCGATCCTCGTCCTCGCTCCTACCGTGCTCACTCACCGGGACGGAGACGTGGACGAGTGGGTCCCGGTGGGCACGGACGAGCAGTGCGACATGCTCGGGCAACAGATGCTCGATGCGCTGGTGGCGAGTGCCTGGCCCAAGGTGGTGCCATACGGTGACGGGGATGCCCCCATGATCGTCCAGTTCTCCGTACGTGGTGAGGAGGTCGACATCGCCACTGTCGTCGAGGAGCGTCTTCCCGTGTATGCGCACGGCCTCGCCGCCATCCGATCTGCTCAGCTCGGAGAAGACGCCGCCTCTCCCTGGGCTGTCCCGGTCGGCATCCGAGAGGAGGCAGTGACTCCGATCCGTCTGAACCCCAAGGCCTCTGCCGGCTACCCGATTGAGGACTACTTCGGCGGGCGGGATGATCGGACGGCAGGACACCTCTACATGGCGAAGGTTCTAAGGGACCCGCTGGCCTCCGATGAGGAGGCACGCAAGCGGGACAGCCTTTCCGTGATGCGTTCCGAGACGGAGATCGTGGTCAATTACACTCCGATGCCCGTCGACGAAGGTGAGATGTACGAGTGGTTCGGCGTTTTCAAGCCGACTCCGGAGTGCGATCGGCATTTCGCTGCATCAGAGCCGGCGACGCATGACGCCTGGAATGTCTCGATCCCGGACAACCCCGTGGCGGTCTACGTCGTAGGCCACACGATGCAGAACGTAGCCTCCAAGGTGCGCGGCTTTGTCCGCAAGGACTCGGCGAAGAAGATCCGGGGAGAGGTCCGGTCCGCGCGCGTGCTTTCCCGTGCCCTCAACTCATTCGTGCCGACGGGCTCGGACACCTCCCCTTCGGGACTTCCCGCCCCGAGTTCTCCCGGAAGCATGTCGAGCTCGGAAGACACGACTGCACAGGGGGACCACGCGGGTGGATCCTCGTCCGGCGGACGTCGAAGGCCAGGCAACCAGGGTAACGCCACGGTGCAACTTCGAGGCAGCCGGCAGCTCCCAGGTGGAGCCTGGGAGATTGACTTCGAAGTGCAGAACGAGAAGGGACGCGAGCGAATCGTGGAGGCAGTGGTCAAGGCGCGTGAGTGGGGCGGTGCGGTGGAGATGGACGCGTCGAATGTTGACGTGGAGTGGGCCCTGGGTACTGAACGTCGTTCGGGGCCTAGCATCACGATCACAGGACCGACTGAGGGGTCGGTGAAGATCACGCCCCACTTCACCGCGGCGATGACCTTCGACCTCGTCGTGGGCAGGGGGGCTTGATGGCGCCGTTGTTCCTCTCACCGTTTCCCCGTCTGGACCCGAGCTCCGCCTCGTGGCAGCGGTGGGCGGTCGACTGCGATGGTCGCGATGTCTCTCTCCAGGATCTCGCGGAGCATTGCGATGCAAACTCTTCTCTCACATTTCTGATCGACGTGAGTGTTGATGCTGACGCGCTGGAGGCACTCGAATCACCGGGGTCTCCTGTGCTCGTGGTTTCTGTGACCTGCTCGGCGACGGCGTTCATCCTCACACACCGAACACCGTTGACGCGGAGCGGCGACCGTTTCGTCGCGCGTGGAGAGCTACGTCTTGATGCACATGAGGTCACGGCTCAGCTCGATTTGGCGGCCACGATCGTGGCGCCGGTTGCTGACCAGCCCTGGCTCAGAGACCGGATCGTGGCGGAGGCCAAAACGGAGAAGGTCTCGCTGGAACCGAGTCAGCCCGGCTTCCCGGTAAGCGTGGTGTCGTTCAGGAACGAGTCCTGGCAAGCGGCCCCGTGGCGCTTCGACCTCTACGCTGCGGGTCTCGAGGACGGATTCAGGTCGTCGATGCGCCTCTATGTGAACGAGGACTATCCCCAGGCGATCGACCTGCTCGACGGGACAGCACCACGCATTTCTATGGCACTGCTTGAGGCTGACATCGCACGCCAGCTGATCGCCGCCGCCCATCGCCTCAGTCGGGATCTTGCGGAGAGCGGGTCCGATGCGTCTCTGAGCGGTGATGTGGACGCGGTGGCCGAGGAAAACCCTGAGTCCATCGCCGCTGCCGCGGCTCGGATCGCGGCTCGGTTCTTCCAACGTTCACTGCGGGAGGTGTGTGGAATCTACCGAGATGAGCCCGAGTACTTCGAGTACCTCTTGATGTCCGCGACTCACTTGCTGGAGGGAGACGCATGAATCAGTACACGCTCATGCCGCGACTGTCGCCGACAGCTGCACGCCAGCAGCGCATCTTCCTGTGGGAGAGCGACGGGGTGATGGAATTCGACCGTGGGGTGGTTGAGGATGCCGTGGCGGCTCCTGATGCCTTCCCCTCCACCGGCGGAGCCCCTGCCACAGTGGACGAGCTGCTGCGGTTGCGTGAGGCCCTGCTCGAAGAAGTCTCTGTCGCGCCGCAGTCGAGCATGGCGGACTTCGATCTGGCTCTCGGCCGCGCCCTCTTCACAATGTCCTCTGGACAACGCGCGGAGTTCGCTCATCCACAGGTCTGGGACTTCCTAGCTCTCGCCCTGCTCCCCGACCTGGCAACGCGTCGAATTCGCTCGTCCCAGACAGCGCCGAGTCGTAAGTCGTTCCAAGATCGCCTCATCGGTGGCAACCGGCGGCATGTGATGGAGAGGCTTTGGAAGCGGTGGGTGTTGTTCGGCCCCGAGATTGTGGAGTCCCGCCGTCCCTCGGAGGACCTCTACGCTGCCATTCTCGAGAGACCCTCCTTATGGAGAAACCCGGCCGTTGCTCGAATCGTGATGGAGAAGTTCCTTGCTGAGGGGACTGCCAGAGGAGAGAAGACGGGGGAAGGCTATCGGCAGCTCATCATGCCGATTCGAGCCGCTACAGGTTTCGCTGATCTGACGACAAGTGACGTGGATTGTCTGCGCTCTGTCGTGGACCACCAGTATCAGGAGGCATCAGAACCGCGGGGCCGTGATGTGAGAGGCGCGAAGTCATCCACCATGGCTGTTGATGCGGTCGCGAGCGAGTCCCTGGCTCCGGTGGAATTTGCTCCTGAGTCGGCGCCGCAGCCCACTGCCCGTCGCCGGCCCACGCTTCGGCGTCTCTTCGGAGGGAGATGACGAGCGGAGGTTCCGAAGGCACCTCTTGGGCTTCCTCTCCGGTGGCGCGCGCGACGATGCGCGGGAACAGGGCCCGAGACACCAAGCCCGAGCTCGCCGTCCGTCGCCGGCTCCACGCAGCCGGCCTGCGCTACCGTGTCAACGCTCGGCCGGAGAAGGACCTGCGCCGCACCGTGGATATCCTGTTCCGGCCCGCTCGTGTGGTCGTGCTCATCGACGGCTGCTACTGGCACGGCTGTCCGGAACACTACATCGCTCCGAAGGCCAACGGCGGCTACTGGTCGGACAAGGTCGCCACCAATCGCACTCGCGACGCGGAGACCACCCGGGTACTGACCGAGCGAGGATGGCTCGTCCTCCGCTTCTGGGAGCACGAGGACCCGGCCGTCGTCGCGGAGCGCATTGTCGCCGTCGTCAACGAACGGAGGCCCCGGCGAACTACCGGGGCCTCCTGAGCGGGCCGCGGCCCACGCGCGGCCCGCTCCCACTTCTCGAACGAAAACGCCCCGGGGCCGCCCGTTTCGTCAACGAAAGCGCCCGCCCGCCCGCGCCGCCCCCGTCACCGCTTCCGGTACAGCCCCTTCTTCTGGAACTTCGGCTCGCTCGTCACGAGCATCCCCAGGGACCGGAAGATGCCCTCGTCCACGGAGCCGAGGATCGTCGTCGTGTGCACGTCGCAGCCCTCGAGGCTGGCCAGCTGCTCGACGGCCGCCTTCGCGTTCTCGTCGGTCGCCGCGGACACGGAGAGCGCGATCAGCACCTCGTCCGTGTGCAGCCGCGGGTTCTTGGAGCCCAGGTGCACGGTCTTGAGCGTCTGGATCGGCTCGATCGAGGCGGGGGAGAGCAGGTGCACGTCGTCCTCGATGCCGGCCAGCACCTTGAGGGCGTTGAGCAGCACCGCGGCGGAGCAGCCCAGCAGCTCCGAGGTCTTGCCGGTCACCAGGGTGCCGTCCGCCAGCTGCACGGCCGCGCCGGGCTCGCCGGTGCGCTCGGCCACCAGCTGCGCGGCACCCACCACCGGGCGGTCCTCCGAGCTCAGGCCGAGCTTGGACATCACCAGGGCCACGCGCTCGGACTCGGTGTCGTCCGCGCCCTCCAGGGCCTCATTGACCTGAGCCTTGTAGTAGCGCCGGATGATCTCCTGCTTCGCGGCCTCCTGGCACACCTCGTCGTCCACGATCGCCGCGCCGGCCATGTTCACGCCCATGTCCGTGGGGGACTTGTACGGGGTGGTGCCCGTGACCTTCTCCAGCAGCGCGGACAGCAGCGGGAACACCTCGACGTCGCGGTTATAGCTGGTCACCCGCTCGCCGTACTCGGCCAGGTGGAACGGGTCGATCAGGTTGATGTCGTCCAGGTCCACGGTGGCGGCCTCGTAGGCGGCGTTCACCGGGTGCTCGAGCGGCAGGTTCCAGATGGGGAACGTCTCGAACTTCGCGTAGCCGGCCGGGATGCCCCGCTGCCGATCGTTGTACACCTGGCTCAGGCACGTCGCCAGCTTGCCGGAGCCCGGGCCGGGGGCCGTCACGACGACGAGGTCCCGCGTGGTCTCGGACCACTCGTTGGCGCCGAAGCCCTGCTCCGAGACGATCGTGGACATGGCGTGCGGGTAGCCGGGGATCACGCGGTGGCGGGCCACCTTCAGGCCGAGGCGCTCGAGCTTCTCGAGGAACGCCAGAGCGCGGTGGTTGGCGTCCTCCAGCTGCGTGACCACCACGTGCTCCACCAGGAACCCGCGCTCGCGGAACACGTCCACGAGGCGCAGGACGTCGTCCTCGTACGTGATGCCCAGGTCCGCGCGGACCTTGTTCCGCTCGAGGTCCTTGGCGTTGAAGCACACCAGGATCTCGGTCTCGTCCTTGATGCGGTCCAGCATCGCGATCTTGTTGTCCGGGGTGAAGCCGGGCAGGACGCGGGAGGCGTGCAGGTCGTCGAAGAGCTTGCCGCCCATCTCCAGGTACAGCTTCCCGCCGATCTGGCGGCGGCGTTCCTGGATGTGCTGGGACTGGAGCTCGATGTACTTCGCGCGGTCGAATCCGACGCGGTGGAGGGGGCCGGAGGCCGCGGCCTCCGTGGTGGTGCTGGCGGGGCGGGCGGTCTCATGCGTGCCGGTCATGGACTCTCAGCATAGACCTGTCCGCGGGGCGCGTGGCCCCGGCTGGGAGTCGCACCCACCACATCCCTCAGTCCCGCTGGTCCTCCGGGTCGTCCGCGATCCAGTCGTGCTCGGGGTCGTCGAAGCTGCGTGTGCGCCCGGTGCGCAGGTCAGTGACGTCCATGACGCCGGTGCCGCGGTCCAGGCGCACCTGCTGGTGTGAGGCGGGGTCGACGACGGTGATCGTCTGGGTCTGCGGATCGTAGTCGTCCACCCGCACCTGGTCCTCGTACTCCTGCCGCGGGCCGTAGGACTCGTGCGTGTCGTCGTCGGGGAAGGCGGGGGCGCCGGGGGCGCGCAGCCGGCGCTCGAGGGTGCGCTCCACCCGGCGGGCGGCCGCCTCCTGCGCCTGCGTGGCCAGGCGCCGCAGACGCGCGAGGGACTCCTTGTCCTGGGAGATCTCCGCGCCGAAGAACCGCCACTGGTAGCGGTAGGCGATCATCCGCACCGCGAAGATCAGGAACGCGATGAGGAAGCCGGTGAACGTGTTGAGCGCGCCGTTCATCGCCACCACGGTCGCCAGCACCGCGCCCAGGAACGTGGGGAGCACGTACACGCCGCGGGGGTCGAAGATGGACGGCACCTCGTTGGCGACGATGTCCCGCAGCACGCCGCCGCCCAGCGCCGTGACCATCGCGATCACCACCGTGGACACCGGGTGCACGCCCATCGAGTGCGCCAGCAGGACGCCGGACACCGTGAACAGGGCGAGCCCGGCGGCGTCGAACAGGGTGATGGTCAGGTTCAGCCGATTCGGGTGGATCAGCTTGACGTACACGAGCAGGGAGACGAGCACCGGCGGGGCCAGGTAGACCGGGTTCTCCAGGGACGCGGGCAGGCCGCGGTCCAGCAGGATGTCCCGGGTGAAGCCGCCGCCCAGCCCGGCCAGCAGGGACAGCGCCATCGAGCCAACAAGGTCGAACTGCTTGCGGGCCGCCAGCAGCGCCCCCGAGGTGGCGAAGAAGAAGATCCCGATCAGGTCCAGGGTCGTGAGCAGCCACGGGACGTCGGTGAGGGTGGCGAAGAACTGCTGCACGTCCACGGCGGCTCCTTCCGTCGAGTCCGGGGTTCACCGGCCATTGTCCCGTGCGGCCCGCGCGGTGGCTCGTTTGTTCACCCGGGTGTCCCCGGGGGGACGTCCTCGCCTGCCCCCGGCGTCTCCTCGTTCGCCGGGGGGCCGTCCTCGCCGGGGTCGGCGGGCGGGCCGTCCCTGCCCTTGCGGTCGCGGATGTCCGGCACGGGCGGCTCGTCGTGCGGATCCAGGCGCTGGCGCTGGGTCTTCCCCGAGATCTCGGCCCCCGGGGCGAGCCACTCCCTGCGCAGGGACACCACGCGCAGCACGAGCACGAGCACCATCACCGCCGCCGAGGTCAGCGGGTTCAGGAGCTCCGCCTGGCCGAGGGCCGCCGTCGTGCCCGCGCCGAGGATGGCCGGCAGCGCGTACCAGCCGCGCCCGCCGAACACGGCGGGCGGTTCCCCAGCGACGACGTCGCGCAGGATGCCGCCGCCGACGGCGGTCACCAGGCCCAGCACTGCGGCGGCGACCGGGCTCAGGCCGGCGAGTAGGGCGATGCGCGTGCCCACCACGCAGTACACGGCCAGGCCGATGGCGTCGAAGGCCATGACGGCGTGGTGGCCGCGCTCGCCGTCGAAGATGCGGAGGAACACCGCCAGGGACGCGACCGCCGGCAGGATCAGGTACCAGGGGTTGTCGAAGGCCGCGGGCACGTCCCGGCCGACCACGAGGTCACGGACGACGCCGCCGCCCGTGCCCACCATGAGGGCCAGCAGAAGGGAGCCGACGATGTCGTAGCCCTTGCGCACGGCGAGGACGGCGCCCGAGATCGCGAAGAAGAACACGCCCACGAGGTCCACGGCGGTGATCGCCGCGGTGATCGCGTCGGCGAGCTCGCCGTGCGCGTCGATCGGCTCGGGCACGTCCCGTTCGAGTTCGGCGGGGTCCTTGGGGGCGGCGGACAGCAGCCACACGGGGAGAGACGGAAGCAGCACCCGCCCATCGTCCCCTGTCAGGCGGCCCCGGGTCAGCCCTGCGCTGGTCCGAACTCCTTGGCCAGCTCCGCCGCCACGCCGGTGTACCCGGCCGGGGTCAGCTCCAGCAGGCGGGCCTCGGCGCCCTCGGACAGGCCCAGGCCCTGCACGAACTCGCGCATGCGGGCGGCGTCCACGCGGTGGCCGCGGGTCAGCTCCTTGAGGCGCTCGTAGGGGTTGTCCATGCCCGGCACGCCGGCGATCGCTTCGGCGCGCATGACGGTCTGGATCGCCTCGCCGAGGACCTCCCAGTTCGTGTCGAGGTCCTCGGCCAGCACGGGCTCGGCCACCTGGAGCTGGCCCATGCCCTTGGTGACGTTGGTCAGGGCGAGCACCGAGTGGCCGAGGGCCACGCCGATGTTGCGCTGCGACGTCGAGTCCGTGAGGTCGCGCTGCCAGCGGGACTCCACGAGGGTGGCGCCCAGCGAGTCGAGCAGGGCGCAGGAGAGCTCGAGGTTGGCCTCCGCGTTCTCGAAGCGGATCGGGTTCACCTTGTGCGGCATGGTGGAGGAGCCGGTCGCGCCGGCCACGGGGATCTGCGCGAAGTAGCCGATGGAGATGTAGCTCCACACGTCCACGCAGAAGCCGTGGAGGATCCGGTTGAAGCGCGCGACGTCGGCGTACAGCTCCGCCTGCCAGTCGTGGGACTCGATCTGGGTGGTCAGCGGGTTCCAGGTGAGGCCGAGGTGCTCCACGAAGGACCGGGACAGGGCCGGCCAGTCCGCGTCCGGGGCGGCGGCGAGGTGGGCGGCGTAGGTGCCGGTGGCGCCGTTGATCTTGCCCAGGTACTCCTGGCCGGCGATGCGCCGGGTCTGACGGGTCAGACGGTGCACGAACACGGCCATCTCCTTGCCCAGCGTGGTGGGCGTGGCCGGCTGGCCGTGCGTGCGGGAGAGCATGGGGGTCTCGGCGGCCTCGGCGGCCATCGCGGAGACGGTGGCCACGGCGGCGCGGGCAGCCGGCAGCCAGACCTGCTCGACGGCGTCGCGCACGCCCACCGCGTAGGCGAGGTTGTTGATGTCCTCGGAGGTGCACGCGAAGTGCACGAGCGGCTTCAGCCGGCCCAGGCCCAGCCCCTCGAGGCGGTCGGCGATGAAGTACTCGACGGCCTTCACGTCGTGCACCGTGACCTTCTCGGTGGCCGCCAGCTCGGCCACGGACTCCGCGTCGAAGTCCGTGACGATCGCCCGCAGGCCCGCCTGCTGCTCGGCCGTGAGCGGCTCGAGACCCGGCAGCACGCGCTGCTCGGCCAGGTGGATGAACCACTCGACCTCCACGTGGATGCGGTTGCGGTTCAGCGCCGCCTCGGACAGGTGCTCCACGAGCGGCTCCACCGCCGCGCGGTAGCGGCCGTCCAGGGGGCCGAGGGCGATGCCGGCCTCGGCGAGGGAACGGCGGTGGGCGGTGGACGCGGGCGCGGGCTGCGAGGTCATGGCCCCCATTCTGGCAGGCGCCGCGGACGCCCGACGCAGGCGACGACCGGGTCCGTCCTCGACCGCGACGGGGTGGCGGGTGCAACATGCGGACGCGCCCGGTGGCCCGGGGCGCGGTGGACCTACCGTGGCTGACGTCGCCGTCGCCCGGCGTCGGCGTGCCGAGAGGGATGAGGAGACCGAGATGACGGAACGGACCGGGCAGGCCCACGAGGCCGGGACGATCGACCGGCTGATGGCCGGGTGGGTCGCCGACGTCGAGACCCCGGACGCCTGCACCGCCCACCTGCTCTGCGACCGCTGGCCGGCCGACGCCGTGGCGTTCCGGTTCGTGGCGGAGGACATGTCCGCCGTCGACCTCACCTTCGGCGAGCTGGCCGACCGCTCCCGCCGCCTCGCCACCGGTCTCGCCGCCCGCGGCGTCACGCGCGGCGACCGGGTCCCCGTGATGATGTCCAAACGGGAGGAGCTCGTCATCACGCTGCTGGCCCTCTGGCGGCTCGGCGCCGTGCACGTGCCGCTGTTCACCGCGTTCGCAGAGGGCGCCGCACGGATGCGCATCGAGGGCGCGGCGGCGCGGCTCGTCGTCGCCGAACCCCGTCAGGCCGAGAAGCTCACGGACATCCCCGGCATCGAGATCATCCGCACCGGCCCGGAGTGGGACGCGCTCGCGGACTCCGCGCCGCTGGCCGAGGACGTCGCCGTCGGCGGGGACGGGCCGATCGCCCTGCTGTTCACCTCCGGCACCACCGGCCGCCCCAAGGGGGTGCCCGTGCCGCTGCGCGCGGCCGCCGCGTTCGCCGTCTACCTCACGTGCGCGGTGGACCTGCGCCCCGAGGACCTGTTCTGGAACGCGGCCGACCACGGCTGGGCGTACGGGCTGTACTACGGGATCGTCGGCACGCTGGTGCTCGGGGCGACCTCGGTGCAGTACCGCGGCGCCTTCTCCCCGGCGACCATGGTCGAGGTGATCCGCTCGCAGGGCATCACGAACCTCGCCGGCGCCCCCACGATGTTCCGCGCGCTGGCCAAGGCCGGGGAGGTCACCGAGGACGCCCCGCTGCGGCTGCGGCGCGTGTCCACGGCGGGGGAGCCGCTGCCGCCGTCCGTGCTCGAGTGGGGCCGGACGGCCCTCGGCACGGAGATCCGCGACCACTACGGCCAGACCGAGCTGGGCATGGTCATCTGCACCCTCGCGCACCCCGAGCTGGCCGCGCCGCCCCGCCCGGGTTCGATGGGTGTGCCCCTGCCGGGGATCGCCGCCGAGATCCGGGACGGGCAGATCGCGATCGACGCGGCCTCGCCCCTGTTCTGGTTCCCCGGCTACCTCGGGGAGCCGGAGAAGACCGCGGAGCGTTTCACCCCGGACGGGCGCTGGTACCTGACCGGGGACACCGCCCGGCAGGACGACGACGGCTGGTTCTTCTTCTCCTCCCGGGACGACGACGTGATCCTCGCCGCCGGCTACCGGATCGGCCCGTTCGACGTGGAGTCCGTGCTCATCGACCACCCGCGGGTGCAGGAGGTCGCCGTCGTCGGCCTGCCGGACCCGGAGGGGGTGCGGGGCGAGGAGGTCGTGGCGTTCGTGGTGCCCGCCGGGGCCGTCGCGGACCCGGACGCCCTGGCGGCCGAGCTGCAGGCCAAGGTCCGCGACGAGTACTCCAAGCACGCCTACCCGCGCCGGGTGCACTTCGTGGACCGGCTGCCCAAGACCCCCTCCGGCAAGCTGCAGCGGTTCCTGCTGCGCCAGGGCGCCGCCGGCTGACTCAACGGTGCACGAGCCGCAGGAACGCGCCGATCATCGGCAGGTCCTCGGGGCGGGTGGGCAGCGCGTCCGCGAGGGCGGGGGAGTGGACGAGGTAGGCGGCCCACTGCCCGCGCGAGATCGACACGTTGAGCCGGTTACGGTTCAGGAGGAAGTCCAGCCCGCGCGGCACCTCCTGCGGTGAGGACGCCGCCATCGTCAGGATCGCGACGGCGGCCTCCCGGCCCTGGAACTTGTCCACGGTGCCGACGGTGGTGCCCTCGAGACCGGCGGCGTCGAGCGCCTCCCGGACCGTGGCGACCTGCGCGTTGTACGGGGCCACCACGATCACGTCGGACGGCTCGAGCGGCCGGCCGGGGTCGTCCGGGCCGGTGGACCAGGTGCGGCCGAGCAGTGACCGGACGATCTCGACGACGGCCGCGGCCTCCTCCGGCGAGGACACCGCGTTGCCCGTGTGGGAGACCGGCCACGGGTGCAGCCCGGGCTCCACGCCGTCGAGCCGGCGGGCGTCCGTGACGTCCTCCTTCGCGCCGAGCTCGCCGGCGTAGGAGAGCTCGGAGACCGGTGCGCAGAGCGCCGAATGCATGCGCCACGAGGTGTCCAGGAAGAAGCCGCGGTCGGGGCGGAGCACGGGGGCGCCCTCCGCGATCCAGGTCAGGGCCGCGTCGCCGATGGGCTGGGGGTGCTCGCCCCTGCTGACCTGGGGGAGCTGCTGCGGGTCACCCAGCAGCAGCACCGTCTCGGCCAGGGCGCTCGCGCCCAGGAGGTGCGCGAGGGAGAGCTGCCCTGCCTCGTCCACCACCAGGAGGTCGACCGGCTGGGCCGCGGCGTTCGCGAAGGTCCACGCGGTGCCGCCCAGGACCCGGCCCGGTGCCAGGAAGGCATGGACCTCCGATGAGCCCAGGGACGTCCAGCGGTGCGGTCCGTCCGGGTCCTTGGGCTCCTTGCCCACGCGGTCGGGGTCCACACCGACGCCGATCAGCTGGTCGAGGAAGTTCTCCACCACCGCGTGGGACTGGGCGGTGACGCCGACCGTCCAGCCCCGGTCCAGGAGTTCCTTCACCGCGCGGCTGCCCACGTACGTCTTGCCGGTGCCGGGAGGGCCCTGCACGGCCACGTAGGAGCCGCGTGCGGACTCGACCGCCTCGACCAGGCCCCCGACGCCGTCCCGTCGGCCGTCTCGTACGTCCGCCCCGATCGCGGCGAGGGTCCGGCCCGTGGTGCGCGGGGCACGGCGCGCCAGGATGTCGAACACCGCTCCGTCCGGCAGTCGGCCGCGGCGGGCGGCCTCGGCGGCCTGCTCCCGGATGCGTTCGAGGAGGCCACCGGGCCGGACATAGTTGAGGTGGAAGACCGCCATGGGCACCTCCCCGTGCGGTTCCGGCTCGTGCTTGGTGCTGAGGCGCTGCAGCAGGCTGACGCGGAACCGGCCCGGTGCGATCTCCTCCACCTCGGTCACGTCCACGGGCGATCGGCTCTGCCAGCGGACGGCGTTGGGGGCCAGCTCCGCCCAGCGCGGCGGCCGCTCGTACAGGGCGTTGAGCTTGAACCTCTCCTGGCTGTTCCGACGCGGCCGGACCTCGGTGCCCGGCTCGAGGCGCCCGGTCACGGTCAGCGTCCGGGCGGGGTTGCTCCGCGGGGTGGGCCGTTCCCACGCACCCACCGACTCGACGGTGTCGAACACCAGGTTCGCGCGCGGCTCCTGCCACTCGTCCGGGGCGGACACGGCCCGATCGAACATAGCCCACCACAGCGGCTTGTTCTCCCTGGCGAAGTAGCCCAGGCCCGCGGCCAGCAGGGCGATACCGCGCCGCCCGCCGTCGAGCTCCGCCTCCGGGGCCCCCGTCCCACCCGCCTCGTCCCTCTCGACATCTGCCAGCGCCTGCAGCGAGGCGGCGAGGGCCGCGTCCTGCTCCTGGAGCGACGGCGCGGCCTCGACCAGCGGCTCGTCCCCGGTCGCGGCGTCGTCGGCGGGACGGTCCGCGCCGGCGGCCTCCTCGGGCCCGACCTGTGCCAGCAGCCAGTCCCGCAGCCGCGCCGTGGAGACGCAGTCGTACCGGTTGTAGTCCTCGATGTCAGCGCGGATGGCCCTCGCGACCTCGGTGTCCCCGGCCTCCATCGCGGCGACGTACCGGTGGTACTCGGTGACGCTGTCCGCCGCCGTCGTGACGCCGTCCTCCGCCCGGTGCTCCGCCCCCATGTAGAGGGGCTCCAGCTTCTTGATGGAGTAGCTCGGCACACCGGCCCGCAGGGCGGCGCGGACCGTGGAGTAGAGGTCCACGAACAGCCCCGCGCGCAGCCAGTCGTCCAGCTCGCGCTCGCCCACGCCGTGGCGCACGGTCAGGCGTTTCAGTGCGGTGACCTCGTACGCGGCGTAGTGGTAGATCCGCATCCCCGGGTGGGTCGCGCGCCGCGCCTCCACGAACGCCACGAACTGCTCGAGCGCCGCCCGCTCGGCGGCACGGGTGTCCGCCCACAGACCCGTGAACCGGAAGTTGGCCGAGGCGGTCCGCGCGGTGTCCCCGCCCGGCGCCTCGACCCATCCCCACAGGTACTCGAGGCCCTCCATGCTCCCGTCCGCGGAGACCCACAGCGGGTCCCCCTCGAAGTCGAAGAAGACGTCTCCGGCGTCCGGCACGGGCAGCCCCGCCACGGCGCGCGGGTCCACGATCCGATGCGGCGGCAGCCCGTCCGCCCCGGCCGGCTCCAGCTGGATCGCCGCCTGGTCCCGCAGTGACTCCCACGTGCGGCGGGCCATGCCCTCCGGCGGTGCGACGGACGCCGCGAGCTGCTCGATGGTCGTGATGCCGGCCTCGCGCAGCCGGGTGCGCTGCAACCGCGTGGCCCCCGCCGTGAGCAGCACGTCCCGGTGCTCGGCGACGGCCTCCTCGCACGCCTCGCACGCGCCGCAGACGCTCAGGCGGTCGTCGCCCCAGCGGGCGGGCGCCCCGGCGGCCACGTGATCCTGCAGCAGCGCCTCCAGCCGGGCGCGCTGGTGCCGGTACACCGGGATCACCTCGTCCAGGTCCGCGACGTGCCGGGAACCGTCCCCGAGCCACAGGCTGCCCTGCCGCGCCCGCGGCACGCCCATGCCGTCCAGCAGGTCCGCGTACGCGGCGATCTGCAGCAGCGCCGTCACCCGCGCATGCCGGGCCAGCTTCGTGTCCACCACCTCGTACGCGCCCTCGGGGTGCTCCTCGTCCGTACGGAGCACGAGGAAGTCGGCCAAGCCGCCGAACGCGCCGTCGTGCAGCATCCCCTGGAACACGACGGCGGGACGCGCGGCCAACGCCGCCGCGGTGCGCTCCCGGGCGGCCCGCACGCCCTCGGGCGTGTAGCGCTCCGGGCGGGCGAGCCGGACCACCTGGTCCGCGCCGTGCTCCGCCTCGAGGCGCGCGAGCACGCGGGACTCGTGCTCGTCCCCGAGGCGGGAGACCCGCTCCAGGAACGCGTCCTCCACGCCGATCCGCTCGGCGCGACCGAGTCTCGGGTCCACCGTCCCGCGCAGCCACCCGTACGTGCACGTCGCGGCGGCGGTGATGTCCGAGGGGCTGAGCATGAAGGAGGCGCGGTCCGGCGCGAAGGTCACCATGCGGTCACCCTAGACAGGAGCCGCGGACGCGATGGGCAGGGCCCGCGCACACGGTCCCGGCGCGCCTCGCCCCGGCGGCGGCAGGGTGGGGCCGGCGCGCGTCACACACCGGACCGGACTTGACGTGGGTCACATCCAGAGAGTTACCTAATGATCGTTCAGTAATTCTCTGCGCCGCCGCGCCGGCGCGCCCGTGCCGGCAGGGAGGCCCGCCCATGACCGAGACCGCCCACCACCCCATGCTCGCCGACGACCGCGTGGCGCGGTGGCTCGGCGTCACCCTCGAGGCCGCCGAGAAGGACCACGCGCGCATCCGGATGACGCTCACCGAGGACCAGCACAACGGCTTCGGCCTGGCCCACGGCGGCGCCGTCTTCGCGTTCGCGGACACGTGCTTCGCGCTGACCTGCAACGACCCCGCCTCGGACGGCTCCACCCTCACCGTGGCCTCCGGCGTGGACGTCAACTTCCTCGCGGCCACGCGCGCCGGGCAGACCCTCGTCGCGGAGGGGCGCCTGGTCGCCGCCGCGGGCCGCTCGGCCGTCTACGACATCACCGTCACCACCGACGACGGCACCCCGGTGGCCGCCTTCCGCGGCCGCTCCCGCACCATCCCCGCCCCCGGACGCTGACCGACGGGCGCACCCGCCGGTGCGCCGCCGTCGTCGACCGCCGCCCGACCCCGCATCCCCAGGAGGACGCCATGCTTGAGGCCTCGATCCCCAACCCGTACACGCCGGCACCCCTGCCCGCCCCCGCCGACCGCGGGGCCCCGGACCCCGAGGAGACGATGAGCCGGGACCAGATCGAGGCGCTCCAGTTCGAGCGCCTCCGCTGGACCCTGCACCACGCCTACGAGAACGTGCCCGCGTACCGCGAGCACTTCGACGCGCACGGCGTCCACCCCTCGGACTTCACGGAGCTCGGCGACCTCGCCAAGTTCCCGTACACGGACAAGGAGTTCCTGCGGAAGAGCTACCCGTTCGGCGCGTTCGCCGCCACGGGCCCCGAGCTGCGCCGCATCCACGCCTCCTCCGGCACCACCGGCCAGCCCACCGTGGTCGGCTACACCGACGACGACCTGGCCACGTGGGCCACCCTCGTCGCCCGCTGCTTCCGCGCCGGCGGCATCCGCCCCGGTGACCGCGTGCACAACGCGTACGGCTACGGCCTGTTCACCGGCGGCCTCGGCGCCCACTACGGCGCCGAGCGCATCGGGGCGGCCGTGATCCCGATGTCCGGCGGGCAGACGGAGAAGCAGGTGCAGCTGATCACCGACTTCCAGCCGCGCGCCATCCTCTCCACGCCCACCTACCTGCTGACCATCGCGGACGGCTTCAAGAAGCTCGGCCTGGACCCCCGCGAGTCCTCCCTCGAGGTCGCGATCCTCGGCGCCGAGCCGTGGACCGACGAGATGCGCCGCGAGATCGAGCAGACCTTCGACCTCGACGCCCTGGACATCTACGGCCTCTCCGAGGTCATGGGCCCGGGCGTGGCCGGCGAGTCCGCGGCCACCAAGGACGGCTCCCACATCTGGGAGGACCACTTCCGCCCCGAGATCATCGACCCGCTCACGGACGAGGTCCTCGAGACCGGCCGCCACGGCGAGCTCGTCTTCACCTCGCTCACCAAGCAGGCGCTGCCGATCATCCGGTACCGCACCCACGACCTCACCCGCCTGCTGCCGGGCACCACGCACCCGGGTCATCGCCGCATGGGCCGCATCACCGGCCGCTCGGACGACATGATCATCCTGCGCGGCGTGAACCTGTTCCCGTCGCAGATTGAGGAGCTGGCCCTCAAGGAGCCGGCCCTGTCGCCGCACTTCACCCTCGAGATCACGCGGCCGGACCGCATGGACCAGATGGCCGTGAACATCGAGCGCCGCGATCATGCGACCCTCGAGGAGGCCCAGGCCTGTGCCGCGCACCTGCGCATGGAGATCAAGACGAAGATCGGCTCCTCGTGCGTGATCAACGTGGTGGAGCCGGAGTCCCTGGCCCGCTCCTCCGGCAAGCTCAAGCGGATCTACGACCTGCGCGACCAGGCCTGATCCCGTCCCCGCGGCCGATGCCGACGCCGGCGCGCCCGGTAGAGTGGACCGGTGCGCCGTCGTCGTCGGCGTCCGCCCGCCTCCGAAGGAGCCCCGTGCCCCAGAGCAGCCCCACCCCGCGCCGCGGCCGGCCCGGCTATGACCGGCAGACGCTGCTGGCCGAGTGCGTCGAGCTCTTCAACCGGCACGGCTACGAGGCGACGTCCATGGGCATGCTCGCCACCCACCTGGGCATCTCCAAGTCCGCGATCTACCACCACGTGGAGTCCAAGGAGGCGATCCTCGACCACGCGGTGACGGAGGCGCTCGACGCCCTCGAGGCGTGCCTGGACGATGTGGTGGCCAGCGGGGCCGACGCCGGCGCGCAGGTCGAGGCGGCCATCCGCGGCACGCTCGGGGTGCTGGCGGAGAAGCAGCCCGAGGTGACCCTGCTGCTGCGCCTGCGCGGGAACTCGGCGGTCGAGCTGGCCGCCGTCGAGCGCCGCCGCGAGATCACCCGGCGCCTGGGCGACCTGCTCGAGGCCGCCCAGGCTGCGGGTGCGGTGCGCTCCGATGTGAGCCCGCGCAACCTCGCCCGCCTGGCGCTCGGCATGATCAACTCGATCGTCGACTGGTACCGGCCGGATCGCGGCGCCCCCGGCCAGCAGGGGCCGGGCCAGATGATCGACGCCGTCACGGGCGTGGTGCTCGGGGGTCTGCGGGGCTGAGGGCCCTCCGTCCTCAGCCCTCGCCGTCGAGCGCGGCGAGCACGTCGGCCACGATCGAGGCCGCACGGTCCTCGGCGTCCGCGGGGACCCCGCCGTCCGCGTCGGCCTGGGCCACGGCCACGATGCGGGCACCGTCCTGCACGGCCGTGAGGTGCGAATAGACGGACCCCCCGGGGGCCGGGAGCGCCGTGTAGGCGGTGCCGCCCTCGTGCTCGGTCCGCGTCACGCTCTCCACGTCGAGCCCGGCCAGGTCCACCCCGGTGCAGGCCTGCGCCGCCGCTCGGGCGTCCTCCAGGGCGGCGCGGGCGGCCTCCTCCGTGGGGTACACGGTGACGCGCACGCCGAGCGGAGTGACCTCGGCGTCGGGGGACGCCGTGAAGGAGGGCGCCGGCGTCGTGGTGGGCCCGCCGCCCGTGGTGGCGGCCGTCTCCGGCTGGGCCGTGAGCCCCAGGTCCGCGGCCCCGGCCTCGGCGTCCCGCTCCAGGGCGGAGCGGGTGGCGTCCAGGCAGGCCTGCTGTTCCGCGCTGCGGGTGGGAGCCGGGCTCGCGCCGGCGTCGACCGCCTGCTCCAGGCCGGCGGCCCGCTGGCGCAGCTCCGTCTGCCGCTCCAGCGGCGAGGCGGCGCTCAGCCCCACCTCGGACCCCGGCCCCGCGGCCCGCTGCACGGCGGCCTGCACCGCCAGGGTCCGCTGCCCGTCCAGCGCGGGGGGCATCTCGAGGGACAGACTGCTGGAGGCGGAGGCGCTGGCCGTGCTCGCCGTGGAGGTGCTGGCCGCGGGCGACGTGGGGGCCGTGGAGCTGCTGGCCGCGGGTGACGTGGACGCGGACGAGGCCGCCGTCGTCGTGGACGACACCGACGACGGGGCGGGGGAGGAGGGCTCCGCGCCGCCGCCGCCCGCGCACCCGGCGAGGGCGAGCGCGCCCACGGCGAGGACGCCGAACAGGGGGAGTCGGGAGGTCGTCATGGCCCGACTCTACGTGCGCTGTGACGGATGCCACAAGGAAGTGGCGGGGGCATGCGTCGGGGCCGCCCGATGCGTGGTGCGCACCGGACGGCCCCGGATCCGTCAGCGGAGGAGGTCAGCCGAGCGGGGTGTCCTTGTCGCCCAGGTTCCAGTCCTCCACCGGGCCGAGGTTCTCCCCGTCCGGCCCGTAGCGGTAGAACCCCTGGCCGTCGGCCACGCCGCTGTGGCCCTCGGCGATGCTCTTCTCGAGCAGCTCGGCGAAGCCGAGCTGCCAGTCGGCGCCCGCGTTGCGGGAGACGTTGGCGGCCACGTGGAAGCCCACGATGTCATAGGTCTGGAACGGGCCGCGCTCGTTGCCGGTGGCCACGCGCCAGGTGCGGTCGATGTCTGCCGGGTTGCCCACGCCGTGCATGTACAGCTTGGAGCCGGCCTGCAGCCACGGGATGAGCAGGGAGTTGAGGAAGTAGCCCGGGATCTCCTTGCGCACGTGCACGGGGACCATGCCGGTCTCCTCGGCGAACTGCAGGGCTCCCGCGACGGCCTCCGGCGAGGTCGCGGCGGTGCCCATGACCTCGGCGGTGTTCTGCGCCCAGATGCGGTTGGCGTAGTGCAGGGCCAGGAAGCGCTCCGGATGGCCGCTGGCGTCGGCGAAGTCCGAGGGCAGCAGGGAGGAGGTGTTCGTGGCGAACAGGGTCGTGGCGGGGGCGAGCTCGCCCACCTGGGCCCACACCTTGCGCTTGAGCTCCAGGTTCTCCGGGACGGCCTCGACCACGATGTCCGCATCCGCCAGGGCCTCGCCGAGGTCCGAGGTCGGCGTGATGCGGGCGATGGCCTCGTCGAAGCGCTGCGGGTCGTAGCCCTCCCCGAGGTCTGCCTCGTAGCCCTGGCGGATCCACGCCCAGCGGCGCTCGATCCCCTCGAGGGCGGCGGGGACGGCGTCGTAGGCCATCACCTTCTTGCCGTGGTACGCCGCCTGCATGATGATCTGCGAACCCAGCACACCTGTGCCCAGCACGGTGACCTGATCAAAACGGGTGAACTCGGACATGTGTGTCGACCTTCTTCTCTCGCGGTCCGAATGGGACGTACAGGTGAACGTCCCGGGCACGCTCCTTGTTCCCGGGGACGACGACGGGCCGCCCGGCGCGCAGCGGGCGCACGGGACGGCCCGTCGAAGCAGGGGGGCTCAGCCCTGGGAGGTCTCGGACGGGGCCATCGGCCAGGTCTTGGCCACGAGCGTCAGCACGTCGTACTGGGCGCAGAGCTCGTCCTTCTGGTTGTGGATCCGGCAGTCCCAGGCCACCTCGCCGTACTCGTCGCTCACGCGCGGGGTGATGCGCTTGGCCGTCAGGGTCACGCGGATGGCGTCGTCGTAGGTCACCGGCGTGATGAAGCGCAGGTTCTCCAGGCCGTAGTTGGCCAGCACCGGGCCCGGATCCGGGGCCACGAACAGCCCCGCGGCCCACGAGACCAGCAGGTAGCCGTGGGCCACCCGGCGCGGGAAGAACGGGTTGGCCATGGCGGCCTCCTCGTCCGTGTGGGCGTAGAACCTGTCCCCGGTCTCCTCCGCGAAGGCGGTGATGTCCTCCAGGGTGACGGTGCGCAGGCCGGAGGCGAACTGGTCGCCCACCGTCAGCTCGGCCAGGGACTTGTAGAACGGGTGCACGGCCGTGCCGGCCTCCACGTCCTCGCGCGTCACCGTGTGGGCCGCGGCGCCCTGATGCCACACGCCGGTGATGGCCGTGAGCATGTCCGGGGAGCCCTGGATCGCCGTGCGCTGCATGTAGTGCTTCACGGCGCGGACCCCGCCGAGCTCCTCGCCGCCGCCGGCGCGGCCGGGGCCGCCGTGGATCAGCACCGGCACGGGGGCGCCGTGACCGGTGGTGGTCGTGGCGGTCTGGCGGTTCAGGACGTGCACGCGGCCGTGGTGGGCGCCGATCCCGGCGGCGAACGCGCGGGCGGTCTCACCGTCGTTCGTGGCGACCGTGGCCACGAGCGATCCCGAGCCCAGGGCGGCCAGGGCCACGGCGTCGGCCACGTCCGTGTAGCCGATCACCGAGGTGACCGGACCGAACGCCTCGATGCTGTGCACCTCGGGGGTGCGTGCGTCCTCGAAGGTGAGCACCGTGGGGGCGAAGAACGCGCCGGACTCGGCGTCGGCGTCGCCGGTCGAGCCCTCGGGGCCGCCGAGGCGGACCTGACCGCCGGCGTCGACCAGGCGCTGCACCGCGCCGCGGACCTCGCCCTGCTGCTCCTTCGAGGCCAGGGCGCCCATGGTGGTGCCCTCGACGCGCGGGTCGCCCAGGACGACCTTCGCGGCCAGGCGCTCGGTGAGGGCGGCGGTCACGGCCTCGACGCGGTCCTGCGGGACGATCACCCGGCGGATGGCGGTGCACTTCTGGCCGGCCTTGACCGTCATCTCCTGGAAGACGACCTTCACGAACGCCTCGAACTCGGGGGACTCCGGGTCCGCGTCCGGGCCGAGGATGGCGGCGTTGAGGGAGTCGGTCTCCGCGGTGAAGCGGACGCCGCCCTCCTGCACGTTCGGGTGCTTCTTCAGCGTGGCCGCGGTGGCGGCGGAGCCGGTGAACGCGACGTGGTCGCGGTAGTCCAGGTGGTCCAGCAGGTCGCGGGCGGAGCCGGAGATCAGCTGGATCGAGCCCTCGGGCAGCACGCCGGACTCGAGCATCAGCTCGACACACTTCTGCGTGACGTAGCCGGTGGGGGTGGCCGGCTTGACCACGGTGGGCACGCCGGCGACGAAGGCCGGGGCGAACTTCTCCAGCATGCCCCACACGGGGAAGTTGAACGCGTTGATCTGCACGGCCACGCCCGGGATGCGCTGGTAGATGTGCTCGCCGATGAAGGAGCCATCGCGGGAGAGGGGTTCCACGTCGCCGTCGATGATCACGTTGGAGTTCGGCAGCTCGCGGCGGCCCTTGCCGGAGAACGTGAAGAGGGTGCCGATGCCGCCGTCGACGTCGAAGGCGTGGTCCTTCTGGGTAGCGCCGGTGGCGAAGGAGACGTCGTAGAGCTCCTGGACGCGGGAGTTCAGGTAGAGGGCGAGCTCCTTGAGCTTGAGAGCGCGCTCGTGGATGGTCAGCGCGCCCAGGGCCTGCTGGCCGACGGTGCGGGCATGCTCGATGGCGGCGGCCGTGTCGAGGCCGTCGGTGGAGACGCCGGTGAGGCGCGCGCCGGTGTTCGCGTCCGTCACGTCGGTGACCTTGGACGGGTGCGACGGCGTCCACCAGCTGCCGGAGACGTAGCTGGGGAGGATCTCCGGGAGGGAGGGGGCGGTGACGGTCACGGGGTCTCCTGGTGTCGGGGGCGCGGGCGAGTCCCGACCGATCGGTCGGTTATTGGTCCTCACCCTAGCCGAGACGTGCATCACGCGGGAGGGGGAGCCGGGCGGGTGACGCCGTCGTCGTGGGGAGGGCCTGGCGGCGCGGCCCGTGGCGCCGAAGCCCGCAGACGCGCCGCTACGGCCAGGACGTAGCGGCGTGTCTGCGGGCCTCGGTGGGGCGTCGTCCACAGATCCCGGCGGACGACGACGGCGGCCCGCCCGGATCGGGCACGCTCGGCCCATGCCCCGCTCGCCCGCGCCCCTGCCTCCGATGCGCTGCGGACTGGACGGCCTCCTCCGCGCTCCGACCGTGTTCTCGACCCCGGCCGCGCGCGAGGCGGGCGTGAGTGCGGCCCGGCTGCGGCGCGGGGACGTGGTCTCCCTCGGCTGGGGGCTCTGGGGCCTGCGCGGCGTCGCACCGGACCCCATGGATCATGTGCGGGCACTGCAGGATCTGCACCCCGAGGGCGTGTTCAGCCACGTCACGGCCGCCCGGGTGCTCGGCCTGTGGTTGACCGGGCCGCTCGCCGCCGACCGGTCCGTGCACATCGCGACCCCGCGCGGCCACGGCACCGCGTCGAGCCGGGCCGGGATCCGCTCACACCGCCTCCGCGCCGACGCACCGGTGCGGATCGTGGACGGGGTGCGTGTGACCGCACCGGGGTGGACCTTCGTGGACCTCGCCGCGCACGCCGGGCCGCTCGAGCATCTCGTCGCGCTGGGGGACAGCATGGTTCGGACCGCCCCGACGGAGGCCCGCCGCCGTCGGCTGCCTCCCGGGGTGACGGACGTGGCCGAGCTGCGCGCCGCCGTCGAGGAACGCGGTCGGGTGCGCGGGATCCGTGCGGCCCGGGAGGCGCTGGAGCTCGTGCGTCCCGGGGCCGACTCGCCGCAGGAGAGCCGGCTGCGGGTGCGGCTCGTCCTGGACGGCGTCCCCGAGCCCGCGGTGAACCCGTGCATCCGCCTCGCCACGGGACAGCGGCTCCGCGTCGATCTGGTGTGGGCGGAGGCCAAGGTGGCCGTCGAGTACGACGGCGATCAGCACCGCACGGATCGCCGGCAGTGGCGTGAGGACCGCGAGCGGGACGCGGCCCTGCGCGCGGAGGGGTGGGAGGTGATCCGGGTGACCGCCGACGTGTTCCTGCCGGGGCACTGGGAGCTCTTCGTGCGGCAGCTGCGGGGCCTGGTGGCCGCGCGGACGATGCCGGGCCGAGTGCCGCCGTCGTGGATCTGACCTGTCGAGGCCCGCAGACGCGCCGCTACGGCCTGGCGGTAACGGCGTGTCTGCGGGCCTCGGCGAGAGGGGCGGGAGCCTCGGGCCGGCGTCGGCCCCTGCCCCTCGTCTCCGGACCGGCGTAGAATCGAGCACCGGTCCTCTCGGACCCGACCCACCCCCTCATCCGGAGAGTTCTGCCGCATGCTGCGCACCATGTTCCACGCCAAGATCCACCGGGCCACCGTGACCCAGGCGGACCTGCACTACGTGGGCTCCGTGACCGTGGACCAGGACCTGCTGGACGCCGCGGACATCCTCCCCGGCGAGCTCGTGTCCATCGTGGACGTCACCAACGGCGCGCGACTGGAGACCTACACCATCGCGGGCGAGCGGGGCTCCGGCGTGCTCGGCATCAACGGCGCCGCCGCCCACCTGGTGCATCCGGGGGACATCGTCATCCTCATCGCCTACGGGCAGATGGACGACGACGAGGCTCGCAACTTCCAGCCCAAGGTCGTCCACGTGGACGCGGACAACAGGATCGTGGAGCTCGGCGTCGACCCCGCCGACGGCCTCCTCGACGGCCTCTCCCGCCCGCCGCTGTCCCGCGAGTGGAACGAGGCCCAGGCCGAGCTCTGAGCCGGCCGGGGCGCCGGGCCGTCATGGACGAGCCCTTCGAGCGGGATCAGCGGTCGGCACGGCCTTCGCCCCGAGCGCTCGACGCGCGGAGCGCATCGCGGCCGCGTGGCTGAGGCCCATCGCGGTGCGGGCGCCCGGCACGTGGGCCACGGCGCGCATCCACGGCGAGGTGAGCACCACCTCCTGCTCCCACGTCACGATGCAGTGCGGCGCGTGTCCGGCCGGGGCGCCGTCGTCGTGGACGGTGACCCGCACGGTGCCCGTCAGGTCCCCGCTCAGGTGCGCGACCAGAAGGCCGCGGGCGCGGTCGTCGATGAGACGCTCCATCGTCAGACGCACCGGCACGAACCCGCGCAGCCGGACGGCGGCGCGGTCGGGGCCCAGGCGACGGACGCGCGGGACGGCCGGCCACCAGTGTGGGTAGCCGGCCGGGTCGGCGAGCAGGGCCAGCACGGACCGGGCGTCCGCGGGGACGGCCCAGCGGTGGGTGAAGCGGAAGGGGCGGTCGACCGACATCAGGCCCGGCCGAAGATCTCGGGGTCCACGGGGCGCCGGGTGCGGGGGAGCTTCGCGACGATCAGCAGGTACGACTCCGTGACGAGGTCCCGGACGAGCTGCTCGTCGAGGTCCGGGTGCGCGGCCAGGCTGAGCCAGTGCCGCTTGTCCATGTGATAGCCGGGCGTGATCGCCGCGGGCAGGGCCGCGCGCAGCTGGGCGCCGTCCTCCGGGCGGGCCTTGACGTTCACGAGGCGGCGCCCGTCGTGGTCGATGAACACCGCGAACAGCTTCCCCTGCACCTTCATGACCTCGGTGTCCGGGCCGAAGGGGTGCGACGCGGCGCTGCCCGGCAGCTCGAGGGCGCGGTCGCGGGCGACGCGCAGCAGCGTGGGCTCGTCCATGCCCGTCACGTTAGCCGCGCCGCCCCGCACTTTCGAACGTGATGTCGGGGGAATGGGCGCTTTCGAACGGGAGATAGGCCCTGTCTCCCGTTCGAAAGCGCCTGCCCCGGGGGCTCAGCGGTAGTCGAAGAAGCCCTTGCCGGACTTCCGGCCGAGCTCGCCGCGGGCCACCATGTCCCGCATGAGCTGCGGCGGGGCGAAGCGCTCGCCCAGCTGGGACTCGAGGTACTCCGCGATGCCCAGGCGCACGTCCAGGCCCACGATGTCGGTCAGGGCCAGTGGGCCGACCGGGAACTTGTAGCCGAGCACCATGGCGGCGTCGATGTCCTCGGGGGAGGCCACGCCCTCCTCGACCATGCGGATGGCCTCGAGCGCGATCGCCACGCCCAGGCGCGACGAGGCGAAGCCCGGGGCGTCCTTGACGACGACCGGGGTCTTGCCGAGCCCGCGGACCCACTCGGTGGACAGGGCCTGGAGCTCCGCACCGGTCTGCTCGCCGATCACGACCTCCACGAGCTTCGAGGCGGGCACCGGGTTGAAGTAGTGCAGGCCGCAGAAGCGCTCGGGGCGCTGCAGATGCGTGGCGATCTCGTCGATGGACAGGGAGGAGGTGTTGCTGGCGAGCCACGCGTCCTCGCGCAGGTGGGCCTCGACGTCGGTGAGCGCCTCGATCTTCACCTGCATGTCCTCGAACACGGCCTCGACCACGAGGTCGCAGCGGGCGAAGTCGGCCCGGTCCACGGAGACGGTCAGGCGCTGCGCCCACTCGTCCAGGTCGCCGTCGATCTTCCCGCGCTCGAGGGAGGCGGCCAGGTCGGACTCGACGCGCTCCTGGGCGGCCTCGGCCGACCGCGGGTCGCGCTCGACGACGACCACCTCGGACGAGCCGGAGACGAGGAACGCGTGGGCGATCCCGCCGCCCATCCGGCCACCACCGAGGACGCCGACGACGGCGGGCACGGAGGACGGAGCGGTGTCAGGGGTGTGCTGCTGATCGGTCATGTCAGTCCTCACTTCTTCTTGCGGTCCAGGAACGCCTGCATGCGCTCGAACTTGGCCTCGGACTCGAACAGGATGGCCTGCGCGATCTCGTCCACGTGGGGGTGGGCCTCGCGAGGGAGGTGGAAGACGCGCTTGGACAGCCGCACCGCCAGCGGGTCCTGCTGCGCGATGCGGTCGGCGAGGGCGTCGGCGGCGTCGAGGAGGGCGTCCGGCTCGTGCAGCTCGGTGACGAGCTTGAGCTCGAGGGCCTCCTGCGCGTCCAGGATCCGTCCGGCGAGCAGCAGCTCGAGGGCCACCGGCTCACCCACCAGTTCCTTGAGCCGCCACTGGGCGCCCGCAGCGGCCGTGATCCCCAGACTCGTCTCGGGCTGGCCCATCTTCAGCGCCGGGGTGGCGATGCGGAAGTCGGCCGCGTAGGCCAGTTCCGCGCCGCCGCCGAGGGCGAAGCCGTCGATCGCCGCGATCACGGGCATGGGCAGCCGGTGGATGCGGTCGAAGACCTGGGAGTTCACGCCGCGCAGGGCGTCGTCGCGGCGGCGCTCGCGCAGCTGTCCGATGTCCGCGCCGGAGGCGAAGATGCCGGAGAACGTCCCCGGCTCGCGCTTCGACTCCACCTGTGTGCCCGAGATGATCAGGATCTTCGGCTCGCGTTCGAGGTGGGCGCAGAGCTCGTGGAACTCGTCGACCATGGTCTGGTCGATCGCGTTGCGCACGCCCGGGCGGTCCATGCGCGCGTGGACGCGGTCCTCGCGCTCCTCGACGCGCAGTGCCGTGAAGTGGCTGAAGCCGGTCATCTGCTCAGACCCTCTCGACGAGCATCGCGGAGCCCTGGCCCACGCCCACGCACATCGTGGCCAGGCCCCTGTCCGCGCCCTCACGCTCCATCCGACCGAGCAGCGTGACCACGAGGCGCGAGCCCGAGGAGCCGAGCGGATGGCCCAGGGCGATCGCGCCGCCGTCGGCGTTGACGGTCTCCGGGTCCAGGCCGAGGCGCCGCATCGAGGCCAGGGACTGGGTGGCGAAGGCCTCGTTGAGCTCGACGGCGCCCAGATCCGCCACGGACCAGCCGGAGCGCTCGAGGGCCTTCTCGGTGGCCGGGACGGGGCCCAGGCCCATGATCTCGGGGGCCAGGCCCGCCGAGGTGGACTCGACGACGCGGGCCCGCGGGGTCAGGCCGTACTTCTGCGCGGCCCGCTCGGAGACGACGAGGATCGCCGAGGCGCCGTCGTTGAGGGAGGAGGAGTTGCCGGCGGTGACCACGCCGTCCTTCTTGATGATCGGGCGCAGGCCGGCGAGCACCTCGGGGGTGGAGCCGGGGCGGGGGCCCTCGTCCGTGTCCACGATCGTCTCCGCGCCCTTGCGGCCCGTGACGACGACGGGCACGATCTCGTCCGCGAAGCGGCCGGCCCCGATGGCGGCCAGCGCACGCTCATGCGAGCGGGCGGCGAAGGCGTCGGCGTCCTCGCGGGTGATGCCGTCCACCTCGCCGACCTCCTCGGCGGTCTCCGGCATGGAGAAGGTGAACTTCTCCCCGAACTCGCCGTCCGCGAAGCGCGGGTTCACGAAGCGCCAGCCGATCGCGGTGTCGAAGGCCGCACCGGGCTTGGCGAACGCCGTCGTCGGCTTCTCCATCACCCAGGGGGCGCGGGACATCGACTCCACGCCGCCGGCCACGACGACGTCGGCCATCCCGGAGCGCACCATCGCGGTGGCGATGCCGATCGCGGACATGCCCGAAGCGCAGAGACGGTTCACGGTGATGCCCGGGACGGTGTCCGGGAAGCCGGCCAGCAGCCAGGCCATGCGGGCGACGTTGCGGTTCTCCTCGCCCGCGCCGTTGGCGTTGCCGAGGATGACGTCGTCCACGACCGACGGGTCGATGCCGGCGTCCTCGACCACGGCCTTGATGGTCAGGGCGGCGAGGTCGTCGGGGCGGACGGAGGAGAGGGCGCCGCCGTACTTGCCGACGGGCGTGCGGCGACCGCCGACGAGCAGGGCCTGGGACTGTGCGGACATGGAGACTCCTTGAGTGACCGACGACGAGGCGGGCGCGGCGAATTACCGACCGTGCGTTCAGGTTCAGTATCCCGGGCCGGTGTGACGGGGGTCAACTGCGGGGGCGGGGTGTGACGGGGCGGAGACGGGGCCGGGCGGCCGCGCCGAGGCCACGTCGATCAGCGTCTGACCCGGCGCACCCCGCACGGAGGCCCGCAGACGCGCCGTTTCGTCCCCGACGTGGCGGCGTGTCTGCGGGCCTCGGCGCCGGCCCGGTCCGGCCCGCGCACCGCACGACGACGGCGCGCCCTTCCGGAGGAGGACGCGCCGTCGTCGTGGGGTGGGGACGGGCGGAGCCCGTCAGGCGGGCCGGATCAGGCCGGCACCACCGGGTTCGAACGCGTGGCCACGACCTGCTCGTCGTGCAGCTCGCGGTCCTGGATGCCCTTGGGGACGAACAGGACGGCGATGAGCGAGATCGCGGAGATCACGATGATGTACCAGGCCACGTTCTCCCAGCCGGTCTTCACGAGCTGGTCGGCGAGCAGCGGGGCGAAGGCGCCGCCGATGATGGTGCCGAGCGCGTAGCCGATGGAGACGCCGGAGAAGCGGACGCGGGCCGGGAACATCTCGGCGTACATCGCCGACTGCGGGCCGTAGGACGGACCCAGGCCCAGGGTCAGGACGAACAGGCCCAGCGAGAACAGCGGCAGAGACGCGGTGTTGAGCAGCCCGAACAGCGGGAAGGCCCAGATGATCAGGAACCCGTAGCCGAGGACGAAGGTCAGCTTGCGGCCGATCTTGTCCGAGACCCAGCCGCCGAGCAGGGTGAAGATGAACCAGCCGACGCCGCCGACGAGGCTCGCGATGAGCACCTCGGAGGAGGTCATGCCCAGGCCCTTCGGACCGCCGTACTTCGAGAACCACGCGATGAGCAGGTAGCCGACGCCATTGTTCGCGGCGAAGATCACGGCGGCGAGGATGACCTCCTTGGTGTGGTGCCGGAAGAGCTCGCCCAGCGGGGCGGACTCGTCCACCTTGAGCTGCTGCATCTCCTTGAAGACCGGGGACTCCTCGACGGCCTTGCGGATCAGGTAGCCGACGACGATGAGCACCACGGAGATCAGGAACGGGATGCGCCAGCCCCAGGTGAGGAACTGCTCCTCGGACATGGTGGAGCGCACGATGAACAGCACACCGGTGGCCAGGATCATGCCCAGCGGCACGCCGATCTGCGGGGCGGAGCCGAACAGGCCGCGCTTGCCGTGGGGGGCGTGCTCCACGGACAGTAGCGCCGCGCCGCCCCACTCGCCGCCGGCGGACAGGCCCTGCAGCAGGCGCAGCACGACGAGCAGGATCGGGGCCCACACACCGATCTGGGCGTAGGTGGGCAGCAGGCCGATGAGGGTGGTGGCCAGGCCCATGCCGATCAGCGTGAGGGAAAGGACGAACTTGCGGCCGAAGCGGTCGCCGAGGTGGCCGGCGACGATCGCGCCGAGCGGGCGGATGAGGAAGGAGATGCCGAGGGTGGCCCACGCGGCGATCTGGGAGCCGCTCTCGCCCATCGGCTGGAAGAAGAGGGCGGCGAAGACGAGTGCGGTGGCCTGGGCGAAGATGAAGAAGTCGTACCACTCGATGGTGGTGCCGACGACGGTGCCGGCGATGACCTTGCGCTCCTCGCGGCGATCGCGCGCGGGGGCGGTCGCCGCGGGGGATGCGACGGTGTGGCTCATGGGTGCTCCTGGGATGCGGTGCGGCGGCCGACCGTGAGACGGCGGCGGGACGGTGTGGCACCCGACCGATCGGTCGGGAAGTGACACCCGTCACCGTATACGATCCCATGTGACTTACGCCACGATCCAGGCTGATGACGGGAATGTGACGCGGCGTAGCCGGGACGACGACGGCGCCGCGCCCCTCGTGCGAAGGGTGCGGCGCCGTCGTCGGTGGCGGGGTGCGGCGGCTCAGCCGCGGCCGGTGAACTCCGGCTTCCGCTTCTCCTGGAAGGCATGGAAGCCCTCGGCGTAGTCGGCGGTGCCGCAGAGCTCGCCCTGGGCGATGTTCTCCGCGTCGAGGGACTCCCACAGGCCCACGCGCCGGTCGCGGACCTGGGCCACGAGCTCCTTCGACGCGCGGAACGCGAGGGTCGCGCCGGAGGCCACCTGGGCGACCTTCGCACGGGTGAACTCGAGCAGCTCGTCCGCGGGCAGGGCCCGGGAGAACAGCCCGGCCTGGACGGCCTCGACGCCCGAGAGGAGCTCGGCCGTGTAGATCAGGTCCAGGGTGCGGTGCGCGCCCAGGCGCTCGGTGAACAGCCAGTGGCCGCCGGAGTCCAGGGTGGCCCCGAGGTTCGCGAACGGCGAGCCGATCTTCGCGTCCTCGGCCACGTACACCACGTCCGTGGCGATCGCGAGGCCCAGGCCCACGCCCAGGCAGGCGCCCTGCACCGCGGCGAAGGTGGGGACCGGGATCTCGGACATGGCCCGCAGCACCGGGGTGACCCTGTCCCGCAGGTAGGCGGTGGCGTCGTCCTCGGCCGGGACCACGGCGGAGATGTCGCGGCCCGCGCAGAAGCCGCGGCCCTCGCCGCGCAGCAGCACGGCCCGGACCTCACCGGACTCGACGCCGGCGGCGGCCCGCTCGTAGGCGGCCTGGAGTTCGGCCAGCGCGGCCTCGTCCAGGGCGTTCATCCTCTGGGGGGCGTCCAGCACGATCTCGGCGACGCCGTTCTCGACGGTGATCTCGATCATCGGGGGCTCCTTCGGTCTCGTGGGCGGGCGCTCAGGCGTCGAAGTCCAGCGTGATCGAGTCGGAGGTCGGGCGGGTCTGGCACGTGAGCACGTAGCCCTTCTCCACCTCGTCCTTCTCGAGCGCGTAGTTCTCGTCCATCTCGTACGCGCCGTCGACGACCTTGGCGCGGCAGGTGCCGCACACGCCGCCGGCGCAGGCGAAGGGCACGTCCGAGCGGACGCGCAGCGCGGCGTTGAGGACCGTCTCGTGGGCGGACTTGGGGGACTCGACCTTGGCGGTGAGGCCGTCGAGGTTGAACTCGATGGTCACGTTGTCGCCCTTCGGGTCCACCTCCACCACGCGGCCGGAGTGGCCCTGCGGGTTCTCCGGGCGGCCGGTGGTGAACAGCTCGAAGCGCACGTCGTCCTCGGACACGCCGCGGGCGGCGAGCGTCTCACGCGTGAGCTGCACGAGCTCGAACGGGCCGCAGAGGAACCACTCGTCGGTGCCCTCCACGTCGATCACGCGGTCCAGGAGGGTGGTGAGCTTGTCCTCGTCGATGCGGCCGGAGAGCAGCGGGGACACGCGCTGCTCGCGGGAGAGCACGTGGTGCACCGTGAACCGGGCCGGGTACTTGTCCTTGAGGTCGCCGATCTCCTCGGCGAACATCACGTCCATGGCGGAGCGGTTCGCGTAGACCAGGTCGAAGCGCGAGGACTCGGAGGCCGCGAGCACGGCCTTGGCGATCGCCATGATCGGGGTGATGCCCGAGCCGGCCGCGAACGCCACCAGGTGCGTGTCCTTCTTCTCCGCGACCTTCTCCGCCGCCACCTTCTGGGCGTCGTTGAGGGAGGTGACGTGCGTGCGGGACGTGAACGCGCCCTGCGGGTTCATCACGTCGATCCTCTCGCCGACCTCGAGGCTCTCGTTGGCCCACGTGGAGAACGTGCCGCCGATGTCCTTCTTCACGGCCACGCGGATCTCGCCGCGCTTCGGGACGGCGCAGATCGAGTAGGAGCGGCGCACCTCGGCGCCGTCGAGCTCCTTGCGCAGGGCCACGTACTGGCCGGGCACGTAGTCGTAGTCGTCGGCGAGCTCCTCGGGCACCGCGAAGGTGACCTCCACGGAGTCCTCGGTCAGGCGGCGCAGCTCGGACACCTCGAGGGTGTTGAACGTGGCGCGGCGCTTGCCGGTGGTGGGGGCGTCGGGGGTCTCGGTCATCAGTGCACCTTGAAGTAGTCGAAGGGCTCGAGGCACTCCCGGCAGGTGTAGAGGGCCTTGCAGGAGGTGGAGCCGAAGCGGGTGATCTCGCGGGTGTTCAGGGAGTGGCAGCGCGGGCACTTCACGGCCATGCCGATCATGACCGGGCCGTCCGTGGTGCGCGCGACGGGCGGGGCGATGCCGTACTCGTTGAGCTTGGCCTTGCCCTCGTCCGTCATCCAGTCCGTGGTCCATGCCGGCTGGAGCACCAGGCGCACCTCGGCGTCGGGGAACCCGGCGCGCTCGAGCGCGCGGGTGACGTCCGTGGTGATGGTGTCCATGGCGGGGCAGCCGGAATAGGTGGGCGTGATGACGACGACGGCCTTCTCACCCTCGACCCGTGCCTCCCGGAGGATCCCCAGGTCCGCGATGGACAGCACGGGGATCTCCGGGTCGTGCACGGTGGAGGCCGCATCCCAGACCCGCGCGTCGGCGGGATCGGCGGGGCGCAGCTCGCTGGCGGTGGTCACCAGGTCGCTCCCGGGTGACGGCGCGCCAGGGACTGCATCTCCGCGAGGATGTACCCGCGGTACTCGCTCATGGCGCCGGAGCGGTCGCCGCCGCGGGCGGTGCCCGTCGTCGGCACGGTCAGGCCGGCCTCCTCGATGGCCGCGCGGATGCGGGCCATCGTGGGCTCCTCCAGCGAGGACGGCAGCACGGCGACGCCCTGCTCGGCGAGGGCGCGGACGACGTCGTCGTCGTGGAAGAGCTCGGCCACGTAGGGCCACAGCTCGCCCAGGCCGCGCTGCATGCGGCGCTTCGACTCCTCGGTGCCCAGGCCCAGGCGCTGCAGCCACAGGGCGGCGTGGTCCTGGTGGTACAGGACCTCCTTGAGGGCCTTGTCCGCGATGGCGGCGAGCGTGGGGTCCGTGGACTCGCGCAGGCGGGTGTACAGCTCGTACGAGTAGAACGAGTAGTACAGCTGGCGGGCGATCGTCTTGGCGAAGTCGCCGTTCTCGGCCTCCACGAGGCGGACGGAGCGGAACTCCTCCTCGTCGCGGAAGTACGCGAGCTCGTCCTCGGTCTTGCCCCACGCGGTGCCGGCGTAGGAGAGGAGGAAGCGGGCGTGGCCCACGAGGTCCAGGGCGATGTTGCCCAGGGCGATGTCCTCCTCGAGCTCCGGGGCGCGGGAGATCCACCAGGACAGGCGCTGGCCGAGCATCAGGGCGTCGTCGCCGAGGGCGAGGGCGTAGCGGGCGACGTCGTCGCTCGCCTTCTGCTCGCCCGCCGCGATCTCCTCGGCGGTGATGGCCACGCCCGCGGAGTGCTTCGTGGCGGAGTCGTTGGTCGCGAAGCTCACAGGTGCGGCACCCCCTCGGACTGCTGGTAGTAGGTGGCATGACGGTAGGACTTGCCCTGCGCGGACTCGAAGAAGCCGCCCTTGGAGTCCGGGTCGGAGGCCGCGATGGCCTCGGCCGGGACGACCCACACGGAGGTGCCCTCGTTGCGGCGGGTGTACAGGTCACGCGCGTTGCGCAGCGCCAGGGTGGCGTCCGGGGCGTGCAGTGAGCCGGCGTGCACGTGGGAGAGGCCGCGGTTGGCGCGGACGAAGACCTCCCACAGGGGCCAGGCGTGGGAGGCGGCGGTGGTCTCGCTCATGGGTCAGGCTCCGATCAGGTGGGTCTCGGCCGGCGCGTTCTGCTCGGCCTGGCGGCGGGCGTAGGCGGCGGCGGCCTCGCGGACCCAGGCGCCCTCCTCGTGGGCCTGGATGCGGCGGGCCATGCGCTGGGTGTTCATGGGGCCGTCGCCCTTGATCACGGACATGAACTCGTCCCAGTCCAGCTCGCCGAAGTCGTAGTGGCCGCGCTCCTCGTTCCACTTCAGGTCCGGGTCCGGCAGGGTGAGGCCGAGGGCCTCGGCCTGCGGGACGATCATGTCCACGAAGCGCTGGCGCAGGTCGTCGTTGGAGAAGCGCTTGACCTTCCACGCCATGGACTGGCGGGAGTTGGGGGAGTCCTCGTCCGGCGGGCCGAACATCTGCAGGGCCGGACCGTAGAAGCGGTTCACGGCGTCCTGGGCCATCTGCTTCTGCGCCGGGGTGCCGTGCGAGAGCTCGTAGAGGATCTCCCAGCCCTGGCGCTGGTGGAACGACTCCTCCTTGCAGATGCGCACCATCGCGCGGCCGTACGGGCCGTAGGAGGCACGGCACAGCGGCACCTGGTTGCAGATCGCGGCGCCGTCGACGAGCCAGCCGATCGCGCCCATGTCCGCCCAGGTGCGGGCCGGGTAGTTGAAGATCGAGGAGTACTTCGCGCGGCCGGAGAGCAGCTGCTCGTTCAACTCGTCCCGCGGGGTGCCGAGGGTCTCGGCGGCGGAGTACAGGTACAGGCCGTGGCCGGCCTCGTCCTGGACCTTGGCCATGAGGATCGCCTTGCGCTTCAGGGAGGGGGCGCGGGTGATCCAGTTGGCCTCCGGCTGCATGCCGATGATCTCGGAGTGCGCGTGCTGGGAGACCTGGCGGGTCAGGGACTTGCGGTACGCCTCGGGCATCCAGTCGCGGGGCTCGATGCGCGAGTCCTCCGCGATCAGGCGATCGAAGTTCTCCTGGCCGGCCGCATCCTCGGGGGACGGGACGGAGGCCAGGTGCTGGGGGGAGCTGGTCTGCGTCATGGGGATCACCTCACGCTGAGTGCGGGCTGGTTCCGTGGTCAGGGAGCACCGGGGCGCACCGAATTACTGACCGCTCGTTCAGGATAGGCCAGGGTGTGACCTCGGTCAACACGCCGGAGCCGGCGCGACCCCGGTGCGACGCGGCCGCCGGGACGGTGCGGGACGGTTCGCTCCTGCACAGGCGTCCCGACGGCGTCCCCCATCCCCGGATCGTCCCCCGCCGCGGTCGCGGGGCCCGGGCCCTCCCTACGGTGGCCGCATGTCACCCCTCATCGGACCTCAGCAGATCGCCACGGCCCTGCGGGCCGTCGGACTCGACGACGACGCCGCCCGCCTGGCCGCGTGGGCCGACCCCGCCCGGCGCGAGCGGGAGGCCGCCGAGCAGGCCCTCGCCGACCTCGCGGTGGCCCAGACGCAGCTGCGCACGGCGCTGGGCGGGCTGGTCAGCGCCGCCACGGACGTGCGCTCGGCGATGCACTCGGCATGGCGCGGGGAGGCCGCCGGCGCCTATGGGGAGGCCGTGCGGCGGGCGGCGACCCTGGCGGCGGAGCTCGAACGGGAGGCCGGGGAGTGGCTCGCCCTGCGGGCCACCGCCGAGCGGGAGGCGGAGGACGCACGCCGGAACGCGGAGGCCCGGCAGCGGGCGGCCGAGGAGACGGCGCTGGCCGTCCTGCGCTCGCTGGCGGTGGCGGCATGACCGGCGGGAGGGGTGCGGGCCCGGGGGCGGTGGCCTTCAGCACGCACGGCGGACCGGGCTCGATCTACGCGGAGGTCGAGGAGATGCGCGTCGTGGCCGGGCGGCACGAGCACGCCGCCGAAGAGGCGGCCGGAGCCTCGTGGCAGGTCGACGCGGCCGCCTTCGGGCTGGGCCGGTCGGCCACGTGGCTCGCCTCCGCCGCCCTGCTGCAGGACCGACTGGCGGAGGCGGTCGGTCGCGTGCGGAGCCTGTCGGAGCAGTGCGCCGAGCTGCACCGTGACCTGCTCTCCGCGGCGGCCCGCTACGAGGAGGCCGAGCGCGCGGCGGCCGGCATCATGGCTGCCGAGGACGCCTCCCTGGAGGAGCTGCCGGCGCTGCTCTGGCGGGACGGCCATGACGGGCTCACCACCCGCGAGGCGGAGCGGCTCGTGCAGGACCTCGTCCAGGCGGTGCCCGAGGCCATCGTGTCCGCCGCGCTCGCGGCCACCGGATTCCCCCTGCTCGCGGCCCTGGCACGGATCGACGTGAAGATGCTGACGAGGGCGCAGAAGCGCGTGCTGAAGCGGCCCGTCTCCTCCGCGGCGAAGAAGGGGACGGATGCCGCGTCGGACCTCACCGAGGCGCTGCGGGTCTCCCCGGACGAGGCGTGGACCGTGGCGGCGGACGCCCTGACCCTCGCCGGAGCGGCGCCTCGGGGCGCGGTGACCCCGCACGGGGCGTCGCAGGACCGGCCGACGGCGCCCGCCCTGCTGGACGGCTCGGCCACGGGGCTGGCCTCTCTCATCCCGCGCGAGGAGGGGGACGGGGACCTCACGGTCACGGAGGTGGTGCGAGAGAACGGGAGCCGCGCCTGGGTGGTGGGCCTGCCGGGCACCCGCGGCGGCCTGATCCCGGATCCCGAGTCGACCGACCCGTGGGACGCCGGCGGACTGTTGGACGCCCTCGGCTCCGAGTCCGAGGTCACGGCCCCGGCGGTGCGGGCGGCGCTTGAGGCGGCCGGCGTCCCGCACGGCGCCCCGCTCGTCCTGGCCGGCTATTCCCAGGGCGGGGTGCACGCCGTCAACCTGGCCGGGCGCGAGGACTTCACGTCCGTGTACCCCGTGGCCGGCGTCATGACGGTCGCGGCGCCGTCCGGCAACGCGGTGGAGACCGGGCGGACCGCGGTGCTGGAGTTCTCCGCGGACGGGGACCTGGCCGTCGCCGCGGACGGGGCGCCCACCCCCGTCTCGTCGCGCCGGGCCGAGGTGGTCTTCCACCCGGCCGGCCACGGGTGGGATGCGCCCGGGGGCGGCTTCCGAACCGTCTCGCCGCGGGCGGTCGAGGACGACCTGGGCGCCGCCCACGACTTCGACGCCCAGGTGGACCTGATCCGGCAGTTCGAGGCCGCCGAGCCCGCGTCCCGGGCGGAGGTCGCCGGGCTCTCCGCCGCGTTGGCCGGGCTGACCGCCGGCACCGTGGCCTCGAGCCGGGCGGTGCGCCTGCGCCGCACGCTCCCCGAGCGGGGCCACCTGCCTCCGGGATCCCGGTGAGCGGACCGGCGGCGGGGCGCCCGCCGCCGCCGGCTCAGTTCGCGTCGAGCAGCACGCCCGCGAAGAACGCGTTCAGGCGGTCGACCTCGTCGAGGCCGAAGACGCCGGAGACGTACTGGTCCGGGCGGACCACGACGACGGCGCCGTCACGGCTGATGCCGCGGGCCTCGAAGATGTCCTCGCCGTGCTTGGGCTGACACGTGGCGAAGATGCTGTTCAGGTCGTGCAGGCCGAGGGGGCCGGTGGTCGGTCGGAAGATCGACGGCACGTCCGGGTGGGCGAACTCGGTCTGCTTCTGCTGGTACACGACCTTGATGTCGAAGCGGGCGTCCTCCGGCCCGTCCGACGGGGTGTGGCGGTTGCGGAAGGACCGCGGGTCCTCCTCGATCGTCTTCGCCCACGCCGCGACCTTCGAATCCTCGGCGCGCGGGGAGGCGGCGTCGGCGAACACGTAGACGCGCCAGCGGCCGTCCGCGCGGTGCAGGTGGCCCAGGTGCTTGACGTTGGTGTCGCACGAGCGCTCCACCAGCGCCGACTTGAAGCGCTTGCCGATGGGGTAGCCCTGCGCCAGCGCCTGGCCGGTGGCGTCCGTGGTGAGGAGGGAGGGCTGGTACTCCGTCATGAAGCCGGCCGGGAACTCGGCGGTCTTCGTGTAGAACTCGGCCACCTCGTTCGGGTCGCCCAGCTCGGAGGTGGGCTTGGCCATGAGCGTCGACCACTCCTTGTCGAAGTCGATCAGGTTCTTGGCGATCTCCTTGCGCTCCTCCGAGTAGGTCGGCACGAGCTCGGCCGGGGCCATCCCGGAGAGCACCTGGCCCAGCTTCCAGCCGAGGTTCCAGCCGTCCTGCATGGACACGTTCATGCCCTGGCCGGCCTTCGCGGAGTGGGTGTGGCAGGCGTCGCCGAGCAGGAACACATTGGGGTGGGCCACGCGCTCGCGGTTGTCGAAGCCCGAGGTGAGGCGGTGGCCCACCTCGTACACCGAATGCCAGGCAACCTCCTTCACGTCCAGCGTGTAGGGGCGCAGGATCTGCTGGGCCCGGCGGATGATCTCTTCGAGCGGGGTCTGGCGCACCTGGTGGTCGTCGTCCGCCGGGACCTCGCCGAGGTCCACGTACATGCGGAACAGGTGGCCGCCCTCGCGGGGGATCAGGAGGATCGAGCCGCTGGACGAGTGGATCGCGCACTTGGTGCGGATGTCCGGGAAGTCCGTGTCGGCCAGTGCGTCCATGACGCCCCACGCGTGGTTCGCGGCGTCGCCGGTCAGGGTGTGGCCGATCGCCTTGCGGACGCGGGAGCCCGCGCCGTCCGCGCCCACCACGTACTTGGCGCGCACCTGGCGGGTCGGGCCTGAGGCGGGGTCCTCGAGGGCGTTGCCCTGGGCATCCACGGTCCGGCGCAGGGTCACGAGCACGGGGTGCTCGCCGTCGTTCGTGTCCTCGAGGGTCTCGAACGCCCAGCCGTAGTCCGGCTGCGCGCGGGTGGGGGAGTTCTTCATGTACTCGGCGAACCAGTCCAGGATGCGGGCCTGGTTCACGATCAGGTGCGGGAACTCGGAGACGCCCTCCGGGTCGTCCTCGGCCAGCGAGGTGCGCACGATCGTGTCCGCGTCGTCCTCGGCCGGGTTCCAGAACGCCATGGAGGTCAGGTCGAAGGCCTCGTCGATGATCTCGCTCGCGAAGCCGAAGGCCTGGAAGGTCTCCACGGAGCGGGCCTGGATGCCGTCCGCCTGGCCGATCTCGAGGCGGTGGGGGCGGCGCTCGATGATGCGGGTGTGGACGTCCGGGAACATCGCGAGCTGGGCGGCGGCGATCATGCCGGCCGGGCCCGAGCCGACGATCAGCACGTCCATCTCGTCCGGCAGCTCGGCGGGGCGGTCCAGGCCGATGCCGGCCGCCACCTGGACGCGCGGGTTCGTGGAGACGTAGCCGTGGTGGTGGAAGAGCATGGGGGTCCTTTCGCTGCGGGGGATGTCGCTGCGCGGTGCGCGTGCCACCCGACGGCGTGTTCTCTCAGAGAACACGGTGTTCTCCCTGGGAACACATGTGTGCCAGACTGTACGCGGACGTGACCGGGTTCACAACCGGCGCGCGGGCCGACCACGCCCCGGGCGCGTCACGTCCGGCACCCGAGGCGAGGAGCACAGATGGCGGAGCACGACGGCGGCCCGGTCCGGGAGGGCGCACCCTCCCAGACGCTCTCCCGCGCGCTCACCCTGCTCGAGACCGTCGTGGAGGCGCCCGAGCCGCCCACCATCGCCGACCTCGCCGACGGCCTGGGCGTCCATCGCTCGGTCGCCTACCGCATGCTGCGCACCTTCGAGGCCCATGGCCTGCTGCGCCGCGACGGCCTCGGCCGCGTCCACGCCGCCCCCGGCCTGGCCGTCCTCGCCCGCCGGGTGGAGCAGGATCTGCGCGCGGCGGCCATGCCGCACCTGACGGCCGTCTCCACCGACCTGGGCATGACCGCGTTCCTCGTGGTGTGGGACGGGGCCCACTGCCTCACCCTGGCCACGGCCGAGCCGCCCAGCGGCAACCTCGTCACGCAGCGGCCGGGGACCCGGCACCCCCTCGGGGTCGGTGCGCCGGGGATGGCGATCGCCGCCATCCTGACCGGACAGGAGTGGGCGCGGCTGCCCGGCGAGGCCCCGCCCGAGCGGCCCGAGCTCGACGACGTGCGGGAGCGCGGCTGGGCCGTCAGCTCCGACGAGGTCATCACCGGCGTCTCCTCGGTCGCCGTGCCGCTGCGGGTCCCCGGCCAGCTGCCCGCCGCCCTCGCCGTGGTCTACGCGACGCGACCGGAGGACCCGGCGCGCCTCGGAGACCGGCTCGGTGAGGCGGCCCGGGCCGTCGCCGTCGCCTTCGGCGCAGCCTGAACCCCGGGGCGCCGAGCCCGGGTCCCGTGGTGCCGCTCACGGCGTCCGCGGCCCGCATTACCCTGGTGGCCATGACTGATGACGCACAGCAGCCGCCCGCCGTGGTCGCGCCCCACAAGAAGGTCGGCATGCTGCCGCCGTACGCCGCCGGCAAGCCGCCGGTCGCCGTCCCGGGCCTGCACCCCTACAAGCTCTCCTCGAACGAGAACCCCTACGCGCCCGTGTCCGGCGTGATCGACCGGGTGCGTCAGGTCGTGACCGGCCCGGAGGGCGCGCCCAGCACCCTCTGCCGCTACCCGGACACCCTCTCCACCGGCCTGCGCCAGGCCCTGGCCGCGCACCTGGACGTCCCGGCGGACGACGTCGTGACCGGCGCCGGCTCCCTCGGCGCCCTGGCCCAGGTCATCACCGCCTTCGCCGGCCACGGCGAGGCCGGGGAGGGCGACGAGGTGATCTTCGCGTGGCGTTCCTTCGAGGCCTACCCGATCGTGGTCCGCACCGCCGGTGCCGTGGACGTGCAGGTGCCGCTCACCGCGGACCACCGCCACGACCTGCCGGCCATGCTGGAGGCGATCACGGAGCGGACCCGCGTGATCCTGCTCTGCACCCCCAACAACCCGACCGGCCCCGTGCTCACGACCGCCGAGGTCGAGGACTTCCTGGCGCGCGTGCCCGCGCACATCCTCGTGGTCATCGACGAGGCGTACGTGGAGTTCGTCCGCGACGAGGACGCGGTCAAGGGCCTGGAGATGTACCGCAAGCACGCGAACGTCGTCGTGCTGCGCACCTTCTCGAAGGCGCACGGCCTGGCCAACCTGCGCGTGGGCTACTCGGTCTCGCAGCCGGAGATCACGAAGGCCCTGCGCACCGTGGCCACCCCGTTCGCGGTGTCCACGGTGGCCGAGGAGGCCGCGATCGCCTCGCTCGAGCACCTGGACGAGGTCCTCGAGCGCGTGCAGATCGTCGTCGACGAGCGCGAGCGCGTCGCCGCCGCCCTGGCCGGGGCCGGCTGGGACCTGCCCTCATCGCAGGCCAACTTCGTGTGGCTGCCGCTCGGCGAGCGCACGCAGGCGTTCGCCGAGGCCGCCCAGGCCCGGGCCCTGTCCGTCCGGGCGTTCGCGGGCGAGGGCGTGCGCGTGAGCATCGGCGAGCAGGAGGCCAACGACCGCCTCCTCGAGGTCGCGCGCGACTTCCTGACGTGAGCGGGTCGGCGTGAGCGGCACGCTGGACCGGCTGATCCGGGTCCTCTTCGCGTTCGACGCGGAGCATCCGGCGTTGACCGTGGCGGCCCTGGCCCGGCGTGGGCTCACCCCGGCGGCCCGATCACCCGCCACATCAGGCGGCGGTACAGCAGCGCGCACGCGGTGAGGACCAGCGCCCCGGCGAGCACCGGGGTGACCAGGTAGTGCCAGTCCGCGTTGCTCAGCATGACCGTCAGCGCGGTGGCGCCCGCGGGGGCGTGGATGACGCGAAGCCCGGCCATGACGGCCATGGCCAGGCCCATGCCAGCCGCGAGCGAGTACCAGGCCAGGGGCAGCACGGAGATCACGGCGATCCCGCATGCGGCCGAGACCACGTGCCCCACGAGCACGTTGGCAGGGTGGGAGTGCGGGCCGTGCGGCACGAGGAACACGAGCACGCAGGACGAGCCGAAGGCGCCCACCAGCAGCGGCACGGAGGCCAGGTCCTCGCCGAGGCTGAGGGTGGCGATGGTCAGTGCCCCCGCGATCGAGGCCGCGAGGACCACGTGCCAGGGCAGACGGGGGGCCAGCGGGCGACGCCACGGGTCCAGGAACCGCGGGGGACGCAGACCGGGCAGGCGGGTCATGCGCTCGTCTCATCTCCTCGTGACTCGGTCGCGGCCCGGTTCGGGCTCCTCCAGGGTAGGCCGCGGGCGGGGTCCGGGGGCGCCCGGGGGCGGAGAGGCCGGGTCTGTGACGGCCGCTCCGCGGCGCAGCGCCATGAGGGCGTCCTCGGCGCCCCGCGCGGCCTCGGAGCAACGCCGGTTGACTTATCCCGGGTGCGGCGGCCTACGACCGGTGATAACTCAACCGACGACGTCGGCCGGCAGGCCGCCCCGCGCCGTGAAAGGCCAGCGGCACGGCACGGGCGAGGCCCCCGAGCGCGGTCGGAATGCGCCGAGGAATCTCCTTGACACCCCGTCGGGGGGGGGGGGGGGGGGGGGTTTTGTACCATAAACAAAGGTATGTGGGAGGGGTCAAAGGGGAACTGGGGAAACATGGGGTGCACAACAACATGGAGGCAATCATTCCCCTGGTAATTAATAATGGGGCGGG